>JBDHSO010000154.1:0-9494 GCA_039808125.1 Rhodobacter sp. | reverse complement strand
TCGTCGAAGGGACCAGGGTTCGTCAGGCAAACATCTGCCGGGCCCGACGCCGCCCTGGAGCACGCGGTCGGGTTGTTCCCCACTGGGGGTGTTGTATTCGCCCGAAGGCCCGGCATGATTTGGCGAGGTTTTGAGCGGCGGTGCCGTCGTCCTCTGCTGGTCATCTACCGGCGGCGACTCCGAACTGTCGGGATGAGGCCGAGATATTCCGCGAGTCCGCAGTCCTCGGCGGCCCGGCGGATCTGCTCTTTGCGCTCGTAAATGGTCGACCGGTGCAGCCCTGCCTCCCGCGCGGCCTCACAAACGTTGTCGGCGGCGAGGATAGCGACGTAGCGTTGCAGAACCGGCGGCAGGTCGCCGATGAAGCGCGCGACATCGCGGACGAGGCCGATCTTCAGTTCGTCTACGGCAAAGGGATTTTCGAGATCGTCCAGCTTGTCGAGCAGGCTGGTGCCGTCGTCCTCGTCGTCATTCGCGACAACGAAGTCGAGGGAGATGGTGATGCGTTCGGCGCGCAGCTTGTGGGTCGACGCTGTCAGGCTGGCCACCCGGTTGGTGATTATCCGGTCGGCGAAAGTGTTAAAGGATGCACGGTCGGGGTCAAACCGGCCCTTACGCCGGAACAGGTCGAGCATCAGCTCCTGCTCGATGTCTTCCTTGTCCGTGCCGGGCAGCGCGCCGCTGCGCGCCAGCCTGGCGGCCTGATACTTCATGTTACGGATTACGCGGGGGGAGATGCCGCCATAGCGGTTGTTGAGCTCCATTTGGGTTCGCCTTGATCTGCGGACCAGCTCGGGGGCTGGAATGCAGGTCACCGGCGAATTTTCGTTCAGGCGGGGATGGAGCGCGGATCGGCAATAAAAAGGCGCCGGGAATCTGCGGATTCCGGCGGCTCAGTCGGCAGAAAAAATCGAAAAAAAGTTCAGTCGTCGTCAGCGAAATTTCGTTGATGCGCGCCCTGCCGGCCCTGTTTCAGACCATTGGCGTTCGTCACATACTGGGCCACATATTGGCCGTCCTTGACCACGATGGGATCGCCCTGAATGCCGAACGCTGCGATCAGCTTTCCCGATAGCGTCTGCTTCTGCTTTTGAAGCTTGCTGTCGGAGGGAAATGGTATCGAGCCGCTGCCCATGGCGATGGCCTTCAACATCGTCCACTGGTTGGTCGGCTTGCCATTATTGGCCTTCGCCATACCCAGCTGGCCGGGCTCGAAACGCCTTGTTTCGCTATCATAGCTGACGTTGATTACCTCGTCAGATTGGAAAACGATCTTCACCCTCGACCATATCGCATCGGCGGGTAGCGCCCATACCAGGCCGGATGCACCGCCCTGCAGGGACTGCCTGACAACATCTTCCAGTTGCCGCAGCAGATCGGATATCATCGGCGCCGCGATGACGCTGTTGGTGCCGTCCGCGACCAGAACATCGTCAAAGGCACGCCATTCCGCGCCGGTGCGAGCCAGAAATTGCTTCTGATCTTCGGACAGCGTGCGGGAGGTGGGGACGAGGAGCAGCTGCGGCTGCGCAATGCCCTGCAGCCCATCAAACACCGCCAGCCCTCTTTCTGGCTGACTGCCGCCCTGAAAAAGCCCGAAGACACTGATCTTCCGCCCGGCGACTACATCACGGCTGCCGATCGCGAACAGCCCCCCTGGAAACGGCTTTTGCTGTGCAGGCGTGAGATTCAACGTGTCGCAAACCAATGCGGCGAATTTCCCCCGGTCGATCCGTTGCATCTGGATGTCTGCCAGCGTGACATCGAGGGTGTCACAGACCGCCGGGATATCCTGGCATTCGGCGACCATGCGCCCGCCCGAAAGCTCGATGACCTTGCGGGGGCAAAATTCCCCGGCTCTGGACGGACAGTCAACCGAGGCAGCGCGCCGGCCAGTGTTGATCAGCAGCGGATTTACGACTTCCCATTCCTCGGGGTGGCAACCGCGCCAGCTGATTGCCGGCATGCCGGCGTCGGACAGCATGTCGAGCGTTTCCCAGAATTTGGTCAGCTTGCGCACCGTGATCATTCACCGCCCGGCGTGCAGAAGCCGCGGGCAGCGAGCCACTGTTCGATCAGAACGCTGTCATCGTCCCGATCGTAACGGGCGATGTTTGGCAAGCGGATCGTGACTGACCTGTCCTTCGAGGAATTCGCGAAACGGACCTTGAAGCCGACACTGGTGATTCTGCCGCCGCGGAGCCTGTCGGGCCACCTGTCGGCGAAGGCGGCAAAGAGATCGTCAGCCTTGCGGATCTCCCGTTCGGCAAATCCTCCCCAATATTTCTGCACCTCGACCAGGACGACACGGTCGATTCCCTCGATGTCGCCGCATGCCAGAGCCTCGGGGCCATCATTCAGGAGCGGATCGAAGTTATATTTGGCGCCTTTCCCGAAATGACTTGGGTCATTGAACAGTATGAGGCCCAGCGTATTCAGATAGAGTTCGGTTTCCCCCTTGGTCGAGGTGTGAACCCCGATCTCGCCGCTCTCTTCATCATAGACCAGCACGTCATGCTGCTGCGGACGGTAGAGTTCGGTGGCCGTCTCTCCGCTGTCCTGATGTTTGCCTTCACGTCGCATCGGCAGCCCGTGGCGCACGAGAATCCAGACCCGTTGGTCGCGACGAAAGGTCAGGAACCGCGTGCCGCGTCCTTTGCGTTTATCTGCGAACCAGTCGTCGAAGGCACGCTGGATTTCGAGGGTCTGGACATCCGACACCTCCGGAAAAGGCTGTGAATCCTCCGTATGCCCGCTGAAATATTCGAACTTCTTCTGGTTGAAAACAACGGCGCGCGCATGGGAAACACGCAGCAGGTCGGGACGCAGGAGCCAGATTTGCACGGCGATGTCCGCCGGTGTCGCGTCGTCGCTGTGCGCCAGATCGAGCCCGTTTGTCCGTGCCATATCGAGCAGGTCCTCGATCCGCAGATCGGTGGCCGTTTCGTGAATGAAATAGAGCGCGTCAACCAGTTCGGTCGGGGTTTCGTCGGTCGGCGTCATCAACACGCCGCTCAGCCGCTCGAACGGAAACCCATCTTCGTCGTCGACCAGTGTGACACCGCGCCCGGCGAGATATTCGGACCACGGATTGAACAACGCCACAAGGTTGGCGACCGAGATATTCTTCAGGCGATCGGCTTTGGTAAACAGACGAGGATTGAATGTCGGCATACAGGCTCCAGGCAACTTATGGGGGCGGCGTCACTATCCAGCCTATCGCGCCGAACGGACTTGCCAAGAGGGTAGGTTCCTTTTCTGTTCTCCCGACAGTCCGGAGACCTCGCCGGTAAGTGACAGGACCATCTGGAGTCCTGTCAAATGCACCGTTTTCTGAGGTTTTTTAGCGGACTACGTGTCCGCACTCGGGTCGCCAGCTATCAACTGACTATCCACATAAATCGCTCCACAGACCCGACCATTCTGGTGGTCGGAGCCGTCGCCGCAGCGAATCATATATCCAACCTGACGATGGTGGTCCTGACCGGGATGGCCGGTCATGGATAATCCCGGCGAACGCGAACGTGCGGCCCTCGTGGCTGCGATGAAAAACATGGGCAGCGCCATGGCTGGGATCGGCTGGCACCGGCGCTTCAATGAACTCACCGAACAGCAGGCGGCTGCCCTTGCCGAGGCTGCCGTCGACGGCTTCCAGCGGTCGATGTGGGAGAGCGCACCGGAGGTGCCGTTCTGATGGACGCGCTCGATTTCAACCACCGGGAGAAACCTCCCCGGTTCGTCGATGTGGTGAACGCCCGGATCGACTCCGCGCTCACGTTGGAAAACAGCACGCGCGAACCGCGGGCATACCTTGGCGGCAGCAGGCTCGGCGAGAGCTGCGCCCGGCGCTTGCAGTATGAATACCTGAAGGTGCCGCGCGATCCCGACCGGGAGTTCGATGGCAAGACCCTGCGGATTTTTGCGGTGGGCCATGTGTTCGAGGACCTCGCCGTCGACTGGCTTACCAAGGCCGGATACGACCTGCGCACGCGCAATTCCTCGGGCGATCAGTTCGGATTTGCCGTCGCAAACGGCCGGATCCGTGGCCACATCGACGGCGTCATCGTGGCTGGGCCCGATGGTCTGGCCGTGCCTGCACTGTGGGAATGTAAGTCCGCGAACGCCAAGAACTGGCGGGATATCGTCAAACGCGGCGTCGCCGTCGCCAAGCCGGTCTATACGGCGCAGATCGCGCTCTACCAGGCCTATCTCGGCCTCACGGACCATCCGGCCGTATTCACCGCGATCAACAAGGATACCTGTGAGCTCTGGCATGAGCTGGTGCCGTTCAACGGCGCGCTGGCGCAGGCCTGCAGCGACAAGGCGGTGCGGATCCTTCAGGCCTGTGACGCCGATGAATGGCTACCGCGCGTCGCATCCGATCCCGATCATTTCGAATGCATGTGGTGCGACTGGAAACAGAGGTGCTGGGCATGATCACTGCCGACACCGAAGCAGCGCTGCATCGCGTCAAACCAGACCCCGCAATGATCGCAACCTTCACCGACATGGTGTTCGGCTATTGCGATCATCTCATTCCCGTCCGCGCGCTCGCCGAAAAGGGCGGCGGCGACCAGATGCCGCACACCCCTTTCATGGAGAATGACGCCAACCTGCCTGCAAAGCTCGCGGTGCAGGCCGGCTGGGCGGCCGACAATGGCATGGCGCTGTTCGTGGTGCCGGGAACGGTGCTGGCGGCTGGTGAAGCCAGGGCCGAGCACATTGCCCAGACCCAGGTGGTGCTGGTCGATCTCGATCATGGCGACATCGGCGCCAAGCGGGATCACCTGGCGCGGCATCTCGGCGATCCCAGTCTCGAGGTGGCATCCGGCGGCGTTACGCCCGAGGGCCAGCGCAAGCTCCACCTTTATTGGCGGTTGTCCGAACCGGCCGAAGGCGACGACATTACGACCGTTTGCCGGGCCCGGCACATGATCGCCAGCAAGGTTGGCGGCGACCCGTCGTTCCGCTCGCCGCACCAGCCGATCCGTGTGGCCGGATCCGTGCACGCCAAATCCGGCACGCAGCGGCTGGTTGAAATCCTCCACTGCCGGGCGCGGGATCATGATCTCGGCGATCTGGTCGAAGCCGTGATGGCTATGCCCCCGCTCGAAGGTGAAGTTCCGTCAGACCTCGATTTCAATGATGCGGGCGGAACATCCGGCGCGGTGACTGAGCTGTTCAGCCACGTCATCCGCGAGGGCGGCGTAGACGGCATCACCCGTTTCACAGCCCTGTCCCGGATGATTGGCTTCTGGATCCGGCGATGCCGCGAAGGCCATGTAACGGCCCAGCAGGCGTGGGCAGAAATCGTCGATTACAACAACGCCAGGATCGATCCGCCATGGGAGGAATCGCGGCTTCGCTCCGAAGCCGAGAAGCTGTGGAAGCTCGACAGCGCCAACTACGGCGAGGACTATCTTGATGCTGATCCCGGTGGCGGTCCGCCTGCCGGTGGTGGCCCGAGCGGCGGGGGTTCGGCGCCGGTCCAGCTGACCGAGGATGCCCTCGCGGATGCGTTTACCGCCAGCCATGCCGAAGACTGGCGATATGTTGCGGCGTGGGGGCAATGGCTGAACTGGTCAGGCACGGTCTGGCGCAAGGAGGACACCCTTCGGGCCTATGACCTGTCCCGCCAGATATGCCGGGATGCGGCCCGCAAGGCCGCGAGCGCCAAGCTGAAGGCCAAGCTCTCGTCGGCCTCGACCATCGCGGCCGTGGAACGGATCGCCCGTGCCGATCGACGGCATGCCGAGACCACCGAAGTCTGGGACCGCAACCCGTGGCTGCTCAATACGCCGGGCGGCATTGTCGATCTGCAGACTGCGACGCTCGGGCCGCACGAGCGACCGGCCTATATGACGAAGATCACCGCCGCGTCTCCGAATGGCGATTGTCCGACCTGGCTGGCATTTCTTGACACCGTCACCGGCGGTGATGTCGAACTGCAGCGCTATCTTCAGCGGATGGCAGGCTATTGCCTGACCGGCGTTACGACCGAGCACGCCCTGTTTTTCTTCTATGGGACGGGTGCCAACGGCAAGTCGGTCTTCGCCAACACGCTGACCTCCATCATCGGTGATTACGCGGCCGTCGCAGCGATGGACATGTTCATGGCAAGCCATGGCGACCGTCACCCGACCGATATGGCCGGGCTTCGCGGCGCGCGGGTCGTCTCCGCCATCGAGACGGAACAGGGCAGCCGCTGGGCCGAGAGCAAGCTCAAGGCGCTGACCGGCGGCGACAAGATCACCGCCCGGTTCATGCGGCAGGACTTCTTCGAGTTCATGCCGCAGTTCAAGCTGCTGGTGGTCGGCAACCACAAACCCTCGATCCGCAATGTCGATGAGGCGATGCGTCGACGCCTGCACATGATCCCGTTTACGGTGACCATTCCGGCCCACAAACGCGACAAGCGGTTGCCTGACCGGTTGCTGGCAGAACGCGACGGGATTCTCGCATGGGCGCTGCAGGGCTGCCTGGAATGGCAGCGCATTGGCCTCAAACCCCCGGCGTCGGTCCTCTCCGCCACCGAGGAATACTTCGAAGCCGAGGATGCTCTGGGTCGCTGGCTCGAGGAGCGCTGCGATCTTGGGCCGAACCTCAAGGCAACATCAAGCGATCTCTACACCAGCTGGAAGACCTGGGCCGAGGCCAACGGGGAATACGCCGGGTCCAACAAGCGCTTCTCGGAGACGCTGACCGCGCGGGGATTCCATCGCGCCAATACCAGTACCGCACGGGGCTTCCGGGGGCTGGCGCTGCGTGATGCCGCCGCCACGCCGTCCCAAATGGAGTTTTGAAAATGCTAATGAAATCAATGTCGGTGACGGATGGGACGGATCGCTCCCTTATAGGCGTTACACGCGCACACGCGCGCGCCTCTGGAGGTGATAATGGAGAACCTGTCTCATCCGTCACCATCCGTCACGGCACCGTTCTCGCCCTCGATCTCGGCACCAGCACTGGCTGGGCCCTCCAGTCCTCCGACGGCCAGATCTCGACCGGCACGGTCTCGCTGAAGCACACCCGCTTCGATGGCGGCGGCATGCGGTTCCTTCGCTTCCGGCGCTGGCTCGAACAGCTCGATCTCGATGCCGGCCCGATCGAGGCGGTCTACTTCGAGGAAGTGCGCCGTCACGTCGGCACCGATGCGGCCCATGTCTATGGCGGCCTGCTGGGCGTGCTGACCGCATGGTGCGAGGAACATCTGGTTGCCTATCAGGGCGTTCCTGTCGGCACGATCAAACGGTTCATCGCCGGCAAGGGCAATGCCGACAAGGCAGCCGTTATCGCGGCAGTGCGCGCCAAGGGTTTTGCTCCTGCCGATGACAACGAGGCTGATGCCATCGCCATCCTGCTCTGGGCCATTGAGACCCGCGGAGGTGTCCGGTGAGCGCGGCCGGTTTCCTGAAGCGCGTGGCGCAGGTGCTGGAAGATCGCGGCGCTGCCTACGGCGATCCCAAAACCCGGATGGAGGCCATCGCCCGGCGCTGGTCGATCACCCTCGGCACGCCCGTGACGGCACAGCAGGTGGCTTTGTGCATGATCGACCTGAAGCTGGCGCGGCTCGCCCACGATCCCACCTACGCCGACGGCCCGGTCGATGTGATCGGCTATGCGGCACTGATTCCGGAGATCAACCGTGGCTCGCGGTCGTAAGCGCAAGGCGGGCAAGCGCTTGCCCTGCGGCAAACGTCCCCGGGCGGAAAGCCAGCAGGAGGCCATGGCTACCGTGCTGGAAGCCCGTCAGCGCCATTACGGAGTGAGCGCGCGGCAGGCGGCTGACGAGCGGCTCGGGTCCTCGATCGGCAGGCTGGTACTGGCCGGGCAGATCACCGCCGACCAGTATGCGGCTGGCCAGATCTACGGCGAGATCATGGCCCGCAACCGTGCGGTCATGGGGTTGCCCATGGATCAACCCCGCTCGGTGACAGCCCTGCTGATCAACGAGGGGATCTTCGGGGGCAGCACCCCTGACCATGATCCGGACCTGGTCCGGAAGGTCCGCAGGCAGGCCGCCAGTACGATCCTGATGCTGCGCACGGCCGACAGCGACGCGCCTGGTACTGTCGGCCGCAAGCCCAGCGTCCTGGTCCATGCCGTGGTGCGCCACGACGTGGACGCATCGCAGTGGTCACCGGCAGATCTGCGCAACCTTGGTCACGGGCTTGATGCCCTGTGCCGGCTGTTCCGGATCGGATGGGACAGTTCGTGATCGGGTTCCCCCGCCTGTCATGTTGCGTAACGAACTGAATCCATTGTATTATTGTTCGATTTCCTGTTGACGGGACTATGCATCTGGCATAGTGTTCCGAAATTCGAGAATTGAGAACTGCGCCCGGAGCCCACCCGCTTCCGGGCGTTGTTCGTTTCAGGCGCTGCGCATGGCTGAACGGCTACGGGGATGTCGGGCGGTGGCACAGCGTCTGCGGCGATTACGTGCTGAGTCGCTCTGCCGCGACTGCGCGGCCAGGGGCATCGTTCGGGCGGCCACGGTGCCTGACCATATCATCCCGCTGGTCGCTGGCGGATCGGACGAGGACAGCAACATCCGCTGTCTCTGCGCCGACTGCCACCAGACCCGGACGGCTGAGCAATTCGGAATCCGCCGGAAGCTTGGCAAAATCGGAACGGATTCGGAAATCTACCCAATTCGCTGAAAAATCTCCGGTAGGGGGCATCAAAAGTCTGAGACTTTGCCGGGCGGAAACCGCGCCCACCAAGATTTTTCGCAACCGCAAGTTGGCGACCGGGGGGAACCGGAAAAGTGACGGGAAACCGTCTATTTGACTGGATAGTGTCCGCGAACAGAGCGTTAGTCGTCTTCACCAACCACGGAGACGCACGATGCCCAACTCGACCCTTCCGACCAACAACGAAATCTGGGGTTTCTACGGCTCGACCACCGGGTTCACGGATGCTGACGCCGCCTGGGCCATCGCCTTTCCGGCGGTTGCCAAGGCGTCGGGCGCCAGCGCCGAAGGGGTGCGCGACTTCCTCGACAGCCGCCACGGCCGCCACTTCGCCGACGACGTGCATAACGGGACCCATGCCGGTCTCGACCTTGCGGCAGCGATCGACGCCGCCATTACCCGCTGGATGGGCTGGACCATCGGCCGCACCACCTCCCGCGAAACCGGCATCCCCAAGGGCCTGCCCTACCTGACCGGCTTCGTGACCCACTTCGCAATCGAGGCCGAACAGGCCGACTGACGGCGCCGACAGCGGCGCTCACCTCAAAGGAGTGCCATGTCGCAGGAATGGCCGGCCCAGAACAGCGAGTTCTGGCCGATAGAAAAGATCACGCCCTACGCGCGCAATTCCCGCACGCACGCGGACGAGCAGGTCGCGCAGATCGCGGCCTCGATCCGTGAATGGGGCTGGACCAACCCGGTGCTGGTCGACGAGGACGGTGGCCTGATCGCCGGTCACGGCCGCCTGCTGGCGGCCCGCAAGCTGGGTCTCACCCGGATCCCGACCATGGTCGCCAA
>JBDHSO010000153.1:0-9623 GCA_039808125.1 Rhodobacter sp. | reverse complement strand
CGTGCCGACGTGTTCGACTACATCGAGCGCTTCTACAACCCTCGTAGACGACATTCGAAACTCGGCCACCTCAGCCCCATGGAGTTCGAGGCCCGCGCTATGCTAGCTTAACCCGCTGTCCACGAAACCGGCAGCAGGCCAGATCTCGTCAATGGATCAGAGATGGAAGCTGTTGTCGATCACTCAAGGCGGTGCGCGTTCGGTAATTGCGAACACAGTTTTCGACAGTCCCTGTCTGGCGCAACGGTCTTTGCAGACCCAAGTTGACGGGAACACGCGACGGATCTTGCGCCTCTCTGGTTCGCGCCAACAGTCGGGCAGATGGAATGCCGATAACGCGGGCCTGGCTGCGCGATAGCAGGCTGAAAGATGCTCGCAGGGGCGGATTCCAGATCGTTCCGGCCTGCCCGTTCCTGCACAAGCGCTATGCCAGCCACCCGGGCTGGGCCGATCCGTTCACAACCGCACCCGGTGAAACCCCCTGAGGAGGACATCATGGCCAAGACCCGACCCGAACCGATCCGCGATCAGAAAACGGATCGGCTGCTCACGCCGGCGAACGCCGCACTTGTGCTGATCGACTACCAGCCCGAGCAATACCGCACCGTCACCTCGGCCACGCCCGAGGAGATCAACCTCAATGTCGTGGCGCTCAGCCGCTTTGCGCGCGCCTATGACCTGCCGGTCGTCGTCTCGACCGTGGGCGTGGACATGGGCGTGAACACCGGCACGGCGGCAGAGATCCTTGCCGAACTGCCCGGCGTGAAAGAGATCGACCGCACCGGCGTCAACGCCTGGGAGGACGCGGAATTTCGCAACGCGGTCAAGGCGACGGGCCGCAAGAACATCGTCATCGCCGGGCTCTGGACCGAGGTCTGCCTGACCTTTCCCGTGCTCGACATGCAGGCCGAGGGCTACAACACCTATCCGGTGGCCGATGCGGTGGGCGGAATATCCCGGGTCGCGCATGACCGGGCGATGGAGCGGATGCAGGCGGCAGGCGCCACGCCGATCACGGCGATCCAGTTCGGATCGGAACTGATGCGCGACTGGGCGCGGCCCGAGTCGCACAAGTTCCGCGAGGTGCTGCAATGGTATTTCCCCAAGCGTTTCGTACTGATGAAAGAGGGCAAGATCGGCTGATCCGCCCCATATACTGCCGTACCGGGACCCTGCGGTCCCGGCTTCGGCCTGAACAGGAGTTTTCCGGATGGGACAACTGGTTGATGGCGTCTGGCAGGACGCCTGGTATGACACGAAAGGCACCGACGGACGGTTTGAACGCTCCACGACCTCGTGGCGCAACTGGATCACGCCGGATGGGACGCCGGGGCCGACGGGTACGGGCGGTTTCGCCGCCGAAAGCGGGCGATATCACCTTTATGTCAGTCTTGCCTGCCCCTGGGCGCATCGCACGCTGATCTTCCGCGCGATCAAGGGGCTTGCGCGTCACATCACCCTGTCCACCGTTCATCCCGACATGCTGTCGGAAGGCTGGACCTTCGATACCGATTTCCCCGGCGCGACGGGCGATGACCTGTTCGGCAGCCACTATCTGCGTGACATCTATCTGCGCGCCGATCCGAAAGCCTCGGGCCGGGTGACGGTGCCGGTGCTGTGGGACAAGCAGCGCAACACCATCGTCTCGAATGAAAGCTCCGAGATCATCCGCATGTTCAACACGGCCTTCAACCGGCTGACCGGCAATACGGATGACTATTACCCCGAGAACCTGCGCGACCGGATCGACGCATTGAATGCCCGGATCTACGACACGGTGAACAATGGCGTCTACAAGGCCGGTTTCGCCACCAGGCAGGCGGCCTATGACGAGGCGGTGCGCCCGCTGTTCGACAGCCTCGGCTGGCTGGAGGATCTGCTGGGCAGCAACCGCTATCTGACCGGCGACCGGCTGACCGAAGCCGACTGGCGGCTCTTCACCACCACCCTGCGCTTCGATCCGGTCTATCACACGCATTTCAAATGCAACCGGAAATGGTTGCGGGAATATCCGAACCTCTGGGGCTGGACACGGGAACTCTACCAACGGCCGGGCGTCGCCGGGACGGTGAACTTCGACCATATCGTGCGCCACTACTATTACAGCCACGAGACGATAAACCCGTATCGCATCATCCCGATCAATCCGGTGATCGACTGGATGGAACCGCACGGGCGGGGGCCGGGCTAACGGCCCGGCAGGCTGGCGGCAAAACCCGAAACGAAGTCGCGCAGCTTCTCTCGGGTTTCCTCGTCAACCAGATTGCCGTTTTCATCGAACAATCCGGCGGCGCCGGGTACGATCAGCCGCCCTTCGAGCCAGGGTCGGGTCTTGAGAAAGCGCAGAACCGAAAGCCAGGCATCCTGCGACATCACAGTGCCGAAACCGCCCGGCGACGCGCCGGTGACGGCGACGGGCTTGCCGAGAAAGTGCGCCATCCCCGGCCCGCGCGACATCCAGTCGATGGCGTTCTTGAACACGCCGGGGATCGAGTTGTTGTTCTCGGGCGTGACCAGCAAAAGGCCGTCGGCCGCCTGCAACTGGGCCTGAAGGCGCTGGACTGCGGGCGGCAAACCGCCGGCGGCCTCGAGATCCGCATTGTAGAACGGCACGTCGCTGATATCCCCGACCTCGATAGACACGCCCGGCGGGACCAGTTGTGCCGCCGCCCGCAGCAGGCCGGCATTGTACGACGCCTTCCGCAGGCTGCCCGACAGGCCGAGAATGGTTTTCGTCATGGGGGTTCTCCGATTGGGTCGACGGAATGAAAGCCGTGCGAGGAGGCATCGTCAACCGGGCGGGCGCGCCTGGCAGAGTGCTTTTCACCCCGCCATTTCATGCGCGCGTTGCGGACGAAACAAGTGCTTGCCCCATCGACGCCATGCGCCGAAGATATTGGCGTCGTATCATTGAAATCAAGGACGCCCTTTCGATCATGGCACCCCCCCGACGATCCGGCCAGAGACTCCGAACGGTGAGCCGAGGTAGACGCATATTTCGGTGAAGCGTTCGCGCCTGCCGACAGCGTTTTGACGCAGGCCCTTTCGGCGAACGGGGCGGCGAGTCTGCCCCCGCATGATGTCTCTGCCATGCAGGGGAAAATGCTGGCGCTCCTTGTGAAGATGACCGGGGCGCGTCAGGTTCTGGAAATTGGCACCTTGGGCGGATACAGCACGATCTGGATGGCCCGTGCCCTGCCGGAAGATGGTCGGATCACCACCATTGAGGCCGACGCCCGTCACACTGAAATCGCAGGCCGGAACATTCAGCGGGCAGCGCTTGGATCGCGGGTCGATATACGTGTCGGCGCGGCGCTTGAGGTCTTGCCCGGCCTTGCCGGGCCGTTCGATCAGATCTTCATCGACGCCGACAAGCCCAACAATCCGGCCTATCCCGATTCGGCCATGCAGCTTGCACAGCCGGGACCTGTCATCATTGGGGACAATGTGGTTCGGAGCGGGGCTGTCGTGGACGAAGGTAGCACCGATCCGAATGTGAAAGGCGTGCGGGCGTTTCTGAAGCTGATCTCGGACGATCCGCGGCTTGGGGCCACGGCGATACAGACCGTCGGGAAAAAGGGCTGGGACGGCTTTGTCATGGCGGTGGTCAAGGATCGCCCGAGCGACGGCCAAGGGGCCTGATGCGACCGATGCGGGTTCAGGGGCACGGCCGGAAAAGGGCGCCGCAGCGGGCGCCCTTTTTCGTCGTCTTTCCGGGCCACCTCAGTCCAGCGGCTTCAGCGCGGCCTCGATCCCGGCACGGCGCGGCTCGAGGAAGGGCGGCAGCGACAGCTTTTCGCCCATGGTCTCGAAAGGTTCGTCCACGGCAAAGCCCGGCCCGTCCGTCGCGATCTCGAACAGGTTGCCGCCCGGCTCGCGGAAATAGAGCGAGCGGAAATAGTAGCGCTCGACCTCGCCCGAGGACGGGATGCGGAACCGTTTCAGCGTCTCGGCCCATTGCCGGATGCTGTCCGCATCGGGCGTGCGGAAGGCGACGTGATGCACCGCGCCCGCGCCCTGCCGCGCAACCGGCAGATCGGGCTGCACCGCGACGTGCAGTTCGGCCGCCGGTCCGCCTTGACCCATTTCGAAGACATGCACCTGCCCCACGCCATCGGGCGAGGCATAGTCGCGCTTCTGGCGCATGTTCAGGACCTGGGTCAGCACCGTTTCGGTCCGCCGCAGATCGGGCACCGAAATGGTGATCGGCCCAAGGCCGCGGATCTGATGTTCGGCCGCGACCGGGCTTTTCTGCCACGGATGGCTTTCGCCCGGCTGGTCGGCGGTCAGCCGGAAGCGCTGGCCTTCGGGATCCTCGAAGTCGAGCGTGGCGCGGCCGTCGGTCATGCCGATCCCGCCAACCTCAAGCCCGCCGTCGCGCAGCCGCGCCGCCCAGAAATCCAGGCTCGCCTCGTTCACGCGCAGGCCGGTGCGGCTGATCGAATAGGTGCCGCGCGCCTCACGCCCGACCGGCCAGTCGAAAAAGGTCAGGTCGGTGCCGGGTGTCGCGGCGCCATCGGCGAAAAACAGGTGATAGGCGCTGGTATCGTCCTGATTGACGGTCTTCTTGACCCGGCGCAGGCCGAGCGTGCCGGTATAGAAGCGGTTGTTCGCCGGGGCGTCGGCGGTGATCGCGGTCAGATGGTGAATGCCGGCAAGGTCCATGACGTTCTCCCTTTCTTCTGGCGTTACCTGAATATCGCCCCGGCAAGCGTTCGAATCCAGTCAGAGGATAGGAAAGCCGGCGTTCGACAATTGCGAACGCCGGCAGAAGCTGCGACAATCCGCCATGCGCCTCAGTCTGGATGAAATCGAGACCTTTCTGGCGGTGATGGAACTGGGCACCGTCACCGCCGCGGCGGCGCGGCTGAACCTGTCGAAATCGGTCATCTCCAATCGGATATCGGATTTCGAGGCGCAGGTCGGCGCGGCACTGTTTCGCCGCAATGCCGGGCGCATCATCCCCACCGAGGCGGCCGGGCGTCTGGCCGAACGTCTGCGCCCGGCGCTGACGGAGCTTGTCAGCGCCGCCGAAAGCGCGGCCTGGGGCATGGACGGCGCCGCGCCGCTGACCGGAACGCTGACGATTGCCGCGCCGATGACCTTCGGCACCCGCTATCTGGCGCCGCTGCTGGCGCAGTTCGCTGCGCTGCATCCCGGCCTCAGCCTGCGCATCGACTTTGACGACCGCGCCCGCGATCTGGCGCGCGAGGGCTTCGACCTTGGCATCCGTATCGGCGAGGCGCGCGACGGCGCGCTGATGGCGAAGAAACTGTGCGATGACCGGCAATATGTCGTGGCGAGTCCGGATTACCTGCAACGCAGCGGCACACCCGGCGCACTGGCCGATCTGGCCGGCCATCAGACCATCGGCTATCTGCACATGTCGGATGCGCAGCTTTGGCAGTTCCGGCAGGACGGCCGCGCCGTATCGCCAAAGGTCGGCGGCCGGCTGATGATGAACAATGGTGAGGCGATGCGCGAAATGGCCATTGCCGGCGTGGGGCTGGCGATGCTGCCCGGCTTCATCGTTGCCGTGGATATCGCCGACGGGCGGCTGGTGCATGTCCTGCCCGGGATCGAAACCCGCACGCTGCCGGTCATGGCGGTCTGGCCGCCCGTCTCGCCGATGCCCGCCAAACTCCGCACCCTGATCGACCATCTGGCGGAAAGACTGGCGGGCGGGGCGCTGTGGCTCCCGTCGTGACACGGGCTGAACGCGGCCCGCCCCGGTGCCGGCGGGTGGGCCGCAGTTCAGGTCGGCGTCGCCACGAGGCCTCCTGCCTTTTGCAACTGGCCGATGAAGCGGTCGCGGAAATCTTCCGGCACGGCGTCGCGGACGCTGGGGCGGCGGGCAAGCGCCTGCCGCCAGGTGTCCAGCTTCGGCAGATCGTCCAGCAGGTGCAGCGGGCGGAGGCTCTCCAATGCGTCGACCTGGCGGAAGGCCGGGGCATAGACCACGTCGACGGCAGAGAAGGCGTCGCCGGCGAAGAACGGGCCTTTGACCTCGGCCTCCAGCGGCTGCAGGCGGGCCGTCACCGCCGCGCGGGCTTCGTCAAGGCTGGCCTCGTCCTTCGCCCGGCCCAGGCGGAAAAGATCGCCCAGAAGCGCACCGGCATATTCGATCCAGGCCCGCTGGCGGGCGCGGTCCAGCGCGTCTTGCGGAAACAGCGGCGTGCCGGGCAGGGTTTCATCCAGATATTGCAGGATGACCGTGCTTTCGAAAAGGATCGCGGGCTCGGCCCCGTCCCGCTCGATCTTCAGCACCGGCACCTTGCCCAGCGGAGAGAGCTTCAGGAACCAGTCGGGCTTGTCGGCAAGGTCGATATAGACGACCTCGAACGCCACCCCGCGCTCGTTCAGGGCGATCACCGCGCGCTGAACGAAAGGACAGGTCGGAAAGCTGATCAGGGTCAGCTTCGGGATGGCGGCCATGATCTCTCCTGTCGGCAGGCTGGCGGGAACCTCGCAGAGGCCACCTTCGCAGATCGCGCCGGGGTTCCCAAGCGGGATCAGGCCAGTCATTGGGTGGCCCCCTGGCGTTCGGCGCTGACCTTGTTCAGCGCCTCAAGGAACAGTTCGCGTGGCTGGGCGCCCGAGATGCCGTATTTGCCGTCAAGGACAAAGAACGGTACGCCCCGCACGCCGATCGCGGCGCCCTGCGCCTTGTCATCGGCGACGGCCTGCCGGTAGCTGCCCGCCTTCAGCGCGGCCAGCGCCGCCGCGCGGTCCAGCCCGATCTCGGCGGCGAGATCGGCCAGTTCGGCATCATGGCCGACATGGCGGCCTTCCGTGAAATAGGCCCGCAGCAGGCGCTCTTTCATCTCGGCGCCCTTGCCCTGATCGGTGGCAAAATGGATCAGCTCATGTGCCTTGGCGGTGTTGGTGACCTTGATGTCGTCCAGATGATAGTCAAGCCCCTCGGCCTTCGCCGTCGCCGTCATCTGCTGGTTCATGGCCGCGACCTGCGCGGGGTCAAGGCCCAGGTGGCGCGCCAGATAGTCGGCCTGTGTGCCGGCGTAATCGGCCGGCGCGGCCGGGTTCAGTTCGTAGCTGTGATAGGCGACCTCGACCGGGGCGCCGTCGAAGTCCTTCAGCGCGGAGTCCAGCCGCCGCTTGCCGATATAGCACCAGGGGCAGGCGATGTCGGACCAGATGTCGATCTTGATGGGGTTGGCCATGGTTCCGTCCTCCTCAGGGGTCAGGCGGCAAGTGGCGCGTCAAGCGCCGCCCGCAAGTCATCGCGCTGCATCGCCGCGCCGAAGACCGGCGTGCCGATGGCAAAGCCGCGCGCCGCCGGCAGCGGGCCGGCATCGACAGGGTCAAAGCCGATGCGGTCGATGAAGGCCGCGACCGCCTCGCGCGCGCCCACGTCATCGCCCGCAAGCGCCATCGCCCGCCGGCCGGGGGCGCCGGGCGGCCGGGCCGCGCTGTCGATCTCGTGATAGCCCATGTGGTTCAGGCTGCGGACCAGCCGCGCGCCCTGCAGATGGGCCGCGATGACCCCGCTGCTGGCGGGCGCGCCCTCGAACTCGGGCAGGGTGCCATCGGTCGGCGCCCAGTAGTTCATCGCGTCGATGACGATCTTGCCCGCCAGTTTTTCGGCCGGCAAGCGGTGGAATTTCGACAGCGGCAGCGCCAGAACGATGATGTCGCTGGCCGCGATCAGGTCTTCGCCCTCGGCCGCAACCGCCCCCGGCGCGGTGAATTGCAGGACCAGCGCGATCTCCTGCGCCGGCCGGGACGAGGCGACAAGCACCTCATACCCCGCAGCAAGGGCTCGGCGCGCGACCGCCGTGCCGACACGGCCCGCGCCAAGAATGCCGATCACTTTCGGTTGGGTCATCCGCGCCTCCGTCACACGGCTTCCGCGACTTTGGCCTTCCGGGCCAAGGCGGCATCGACCAGCGGTTTCACCTTCGTCCCCAGAAGCTCGATCGAGCGCAGGAAGTCTTTCTGCGGCAGCTGGCCCAGATCCATCTGGAAGAAATGCCGGTCGTGTCGCATCGCGCCATGCAGGGCGAGGATGCGTTCGGCGATCTCTTCGGGCGCGCCCACGAACAGCGCTCCCTTGCCATTGGCCTCGAAATCATAGCCGGCGCGGCGCGGGGCCGGGAAGCCGCGGATCTCGCCCAGGGCGCGGAAGGCTTCGTGATAGTGGGTCCACCAGAAATCCTTGGCGGCCTGCGTCGTCTCGCCGATGAAGCCGGGACTCGCGACGGAAATGCGGGTATCGGCGCCTTCGACCTGCACCTGCGCGACCGCCTGGCGGTAAAGTGCGGCCAGCGGCGCGAAACGCTCGGCCTCGCCGCCGATGATGGCATAGCTGACCGGAAGCCCGGCAATCGCCGCCCGCACGGTGGAATTCGGGTTGCCCCCCGTCGCCAGCCAGATCGGCAGCTTGCCGTTCTCGGGGCGCGGCACCACCAGCGCATCATTCAGCGCCGGGCGGAAGCGGCCTTCCCAGGTGACCTGCTCGGCGCCGTTCAGCTTCAAGAGCAGGTCCAGTTTCTCGGCGTAAAGATCGTCGTAATCGTTCAGGCTGTGGCCGAACAGCGGAAAGCTCTCGGTCGAAGAGCCCCGGCCCGCCGTGATCTCGGCCCGGCCGTTCGACAGCGCGTCCAGCGTCGCGAATTGCTGGAACACCCGCACGGGATCATCGGTCGACAGAACCGTCACCGCGCTGCCAAGCGTGATATTCTTCGTCGTCGCGGCGGCCGCCCCAAGGATCACCGTCGCGGCCGAGGCCGGCATCTCGCGGGTATGGTGCTCGCCGATACCGAAATAATCGAGCCCGACCTGATCTGCGAGCTGAATCGCCTCCAGCAGGTTGCGCTGCGCCTGCGCCGTGCTGCCGAGTGCGCCCGTTTCAGGGTCACGCTGCACGTCGCCAAAGCTGTAGACACCCAGTTCCATCTTCGTCCCTCCGTCAGGGGCCGGATTATTCCGTGGCGCCCTGGTATAATTTCGTAACCAGCACCTATATTGATACCGAATTCCGCCAGACAAGAGGGCACATCCATGATACCTGATGCCGATACCGGCCGCCCCGGCCTGCTGGATGCCTGCACCCCCGTCCGCGCCATCCTCGCCCGTGTCGGCGACAAATGGTCGGTGCTGATCGTCCTGGCCCTCTGCGCCGGCCCGCTGCGCTTCAACGAATTGAAACGCGCCGTTGACGGCATCACCCAGCGGATGCTGACGCTGACCCTGCGCAGCATGGAGCGCGACGGGCTGGTCATCCGCAAGGTCCACCCGACCACGCCGCCCCGCGTCGAATATGCGCTGAGCGATCTGGGCCGGTCCCTGCGCGCGCCGGTCGAGGCCATCGGCGCCTGGGCCATCGCCAACGAGGCCCGGATCGCCGCCGCGCGGGCGCGTTATGACGCCGGCAACGGGTGACGCTCAGCCGACGACGATATCGTCATACCCGCGATGCGTGGCGTAGAAGCGCTGCATGAAGCTGCACCGCAGCACGGCCTTGCGGCCTGATTTACGGATCAGGTCGAAGGCCCCCGTCGCCAGTTTCGTGCCAATCCCGCGGCCGCTATAGTCATAGGGCACCTCGGTATGGGTCAGGACCAGATTGCCGTTCTCGTCGACACGGTAATAGGCGGCGGCGA
>JBDHSO010000152.1:0-9680 GCA_039808125.1 Rhodobacter sp. | reverse complement strand
TCGGCCAGGATCTCTGCGTCCACGGCCTCGGCTTCGGGGCTGGCGGCGCCCTGGTCGAAGCCTTCGGGGGCGGCATCGGCGGGCGGCGCGTCCTGTCCGGGGCGGGCGAAGCCGCGGGCGCGGCCGAGATCCTCGGGCAGATCGCCGAAGGTCGCCCGGTCGATGGCCGCCAGCACCTCGCGCGGGCCGGGGGCGCCGAACATGCCGCCGGTGGCGCCGGCCTTGCGGGCATCCCCGGCATAGCGGGTCAGGAAGGCTGCCACGTCATCGGCGGGGGCGGCGCGGCCGTTGCGCCAGAACCTGCGCACCAGCGCCACGGTCAGGGGCGACAGGGCGCCGTCCAGCAGATCGACATCCGTCAGCAGATCCTGCACCGCGCGGGCGACGGGCGTCTTCCCTGTCGCGGCCAGGTCGCGGGCGGCGCCGATCAGGCGCACCGCATCCAGCACGAAATCGCCGATGTCCATTTCGGGCCGCACAAGCCCGGCCTCGATATCCGCCTTCAGCGCCGCCCAGGCGGGCGCGGCCCGGTCGAGCGCCGTCAGAAGGCCCTTCAGCTCGCCCGCGTCGGTTTCGGCGAACCGCGCCAGAATGTCGGGGTCGGGCCAGGCGCGGGCAAAGAGCGCCTCGCGCAGCTGGCGCTCGCCGAAGCTGTTCAGCATCCCGTCGCCGTCGAACATCGCATTGCGGGCGGAGCGGGGCAGGGCGGCCAGGGCCGCGCGCACGAAATCGCCGTTGCCCTCGGCCCGGAGCGGGACGGAGGGGTCGAGCCGGGCCAGGACCGGCGCCGTCATCGCCCGGGACGAGGCGGCGGCGGCCTCGGTCGGGGTCAGGACGGCCACGCCGCTGTCCTGGGCCGCGACGGTCAGCCGGCGGCGATCCTCGGGCGACAGGTCGGTCTTGCGCCGCGCGATCAGCACCGGCTGTTCGACGCCCTCGGGGATGGCGAAGCCGGCGGCTTCGATCTGCGCGCGATAGGCCGCGGCGCGGTCGGGGTGTTCGGCATGGGCGCGGACGATCGCGCCGAACCGGCCGTTCCCGCTTTCGATCACATCGTCGGGTCCGACGATGGGCGGCCCCCTGTCGGCGGTGGGCGCCGGCATCAGCAGCGCCGGGTCGAGCCGCGCGGCCGTGTCGGCGATCCAGGCATCCGAGGCGATGCGGCTGCGGTCGCGCGGCTGCAGATCGCCCGAGGCGCGCAGGAGGCTCGCGGCATCGACAACCTGATAGTCCACGTCGATGCGGAAATCGTCGCCGGCCGTCACCTGCCCGGTGCCGGTATAGCCGCGGCTGGTGGGGATGTAGCTGCCGCCCGCCGCGGGCGTGTAATCGGAGACCGGGCCGCGATAGCCCGTCCAGGCCCCGGTGCCCTGGGTGCGGTAGACCCATTGACCGAGCCGCTCCTGCAATTCGGGCGTCATCACCTCGTCGCCGCGCAGGCCGAGCGCGCGCCTGGCGTCGCGCAGGGTGGTGCCCACGATCTGATAGGCCCCCATCGGCGTGGCCACGCGGCCGATCTGGCCCTTCACCCATTGCGCATAGGGGCCGGCCGGATCGGAAAAGGCGATGGCCTCGTCCACGGTCATCTCCGTGACCTTCACATTGGCGAAGGGGCCGCCCTGGCGGTTGGTGTAGCCAAAAAGCGCGTCGTAGTCGCCGCCGCTTTCGCCCGCGAAGATGCCGTTGCGGATGGCCGCCCAGGCCAGCGGCGCATCCGGGCCGGGAACGGGCAGGCCGGTCGCGGTGCGGGCCGATGGTTCGGGGGGCAGTTGCAGCTGTTCCTGCACCGTCTGGTCGCCGCGCAGCGCACCCTCGGCCGCGTCGACGGCGGCCTCATGCGCGTGGAAGGGCACGCCCTCCGGCCTGGTCTCGACCAGCGCGGCGCGCCTGGCCTCGGCGCGGGTCATCAGCGCGGAGGCCCCCCGGCCCAAGCCGATGATGCCGCCGGCGATGCCGCCGCCCGCAAGGCCGCCCAGGGCAATGCGGCCGAGGGCATCGGGGTCCGGCAGGTCGAGTTCGCGGGCCACCTCGAATTCGCGCGGCAGAATGGCGGCCTCGCCCGCGGCGCCGAGCAGCGCCTCGCCCGTGATCACGCGCCAGGCGCGGCCCGATACTCCGAACGGCAGCAGCATCAGGCTGATCTCGTCCGTCAACGCGCGGGCGCTTGCGCCGATGAATTCGGCGATGGCGCCGCCCGGCTGGTTCAGCACGACATCGGCCTCGTCCACATCGGCCTGGCGCTCGGCGTCGATCCGGGCATTGAAGGCCTCGATCGTCAGCGGATAGCCGGCCAGCGCCGCAGCCAGCGCCGGGTCCGAAGCGGCCGCGGCGGCGGCCGTCTCGATCACCAGCTGGTCGACGCCGCGCCAGTCCTCGCTGCCGGAAAACTGATAGTTCCGCCACATCCCGTCCCGCAGGTCGGGCGGAAGCAGCCGCTCCATCTCCAGCGACAGGGCGCGGCGGCGGCGGGCCTTGTCGTTCCAGGCATCGGTGAGGATGGTGTCGCGCTGCCATGCCGCGACCGCCACGTCCCAGGTGCTGGCATCCGTATCGGGCAGAGGCGGCAGATTGCGGGCCGGGGGCGGCAGGCCGTCGCGGGCAGCCCGTTCCTCCGCTGTCAGGCCGGCAACGGGTGCCGGGGCAGCGGCAGGATCCCCCGGGGCAGCAGCGGGGCCTCCGGGGGCCGCAGCAGTGCCTTCGGGGGGAACGGCAGGGCCTTCGGGGGGAGCGGCAGGGGACAGCAGGTCAGGGATCGCCGCGGCCGGCCTGGCGGCCCGGTCGACGGCGGCGGGCAGCGCGCCGGCCGGCAGTGGCAGGCCGGCATCGGGGGGCAGGCCGTCCCGCGCGGTCAAGGCGGCGCCGGTCGTCATCGTCCCGCCGCCCGCATCAGGTCGGAGAGGCGAAAGCGATATTCCGTGCCATCGGCCTCGGCCACCATGTAGTTGCGCCCGCCGATGTCGCAGTTCAGGCCATAGACATCGGGATCGCCGACGATCTGGCGCAGCGTCAGGGTGTCCAGACATGCGGCCGGGTTTGCCCCGAGGTCGGGTGCCGCACCGGAATAGCTCGCGGCGCGGAAGGCGCGCAGGGGATCGGGGTCGGGCGCCCCGGCATCGGGGCGGGCCCAGCCGCCCATGCCGCCGCCATAGGCCGGATCCCAGATCCTGCCCCTGGTCTGCTGGTCGAGATTGTCGAACATCTGCTCGACATCGTCGCGCGCCACCCCCGGGGGCAGCATCACCTGGCCGCCGTTCACCTCCTGCAGGCCGCCGATGGTCAGCCGGCCGTTGCGGTCGGACTGGGCGCCGGTGGCGCGCAGCACCATCCGGCCGAACAGATCCTTCGCCTTGGTATCGCTCATGAATGGAACGATGCTGTCCTCGCCCTCGGCTTTCACCCCGGCGCTGTGTTCGGCGTAAAGGGCGCGGGCCGTATCCAGCAACTCGGCCGCCAGGGGCGAGTCCTCCCCGAATGCGCCGTCCGTCACCCTGTCGAACACGGTGATCATGGCGGGTTCCGGCGGCAGGGTCACAGTCTTCAGCGCGATCTTCTGCTGGCCCCGCAGGATTTCGCCGGCCAGCACCGGATCGGCGCCCGGGCCGGTCATCAGCGCCACGCCGCGGCGAAAGACCGCGTCCGCGCCCAGGCTGTCCAGCACGGCCCCGGGCCTGCCGTCGCTGCCCGCAACGATCGCTTCCGCCAGCGCCAGCCGGGCGGCCGGATCGGCCTCGGGCGCCAGAACCGCCGCCAGCGCCGCCTTCTCGGGCTTGGAGAAGATGGCCGCGGACCGGCTGTAGCCCTTTTCCCGGGCAAAGGCGTCGAAGTCGATCCGGGCCGACAGGCCGGCGGCAAAGGCGCGGGGGTCCGCGGGGTCGAAACCCGGCAGGTCCGGCACCGGCAGCTTGTCGGCGATCCCCGCCGCCACCGGATCGGCGGCCCAGGCCGCGGCGGCCTCGGCGCGGCGCGCCTTCAATATCCTGATGCGATCGGCCTCCCAGGCCGCGCGCATCGGGCGCTTCGCTTCGGCGGCGATGGCGGCATCCAGTTCGGCCAGCGTCATCTGGTGGATGCCCGGCATCTCCTTGCGCAGCTGCACGGCCGCCATGGCCTCGCCCCATTTCGGATTGACCTGCACCTCGGGGTCGGCAAGCCGGGCCTCGTATTCGCCGATCAGCCCGTCGCCGGCCAGCGAGATGATCGTGTCCAGCTCCTTGCCGATGGCGGTCTCGCGCGCTTTCGCTGCCGCCTCGGCCGCCGTGGCCCCGACCTTCGCGGCACTGGCGATTTCGTTCTGGGCAGACAGCCTGAACCCGGTCAGGGCGGTGCCGCCCAGCATGTCGTATTCCCCGGCCTCCGCGGCCTCCAGGAAGGCCGCCGGATCGGTCTGGATCGCCTCCCTGGCGCGATTGGTGTAGATCTCGCCATCGAGCGCCAGCTTGCGGCGCGCGCCCTCGTCGGGGGTGATGACGCCGCGGGCCACCATGTCGTCGATGCTGGCGGTGCCGCTGGCGCGCAGGGCCGCCAGCGTGGTCGGATCGGCCGCCGTCGCGTCGAGCACGATGTCATGGCTGGCCGCGATCCAGTCGGCCTCGGTCTGCGACCTCTTCAGCCCGGCCATCCGGCCGGCAAGTTCGACCGCATGCCGGTCGCCCAGTTCGGTGAAGGCGAGATCGAGCGCGGAGGCCACCTCGGGCGCGGTATCCGGCGTGATGTATTTCCCGCGGATCTCGGCCGACCGCTGGTCCCAGAACCGGCCGATCTCCGCGGGATCGCCGATCTGCTCGGCCTCGACCCGCGCCATGCCCAGATCGCGGGTCATGGCGAGGTTGGCCTTGCGCACGGCGCGGTCCTGCTGCTCTGCCTTCCAGCGCAGGCCGTGTTCCAGCATCCGCTTGCCGAATTCGGCGGTAACGGCCCAGCCATCGGGGTCCGGCGTGGCGATCTGCGGCGCGCGGCCCGCGACGGTTCCGGCGCGCGGAATGCTGATGGCCATCAGGTCACCCCCTTCAGGCTGGGCCAGATGTCGGGGGCGGCGGTCAGAAAGCTGTCGGCGGCGCTGACAGTGCCGCGCAGGATCGAGGACAGGGCGCCCGCCCGCGCGGCCTGGGCGGCGGAGGTCAGTTCGGCCCTGCGCGCGGTGCCGGCGCTGCGGGTGGCCTGGCTCTGGAACGACATCTCCCGGGCGGCGGACTGGCCAAGGGCAAGGGCCGTCACGCTGTCGGCGCTGACGCCACGGGCGGCGATCTCGGCCCGCTGCTGGGCCAGCTGCGACCGGAACTGCTGGCGCTCGCGCCGGTCCTGGGCTGCGTTCAGGGCGGCCTCGTCCTGCGCCTGCTGCTCCAGCGCGGCGGCCTGCGCCCGGGCGGATTGCGCGCCCTGGATGCCGGAAAGCAGGCTGCCGCCCACGCCGATGACGGTGCCGAGCGTCGTCAGCGTGTTCGCCGCGGCCGTGGCGCCCGCGGCCGTGGCGCCCGCCGCCGTGGCGGCCCCCGCGCCGCCCAGTCCCGGCAATGCTGCCAGCGCAGGAAGACACATCAGCGACCGGCCTCCTGCACGAAGGGAACAAGGGCGGTGATCGTCGCCGGCGCGCCGCCCTCGGGAAGGAAGCGATAGGCCACCAGCGTGGCGGGATCGGTGGGCGGCGCCAGCGCCACCATCCCCGAAAACAGGCTCGATCCGGCGGCGCCGACCGGGCGCTCCACCAGGTTGCGGGTCGCGCCCAGCCGGTCGGCCCGGCCAAAGCTGCGCTCGACCCCCCGCACGGCCAGGGCGCCGGTCGCATGCAGCCCGATGCCGCCCCGGTCCTGCAGGCGCTTCAGACGGCCAAGCGTGCTGCCATCCGCCGCCTGCGCGGTGATGTCCAGCGTCTCGACGTGATGGGTCGCATCGAAAAGGCCGATCACCGCCCAGCCGACCGGCCAGGGCAGCGTGACCCCGCCGTCCGCCGCGACCGGCAGGTCGGGGACCGGACCCTCCGAGGTCCAGGCGCAGACGGTTTCGCCGGCCAGATGCGGCAGGCTGAAGCTGGCGGAAAGATCGCCGGAGGCAAAGCGCGTGGCCGCAAACAGGTGGCAGGCCTGGCTCGCCGCGAGCTCGGTCGAGAGCGGGCCGAAGGGCACGGCCATTTCCTCGACCATGCGCCGGGTCTCGCCCCCGACCAGGCGCCGCACCACCAGCGTCACCACGTCGAGCGATCCATCGGCGGCCGGGGTGACGGCCATGCTTTCGACCACGCCACCCGCGACCGGCACCAGGCCCCAGCCGAGGATTTCCTCGGCCGGGTCATAGACCATGGCGGCCAGGTCGCCGGCCCCGGTGCGCAGCCAGGCGGTGGAAAGCGGCACGCCCTGCCAGACGATCTCCTCGAACTTGTCGGCGCCGAGATGGCTCGCGGGGCGGCTCAGGTCGGTGACGCGGTTGGCATCGGCCTCGAGCGAATAGGAGACGACATGCAGCCGGCGGCGGTCGCGGCTGATGAAGATCGGATCGCCCGCCGGCGCGATCGGCGTCGCCGGCGAGGACCCGACCTGGCTGTCGCGCCCGAAGACGGCGGTGGTCGGGCCGATGACCTGCGCCCGGCTTTCCGACCGGCTGGAGAATTCCTCGCCCAGGGCGAAGATATGCAGGCCGATCCGGCCGCCGAAGATGTTCAGGATGCGGTTCATCGACCCCGATCCGGCGATCGTATAGGCGAAGGCCTCGTCGGCCTCGGTGCCGTCGAGAAAATCGGCGAAATCGCCCACGGTGGAAAACCACAGGCTGCGCGGCTCGGCCGCCGTCGCCGCGGCGGCAAAGCGCTGGTCGTAGATGTCGAGCGCGGCCGGATAGCCGTAAAGGTCGGACCAGGCGCCTTCGGACCAGCGGTAGCTTGGTGCTGCGACGCAATCGGCCGGCACGGTCTGCAGCACGGTGGCCGTGGCGCTGACGGGGCTGGCGACGGCGGTCAGGCGCAGGATGCCGGTGTCGGTGCAGACATGCCGCCAGATCACGCCGGCGCCATCGGCCATCCAGGTGCCCTCGGTATGGATCGGCGGATAGGTGCCCGTGCTGCGCGACCCCGAGGCGGCGATCGACGTGACCTCGGCCGTCACATCCGCGGCCGGGAAATACCGCCGGGCCCCGATCGACAGGTTCTCGCCCGCCGCCCAGTATTTGGCCGCGGTATTGTCGGAGGGCTTCAGCCGCAGAAGGGTGGCCCTGGTCGGCTCATGCAGTCCGGCCGACAGGCCGGATTCTCGTGGGGAACCCTTCACGGCATTTGCACGACAAGGCCCGGAATCCCCATGATCCGTTGATGAGTACAGGCCGCGACAACGGCCATCGCCCAAACCAGGTGTCACCGCGGATTTTGGGGGCCCGCAGGGTATTTCGGTCAAGAGGAAGGAATGGCTGGGTTGACTGGGGGAGGTTCGTGGTGCCGGAGCCTGCGGTTGCGCGGACGGGGCGGCCGGGTTCCGCCTGTGGCCACCGGGCCGGCACGGCTGCGGGTGGGCTTTCGCAGCCCGCCGATTGGTCCTAGACTTCGCTCCGAACCGCGAAGGAGGATTGCGATGGACCTGGGGATCCGTGGGCGCAAGGGCATTGTCTGCGCCGCGTCGAAAGGGCTTGGACGCGGCTGCGCCGAGGCGCTGGCCGAGGCGGGCGTCGATCTGGTGATCTGCGCCCGCGGGCGCGAGGCGCTGGAGGCGACGGCAGCTGATCTGGCGGCGCGATTCGGGGTGAGCGTCACGCCGGTCGTGGCCGACATCACCACCGAAGAGGGCCGCGCCGACGTGCTGGCCGCGGCGGGCGAAGGGGTGGACATCCTTGTCACCAATGCCGGTGGTCCGCCCCCGGGCATGTGGAGCGACTGGAGCCGCGACGATTTCATCAAGGCGCTGGATGCCAACATGCTGACGCCCATCGCGCTGATGCAGGCCGCGTTGCCGGGGATGATGGCGCGGGGCTGGGGGCGGGTGGTCAACATCACCTCGGTTTCGGTCCGGGCGCCGGTCGCGGTGCTGGGGCTGTCGAACTCGGCCCGCGCGGGGCTGACCGGATTCGTCGCCGGCACCTCGCGGCAGGTGGCGCAGAAGGGGGTGACGATCAACAACCTTTTGCCCGGAATGCATGCGACCGACCGCGCGGTCGCGCTCGACCGCGCGGCCGCGCGCGCGCAGAACATCTCGGAGGAAGAGGCCCGCGCCGCCCGCTGGGCGATGGTGCCCGTCGGCCGCTATGGCACGGCCGAGGAATTCGGCGCGGCCTGCGCCTTCCTGTGCTCGATGCATGCGGGCTTCATCGTGGGGCAGAACATCCTGCTCGACGGCGGCGCGTCCAACATCACGATCTGACGGCGCGCGCCTGTCCCGGCCGGGCCGCCGAATGCGCGCGCGGACCCGCCCTCAGCCCTCGGGTTCGATCCCGGCCTGCGGCAGAAGGGTGGCGATCTTGTAAAGCAGCGCCCGCGCCGCGCGGGCGCGGGCGGGGTCGTTCGCTTCGACATGGCGCAGCCCGGCGGCAAGCGCGTCGATCTCGTCGGGGGTCAGCATCGTCGGCGGCAGCATCAGCGGCGAGCGCAGGATATAGCCCAGCCCGCGTTCGCCGATGACGGGAAGGCCTGTCGCGGCCATCATCGCCATGTCGCGCCAGATCGTCCGCTCCGACACGCCCAGCCGCCCCGCCAGTTCGGCCGCAGTGTGCAGCCGGCCGTCGCGCAGGATCTGCACAAGCTCGTAGAGGCGGGTATCGCGGGACATCACGGGCCGGGTGGTGGGGAGGGCGCAACTGACATATAACTGTCAGTTGCCGCGGCCGAAAGCCCGTTTCACTCTTGGAACCGCGCGCCCGCAGGTCGTAGAACCCAAGCGATCATGGCCCCCGGCTGCACGGGGCCTGCGACTGGATGGAGACGAGACATGCTAAACAACATCGGGCTTCCCGGGCTTCTGCTGATTGCCGTCGTGGTGCTGGTCCTGTTCGGCAAGGGCAAGGTCAGCGCGCTGATGGGCGAGGTGGGCAAGGGCATCACTGCCTTCAAGAAGGGCGTGGGCGACGGCAATGCCGAAATCGAGCAGGCCAAGGCCGACGGCGCCAAGGACGTGACCCCGGCCGCCGCCGCCACCACCGACAAGGAAAAGGTCTGAGCGCCGCCGCTCGCACCGGAGGGACGTGATGGATATCGGCTGGTCCGAACTTCTGGTCGTGGGCGTCGTCGCGCTGGTCGTGATCGGCCCCAAGGACCTGCCCGGCATGTTCCGCGAGCTTGGCCGCTTTACGGCCAAGCTGCGCTCGATGTCGCGTGAATTCAGCCGCGCGATGGAGCAGGCGGCCAAGGAAAGCGGCGTCAAGGATGTGGCGGACGACCTGAACCGCACGATCAATCCCCGCTCGATGGGCCTCGATGCCGTGCGCTCGGCGGCGGACAAGTTCGAGAAATGGGATCCGCTGAAGAACCAGACGGCAAAGCCGGCCGCCGCGGCCAGCACGGCCGCAGCCGGCACAACTACGGCTGCCGCGACCGCCACCACCACCGCTGCTGCCGCGACACCTGCCTTCGCGGCATCGGGCGGGGCTGCGGCCACGCCGGCCGTTCCGGCGGAAAAGCCTGCGGCAACGGCCGCCGCGGCCACAGCCGCGACGCCAGCCCCGACCCCGGCCACCGCGCCGCCGGCTGCGCCCATGGGGCCGGCCACGGCCGA
>JBDHSO010000151.1:0-9778 GCA_039808125.1 Rhodobacter sp. | reverse complement strand
AGGCGGGCCAGCGCCTCGGGCCGGTCGCGGCCATGCACGATCAGCTTGCCGATCAGGCTGTCGTAATAGGGCGGGATGGAATAGCCGCCGTAAAGCGCCGAATCCATCCGCACGCCCAGGCCGCCCGGCGCATGGAACGTCTTCACCTTGCCGGGGCAGGGCGCGAAATTCGGCAGGCGTTCGGCATTGATCCGCACCTCGATGGCATGGCCGTCGATTTCCAGATCGTCCTGGGTAAAGGACATCGGCAGGCCCGAGGCCACGCGGATCTGCTCGCGCACCAGATCGACGCCGTAGATGAATTCGGTGACGGGATGCTCCACCTGCAACCGGGTGTTCATCTCGATGAAGTAGAACCGGCCGTCCTCGTAGAGGAATTCGACAGTGCCGGCGCCGATATAGGCGATCTTCGCCATCGCCTCGGCGCAGATCCCGCCGATCTCGGCACGCATCCTGGGGGTGATCACCGGGCCGGGGGCTTCCTCGAACACCTTCTGATGCCGGCGCTGCAACGAGCAGTCGCGCTCGCCCAGATGGACCGCATTGCCGCGGCCGTCGCCAAAGACCTGAATCTCGATATGGCGCGGAGTCTGCAGGTATTTCTCGATATAGACCTCGTCATTGCCGAACGCGGCCTTGGCCTCGCTGCGCGCGGTGCGGAAGGCGACGTCGAGGTCTTCGGCACTGCGCGCCACCTTCATGCCGCGCCCGCCGCCGCCGGCGGTGGCCTTGATGATGACGGGATAGCCGATCTCGGCCGCCACGATCAGCGCCGTCTCGACATCGGGCACGCCGCCGTCCGACCCCGGCACGACCGGAATCCCCAGCGCCCGCGCCGTTTCCTTGGCGGTGATCTTGTCGCCCATGATGCGGATATGTTCGGCCGAGGGGCCGATGAAGGTGATGCCGTGATCCTCCAGCGCCTGGGCGAAGGCGGCATTCTCGGACAGGAAGCCATAGCCCGGATGCACGGCCTGGGCGCCGGTGATCTCGCAGGCCGAGATGACGGCGGCCTTGTTGAGATAGCTTTGCGACGAGGGCGCGGGGCCGATACAGACGGATTCGTCGGCCATGCGGACATGCATCGCGTCGGAATCGGCGGTGGAATGGACCGCGACCGACTTGATCCCCATTTCCTGGCAGGCTCGGATCACCCTCAGGGCGATTTCGCCGCGATTCGCGATCAGGATCTTGTCGAACATGGCCGCACTCATTCGATGATCATCAGGGGGGCGCCGTATTCGACCGGGGTGCCGTCCTCGACGAAGAGCCGCTTCACCGTGCCGGCGCGCGGGGCGGGGATGTGGTTCATCGTCTTCATCGCCTCGATGATCAGCACGGTCTGCCCCTCCGTGACCTGGGTGCCGATCGAGACGAAGGGCGCCGCGCCCGGCTCGGGCGCCAGATAGGTGGTGCCGACCATGGGCGAGGTCACGGCGCCGGGGTGCTGGCTCGGGTCCTCGGGCAGTGCCGGCACGGCCGCGGCGGCCGCCGCACCGGCGGCCGGGGCGGCGGCGGGCACGGCATAGGCCGGCGCAGGGGCTGCGGCTGCGACCACCGTCGCCTGCTTGACCACGCGCACCTCCAGGCTGTCATCCTCGCCATACTCGCGCTTTACCGCGATCTCGGTCAGCTGGTTGCGGTTCAGAAGCTCTGCAAGTGCCGAAATGAAGGTCACGTCCGCGTCGGGGGAATGTTTGCTCATGCCGTCCTCTGTTGGCGTATCGGTTGCCATGTCCGCACGCCCTTCGGCCCTGTTCTGCCTGATGGCGGGGCGTGCGCTTTCGTTGCCTGCTTATAGGACCAAGCTTGCAGGGTGAAAAGCGCCCTTCGATCCGCACGTCCTTGCCCCCGTTTCGGGCCGGTTTGCGCCGCGCCGCGGCAGCGGCGGCGCAGAAACTTTTCCATTTGGTAAAAAAAATGTCCTGTGCCAAGCTGGTCCCACGCAGCGCCAGAGCCAGGGAGGCCCGACCCCAGATGACCAACAGCCCGCTGACGCCCGGCATCGTTCCGGGCCGTTTGCCAGCCGAGAGCTACCGCGACAATTTCGCCGACCACACGCCGGCGCTGGACCGGCACGAGGCGCAGGTCGCCGCGGACCGCTGCTATTTCTGCCATGATGCGCCCTGCGTCACGGCCTGCCCGACGGCGATCGACATTCCGCTGTTCATCCGCCAGATCGCCACCGGCACGCCCGAGGCGGCGGCGCGGACGATCTGGACCCAGAACATCCTTGGTGGCATGTGCGCCCGGGTCTGCCCGACCGAGACGCTGTGCGAGGAGAAATGCGTGCGCGAGACGGCCGAGGGCAAGCCGGTCGAGATCGGCCGCCTGCAGCGCTTCGCCACCGACACCGCCATGGCGCGCGACCTGCACCCCTTCACCCGCGGCGCGCCCACCGGCAAACGCATCGCCGTGGTGGGGGCGGGGCCGGCGGGCCTTGCCTGTGCGCATCGTCTGGCGATGAAGGGCCATGAGGTGACGATCTTCGAAAAGCGCGCCAAGCCGGGCGGGCTGAACGAATACGGCATCGCCAGCTACAAGGCGCCGGGCGGTTTCGCGCAGCGCGAGGTGGACTGGCTGCTGCAGATCGGCGGCATCACGGTGAAGACCGGGGTGGAGCTTGGCCGCGACGTGACGCTGGAGGAGCTTCGCGCCGGGCATGATGCGGTCTTCCTCGGCATCGGGTTGCAAGGGGTGAATGCGCTCCGGACGGAAGGCGAGGAGAAGGCGGGCGTCCGCAATGCCGTCGATTTCATCGCCGAACTGCGGCAGGCCGAGGATCTGGCGGCGCTGCCCGTCGGCCGCGACGTGGTGGTGATCGGCGGCGGCATGACCGCGGTCGATGCCGCCGTGCAGTCGAAGCTTCTTGGCGCCGAGACCGTGACCATCGTCTACCGCCGCGGCCGCGAGAAGATGTCGGCCTCGGTCTGGGAACAGGAACATGCGCTGAACGCCGGCGTGCGGGTCCTGCACAACGCCGCGCCGCTGCGGGTGACGGGGAACGGCGCGGTCGAGGCGGTGGAATTCGCCTATACCGAGGACGGCCCGGTCGGGCTGACGCTTTCGGATCAGGGTTTCACGCTGAAGGCCGACCAGTTGTTCAAGGCCATCGGCCAGACCCTGGCCGGCCAGCCCGAGGCACTGCCCGTCGAAGGCGGCAAGATCGCGGCGGCGGGGCCGCTGGCGGGCGTCTGGGCGGGCGGCGATTGCGCGGCGGGGGGCGAGGATCTGACCGTGACCGCCGTGGCCGAGGGCCGCGATGCCGCCGAGGCCATCCACCGCACGCTGACGGCCGTGTGATGGCCTCGGATTCGCCTTGCCTTATGACGGCGGCTCGTCCACTGCATGGCCGCGAAAGGGGCGGTCATGCAGGCTTGGATCGACGCGATCATCGGCTTTCTTCAACAGCATCAGACGCTGGCGCCCTGGCTGATGCTGATCTTTGCCTTGGCCGAAAACACCGCGGTGATCTCCATCGTCGTGCCCTCGACGGCGATCATGGTGGCCGTGGGCGCGCTGGCGGCCACCGGGGCGATCAACTTCCTGCCGCTCTGGCTTGGCGCGGCGGTCGGCGCCGTTCTGGGGTCGACGTTCTCCTTCTGGCTGGGCCGGCGCTATGGCGCGGCCATTCTGGCCACGCCGCTGTTGCGCAAGCATCCCGAATGGGTGGAAAAGACCGACCGCGCCTTCGTGCGCTGGGGTCCCGTCACCATCCTGATCGGGCATTTCGCCACCTTCCTGCGCCCGGTCGTCTTCCTGATGGCGGGGATGAGCGGGATGACCTTTGCGCGGTTCACCTTCTGGAACCTGATCGGCTGCGTCGCCTGGGCCTGGATCGTGCCCAAGTTCGGCGAGATCGGCGGTCATCTGATCGGCTGGATCTGGTCCCTGTTCTCCTGACGGGCGGCGCGGCCGCCCGCCGCGATCTGCATCCCCAAGACACCGGACGCCGCCTCGCGGCGCATCTCCAGGGAGATATCCATGGCTGACCTGTCGTCGAACTTCATCGGTATCAAATCGCCCAACCCGTTCTGGCTGGCCTCGGCCCCGCCCACCGACAAGGAATACAATGTCCGCCGCGCCTTTCAGGCCGGCTGGGGCGGCGTGGTGTGGAAGACCCTCGGTTCCGAAGGTCCGCCGGTCGTCAATGTGAACGGCCCGCGCTACGGCGCGATCTGGGGCGCCGACCGCCGGCTTCTGGGCCTGAACAACATCGAACTCATCACCGACCGGCCGCTGGAGGTGAACCTGCGCGAGATCAAGCAGGTCAAGCGCGACTGGCCCGACCGGGCGCTGGTGATCAGCCTGATGGTGCCCTGCGACGAGGACAGCTGGCGCGAGATCCTGAAGCAGATCGAGGATACCGGCGCCGACGGGGTGGAACTGAACTTCGGCTGTCCGCATGGCATGGCCGAACGCGGCATGGGCTCGGCCGTGGGGCAGGTGCCGGAGTATATCGAGATGGTGACGCGCTGGGTGAAGCAGTACTCGCGCATGCCCTGCATCGTGAAGCTGACGCCCAACATCACCGACATCCGCAAGCCGGCCGAGGCCGCCAGGCGCGGCGGCGCCGATGCGGTCAGCCTGATCAACACCATCAATTCGATCACCGCCGTCGACCTCGACGGCTTCGCGCCCGAGCCGACCATCGACGGCAAGGGCACCCATGGCGGCTATTGCGGCCCGGCGGTGAAGCCCATCGCGCTGAACATGGTGGCCGAGATCGCGCGCAGCCCCGAAACCCGCGGCCTGCCGATCAGCGGGATCGGCGGTGTCACCACCTGGCGCGACGCGGCCGAGTTTCTGGCGCTTGGCGCGGGCAATGTGCAGGTCTGCACCGCGGCCATGACCTATGGCTTCCGGGTGGTGCAGGAGATGATCTCGGGCCTGTCGGAATATCTCGACGACAAGGGTATGGCGCTTGGCGATCTTGTCGGCCGGGCGGTGCCGAACGTGACCGACTGGCAGTATCTGAACCTGAACTATGTCGCCAAGGCGCATATCGACCAGGATCTCTGCATCAAATGCGGACGCTGCTATGCCGCCTGCGAGGATACCAGCCACCAGGCCATTGCCATGTCGCCTGATCGGGTGTTCTCGGTCAAGGACGAGGAGTGCGTGGCCTGCAACCTCTGCGTCAACGTCTGCCCGGTGGAAAGCTGCATCACCATGGTGCAGATGCCGAAGGGTCGGACCGATCCCCGCACCGGCCGCGAGGTGGGCGATTACGCCAACTGGACGACGCATCCCAACAACCCCGCCGCCAGCCGGGCGGCGGAGTGACGGAAGGGTTCCGCGGCGCCTCCCTGCCGCGGGATCCTCCCGCAATTGCGGATGCGGGCGCGCCGCGCCTTGCGCGCGCGGCCCCACGCATCCGTGAGGGCCGGGCCGCTTGGCGCCGGCCGGGGTTGCGCCTAGTCTGGGCGTCAGCCCGGCATTTGGCGCCGCCGCTCCGGGCCGGCACATCGGGGAGAGAGGCACATGCGCAGATCCACGGCTCTTGCGGCGGTCATGGCCGGAGCGCTGACCCTTGCCCCGGCCATGGCGCCGGTCTCGCGGGCGGAAACCGCGCCCGCCGTTCCCGTCGCGCCGCCTCCGCCCGTGGCGACCACCACCGCGCCGGAAACCGCCGGGGCGCCCGAAGCGGCGTCCGCCGCGGCGGCGGTCATGACGGCGATGCGGCTGGACGAGTTGTTCGCCATCATGGCCGAGGAGGGTCGGGCCCACGGTGCGGACCTGCGCGACGCCTATTTTGGCGGCCGCGCGGCGCCGGGGTTCGAGGCCGCCGTCGCGCGCGTCTATGCGCCCGAGCGGTTGCAGGCGGCGTTCGCCGCGGCCTTTGCCGCCGAACTGGCGCGGGATCCCGGGGCGGTGGCGGCGATCGAGGCCTTCTATGCCGCCCCCGCCGGCCAGCGGATCGTGGAACTGGAACTGCTGGCACGCCGGGCGCTGCTTGACGACGACCTGCGCGAGGCGGCCGAGGTCCGGGCGGAAAAGATGCAGGCGGCGCGCGATCCCCGGCTGCGCGCGATCCGCCGGCTGATCGAGGCGGGCGACCTGATCGAAGGCAATACCGCCGGCAGCCTGACGGTGCTGGCGGCCTTCAGCCTGGCGCTGAATGCGACGGCGCCGGCGGACCTGCGGCAAAGCGAGGCCGATGTGCTGGCCGGCGTCTGGGCGGACGAGGCCCGGATCCGCGCCGATACGGTGGACTGGCTGCTGAGCTTCATGGTGCTGGCCTATGCGCCGCTGAGCGAGGCGGAGTTGAAGACCTATGCCGATTTCCTCGCCTCGCCCGCCGGCCAGGTGCTGAACCGGGCACTCATGGCCGGCAGCGAGGCGGCGATGCGCCCCGCGCTGGCCGATATGGGGCGCGAGGTCGGGCTGGTGCTGCGCGGACAGGACATCTGACGCCCCTGCGCGCTCTGGCATCGTCCGGTTCCGGTGCGATGCGGATATCTGCCGACAGGGGCGGGCGCCGCGCTTGACAGGGCGGGTCCGGCCCGGCATAAGCGCGCATCTGTCCCCGGGGATACCCCGGCTGGGCAGTATGCGTTTTGAACAACGCCCCGAGGGGGCGCGCTGTCCGAAGGCGGGGAAACCCGGCGAACGCCCGGCAACGGGGGCCGCAGGACGCGGAGGAAGAAGGAAGGACGACCGATGTTTGCGGTCCTGAAGACCGGCGGAAAGCAGTACAAGGTGCAGGCGGGCGACGTTCTGCGTGTTGAAAAGCTCGATGCCGCGGCTGGCGACAAGATCCAGTTCAACGACATCCTGATGGTCGATGCCACCGTCGGCGCGCCTCTCGTGGCGGGGGCTGCGGTCCAGGCCGAGGTGATCGACCAGATCAAGGGCGAGAAGACCATCTCGTATCACAAGCGGCGGCGGAAGCATTCGTCGCAGCGCACCCGCGGCCATCGCCAGCAGCTGACGCTGGTGCGCGTGACCGAGGTTCTTGCCTCGGGCGCCGAGGGGACGGGCGTGAAGGCCGCCACCGGCACCGCCGATGCCCGCCGCGCCGCCCATGAAACCGCGAAGTAAGGAGCGACTTCCATGGCACACAAGAAGGCAGGCGGTTCGTCCCGCAACGGTCGCGACTCGGCCGGTCGCCGGTTGGGCGTGAAGCTCTATGGCGGCCAGGCCGCCGTTCCCGGCAATATCATCGTGCGGCAGCGCGGCACCACCTGGTTCCCGGGCAATGGCGTCGGCATGGGCACGGACCACACGATCTTTGCCACGGTCGAGGGCAAGGTCACGTTCCGCAAGGGCCTGAAGGGCCGCACGTTCATTTCGGTCCTCCCGGTTGCGGAGGCCGCCGAGTAAGCCGGAAAACCGTTACAGTCAGGATGTATCGGGGGGATCGGCTGAAAGGCCGGTCCCCTTCCTCATTTCCGCCCCTTTCATGTCCTTTCATGCCAGGGTCGGAGGTGAAATTTACCGGGGTAGCCCCCACATGGACTTCAGGAGGAGGAGCCATGGTTCTGGATATCACACCCGCGACGGCGGGACGGATGGTTCCGGTGAGCGAAGGCCAGATCGCCGCCGGCCGGTTCATGCTGCGCCCGGTGCGCAGTTCCGATGCCGGGCTGATCGCCCATCACGCCGCCGACCGGCGCGTGGCCGAGGCGACGCAGAACATCCCTCATCCCTTTCCGCCCGGCGCCGCCGATGCCTTCGTCGCCCGGGCGATGAAGCATGAACGCCCCGGTTCGGTCTGGGTGATGGACGGGGCGCTGACCGGGCTGTCGGAGCTTCTGGGCGTGATCAGCCTGAAGCCGATGGAGGTGAAGGCGGGGCTGGGAGGCCAGTCCGAGGTGGCCTATTGGGTCGCCCCGGCGTTCTGGAACACCGGCATCGCCTCGGACGCGGTGCGGGCGATGATCGCGGCCAATCCGCTGGGCGACCGTACCTATTTCGCGGAAGTGTTCCAGGACAATCCGGGGTCGGCGCGGGTGCTGTCCAATGCCGGGTTCCAGTATCTCGGCGATGCCGAGGCCTTTTCGGTGGCCCGCAACGCGAGCTTGCCGACCTGGACCTATATCCGCAAGCTGGACTGACCGCGCGCCTTCGCGGCCGGCGGCCGGGGCGCTGCCCCGGACCCCGGGATATTTGGGCAGAAGAGAAGGGGGGCGGTGTTACGCGGCCCGGGCCACGCCTTGCTTGAGCCTGCCGCGCCGATCCTGTATCGGCTGGATATCCCGATGAAAGCCGTGACGCGATGAAGTTCCTCGACCTGACCAAAGTCTATATCCGCTCGGGCGGGGGCGGCGCCGGCTGCGTCTCGTTCCGGCGCGAGAAGTTCATCGAATTCGGCGGGCCGGATGGCGGCGACGGCGGTCATGGCGGATCGGTCTGGGCCGAGGCGGTCGAGGGGCTGAACACGCTGATCGACTATCGCTACCAGCAGCATTTCTTCGCCAAGTCCGGCCAGCCCGGCATGGGCAACCAGAAGACCGGCCGTTCGGGCGAGGATATCGTGCTGAAGGTGCCGCTCGGGACCGAGATCCTGGACGAGGACGAGGAAACCGTGATCGCCGACCTGACCGGGCCGGGGCAGCGCGTGCTGCTGGCCGAGGGCGGCAATGGCGGCTGGGGCAACCTGCGGTTCAAATCCTCGACCAACCGGGCGCCGGCGCGGGCCAATCCGGGCCAGCCGGGGGTGGAGCGGACGATCTGGCTGCGGCTGAAGCTGATCGCCGATGCCGGGCTGCTGGGGCTGCCCAATGCCGGCAAGTCGACCTTTCTGGCCGCGGTCTCGAACGCCCGCCCGAAGATCGCCGACTATCCCTTTACCACGCTGGTGCCGAACCTTGGCGTCGTGGGCATCGACGGCAAGGAATTCGTCATGGCCGATATCCCCGGCCTGATCGAGGGCGCCTCGGAGGGGCGCGGCCTCGGGATGCAGTTCCTGGCCCATGTCGAGCGCTGCAAGGTGCTGCTGCATCTGGTGGACGGCACCTCGCCGACCGTTACCCGCGACTACCGTACCATCCTGGCCGAACTGTCGGCCTATTCCGGCGTTCTGGGCGACAAGCCGCGCATTCTGGCGCTGAACAAGAGCGATGCGATGACGCCGAAACAGGTCTCGGACCGCCGGCGCGCGCTGGAGAAGGCCAGCGGCGGGCCGGTTCATGTGATCTCGGGCGCCTCCGGCCGGGGTATTCCGGAGGTGCTGCGCGCGCTGCTGGCCGAGATCGAACGCCGCGCCCCGGCCGAGGAGGGCGGACCTTGGCAACCCTGATGCTGATGGCGCCGGATGTCGCGCGGGCGCGGCGGCTGGTGGTCAAGATCGGCTCGGCCCTGCTGGTCGACCGGGCGCGGGGGCTGCGGCAGGGCTGGCTGTCGGCGCTGGCGCTGGATGTCGCCGAGGCGCGGCTGCGCGGTACCCAGGTCGTGCTGGTCTCTTCCGGCTCCATCGCGCTGGGTCGGATGATCCTGGGCCTGCCTGCCGGGGCGCTGACGCTGGAGCAGAGCCAGGCCGCGGCGGCCGTGGGCCAGATTCGCCTGGCCCGCGCCTATGAGGAGGTGCTGGCGCCGCATGGCATCACCACGGCGCAGGTGCTGGTGACGCTGGAGGATACCGAGGACCGCCGCCGCTATCTCAACAGCCGCGCCACGATGGAGACGCTGCTCGGCCTTGGGGTGGTGCCGATCGTGAACGAGAATGATACCGTGGCCACCGACGAGATCCGCTATGGCGACAACGACCGGCTGGCGGCGCAGATCGCGGTGACGGCGGGGGCGGATCAGTTGATCCTGCTGTCGGATGTGGACG
>JBDHSO010000150.1:0-9830 GCA_039808125.1 Rhodobacter sp. | reverse complement strand
CGTTGGATCGGGAAGGAACAGAATTATCCGTTCGCCATTTTGCTTCGGCGTCACGTCGATAAGTTCGCCGTCCTTAACCCAAACGGCGTGATGTTCCGCTTCGACAAATACCCGTGACCATTCCCACAAGTTCCAGCCGTAGATCATCGAACCGCCTTCCCGCTCAACCTTTTGGCTGACGTTGTGAAAGCACTCCGAAACTATTGCGTCCCGATCAGGTTTGACAGGAACAAAAACCGGCGGTTCATCGGCGTTAGTTTCCGCGCAAAGCCTCTCTATTGTCGATGTGATCTTACGCGGCGTTGTCGTGAAATTCTTGGTCAGTATCTTTGGATTGATGACTGCCACAACGCACCCTCACTATCCGGGATTGTGGGCAACATGCCATGCAGCGCGGTAAGCGTCACGAAATTTTTGAAGCTGCGTCCGGTTGTATTCGCCGTAGGTTTCGCTTTGAACCCGCAAAATCGCCGCTTCGGTTTTCAAGCGGTCACAGGGAATTTCGCCGATAGGCACGGGTTTTGCTTCGTCGGCGTTCACGCAATACGGTCGCAGGGTTTCGGGATTGCTCATAACAGGATGTGCGCCGCGAACTTCGTCCGGATTCAACCCGAAATCTTCAAGTTCACAGATGCGCTTGCCCACATTCAGCCATGGCTCTGGGTCTCTGCGGATCAATAGAGGATATCAGGCGGTAGGGCAGCAGGCGGGGCTTGCGCCGCCGGTGTCCGGGTGCCGGCGTGTCGTGGTTTGCTCGCGGTCAGGGCGCTGGGACGGCGGAGGTGCGCCGCCCGGAGGCCCGATCTGCGGTCGCGACAGGCGGGGCGGACGGTCCGCCGCGCTGCCCCGGGGGGCGCGCGGGTCTCATGCCAGGAGGTCGAATACCTGAGTGCCGATCTGGAGGTTGATCTGGGTCTGTGCGCCGCCGTCGATCAGCGCCCAGAGGATTTGCCCGGTGGGGCGGTAGATCACGAAGGCTTCGCTCACCGACGCACTGCCCGCGCCCTGGGTATTGGCGAAGTTCACCTGGAACTGCCCCCGCAAGGCGCCGGCCAGACCGCTGAGCAGGAGGTCGCCCTCGGCGGCGCGATAGTCCTGGATCCAGTCGCTGCCATGGCTTGCCAGACCTTGATGGAAGAAGCGGTCGCCGCCGGTGCCGCCGTTGATCCGGTCGAAGCCGAAGCCGCCGTTGATGAAATCCGCCCCGTCGTTGCCGTGGATCTGGTCGCTGCCGGCCGCGCCGCTGATCGTGTCGTCACCGGCGTTGCCGATCAGCGTATCGCTGCCGAAGCCGCCGTCGAGCGTGTCATTCCCCTCGCCGCCGTTCAATTCGTCATTGCCATGCCCACCGGCGAGCCGATCATGGCCGAGGCCGCCATAGATCACGTCGCGCAGATCCGCCGTGCTCGTGCCGCCAAAGAGGAAATCGTCGCCACTGCCGCCCACCAGCGTGTCGCTGCCGTCAAGGCCTTCCAGCGTGGCGCCCCCCAAATTCGCGGTCAGCCGGTTGTTGCCGGAATTGCCCGTACCATGCATCCGGACGTGCCCGGTCAGCGTCAGGTTTTCCTGATAGGCGCCCAGCGCCCAGTCCAAACCGGCAATGATCTCGTCGGTGCCGGTATCGGCATATTCCCAACGCAGGGTATCGCCGGCCGAATCGATGAAATAGCGGTCGTCGCCTGCCCCGCAGGTAAAGAGGTCGTTGCCCGCGCCGCCGACCAGATTGTCATTGCCGTCGCCGCCGTCGAGCACATCGGTGTCGTCCCCACCGTGCAGAAAGTCATTGCCCGCGCCTCCGAACAGCGTGTCATTGCCCGCATCACCTAACAACGTGTCGGCCGCGTCGGCGGCTGTGGCGTAGTAGCCGCCGCCTTCGAGCCGGTCGTTGCCGGCGCCGCCAAGGATCTGATCTGCCCCGTCGCCGCCATCGAGGTCGTCGTCGCCGTCATAGCCAAACAGCCTGTCGTCGCCCAGGCCACCATCCGCGACATCAATGCCGCGACCGCCCCGGATCATGTCATCGCCCGCACCGCCATAGGCGGTGTTGAGCACCGCCGGCCCCGAGGGCGTATCGCTCTGGATATCGCTCCAGATCACGTCGTCCCCAGCACCCCCATAGGCGATGTCGCCACCGATGCCGCCGACCATCAGATCGTTGCCGGCGCCACCGTAAAGCGCGTCGTGGCCGGCCTGGCCGTAGAGACTGTCGTTGCCATCGTCGCCATGGAGCACATCGGAACTGCCGTTGGAGCTCGTCTCCCAATAGGGCTCATCAAGGCCGCAATCGCCGAACAGCATGTCGTCGCCGGTGCCGCCGTAAAGCGCATCGCCCTCGGTCGCGTCGCTGCCATCCTGATAGATGTCGCCGAAGATGGTGTCGTTCCCGGCCCCGCCCCGCAGGGCAAGATGGCTTGCCGCGGTGTCGATATCGCTGGAATTGTCGTATTGCCCGTTGCCAAGAACGATGGCGCGCCCCCAAAGCAGGTCCGGCCCCGGTGTGGCAATGGTGCTGCCGCTCGGATTTCTGGGCATCTATTCCTCCACGAAATGGGGCCGGTCGCGCGGGCGAAGCCGCTGCCGTCCGGCCGGATTTAAATAGCCAAAGCGTGACACGGGCCGGGCCATCGCGCAACGGCGCTTTGCGCCCGGCCGCCCGAAGCGGAGGAGGGAAAGGGGAAATGCGCGGATGGCCTGTAAGCCGGATTCTGTCCGGGACGCACCTTGCGGCGCCTCCCTGGATGACCATTCCTCTCGCCCCGGCCTTGCGGACGGGGTCAAGCTGCCAACCCGGGCCTCTCGGGCTGAAGCATCCCTGCGGCGATCTCCGGTTGCCCGGACACGGCCCCGCGCGAGGCCCCTATTCGGCATTGCTCCGGGTGGGGCTTGCCATGCCGGTCCGGTTGCCCGTCCCGCGGTGGGCCTTTACCCCACCGTTTCACCTTGGCCCCGCATGCGGGGCTGTCTCGTTCTCTGTGGCGCTTTCCCTCGGGTTGCCCCGGCCGGGCGTTACCCGGCACCCTTGCTTCATGGAGTCCGGACTTTCCTCGGGAAATCCCGCGGTCATCCGGCCATCCGCGCGCGGCCGGACTTAGGCGCTGGGTCGGGCCGCGTCAATCCCGAAGCGACGGGCCAGGTCGGCGGCCAGACCGGCATCGGTGGCATCCGCAGCGCCGGCGGTGCCGGCCGCCCAGGGGCGAAAGCGCAGCCGGAAGGCGCGCAGGACCGCAGCGTCGTCAGCCTTGCCGGGGTAGCCGAAGGCCCGCGCATGGCCGGAAAAGCCCGCCGCCGGAAGGTCCGGGGCCGCGGGCGATGGCCAGACCGACAGCCCTGCGCGGGCCAGCCGCCGCCAGTCGAAATGCGGCCCCGGGTCCTGCTTGCGGGCGGGCGCCATGTCGGAATGGGCGATCACCCCCTCGGGGCGGATCGACCAGCGGTCCATGATGGCGGAAAGCAGCGCCTCAAGCGCGGCCATCTGCGGTTCGGGGAACGGGTGATCGCCGCGATTCGCCAGTTCGATCCCGATCGAGCGGCTGTTCACATCGCCCTGCCCCGCCCATTCGCCCGCCCCGGCATGCCAGGCACGGGCCGCTTCGGGCACCAGCGCCTCCGATGCGCCGGCCTCCGCGATCAGCCAATGCGCCGAAACCTCCGCCGCAGGGTCGCACAGGCGCGCCCGGGCCTCGGCGCAACTGGCCATGGCGGTATAATGCAGCACAATCAGCGACGGCCTGAGCCCGCCGCGCCTTTCGCCGAAATTCGGCGACGGCCAGACGCTCAATTCACCGCGGCGCGGAAGGGGCGCGGATCCCAGTCGCAGGCGAAGCCATCGCCATCGGGATCGACGCCGAGCCGGTCCTTCTGCGGGCCCCCCGCGGCCAGGAAGGCCTGCTGCGCCAGATCGGGGGATGCGTATTTGGCGCAGACCACCAGCGGATCCTTCTTCATCAGCCCGCCCCGCTTGTAGATCGGCGTGCCCGGCACGTTGGAAGTGGACAGCGCATATTCCACGATGTTCGGCCCGGTGCTGCCGGCCCGTTCGGGCACGGGCGCCGGCTGATCGACCACATAGGCCGCCTTGTTCCGCTCGATCCGGTCCTTGTCGCTGGCGATCGTCTCGCGCGACGAGACCGCCTTGAAGTCGTTCTCGTCGGAAATCGCGACGTGGTCGTCGCCGGTGGCATGGACCATCTCGCCCGACTCTTCCTTGATGCCGGCGGGCGCGTTGCCGCGGGGGCGGGTGCCGCCGCTGACAACCGGAGCCGGAGCCGGGGCAGCCATCACGCCCGAGGCGCGGTCCAGCGCCGCGGATGCCGCCGAAGCGTCGAACCCGGCCGAAGGCGCGGGCGCGGGGGCCGGCGCCGGCGCCGACCTTTCCCGCAGATAGCTGTCATAGTCCTGAAACCCCACGCCGGCGCCGGAATCGGGCACAGCGGGGCCGCAGGCGGCAAGCCCGGCATATACCAGAAGGCCAAGAACGGGACACGAACGGATCATACCAACTGCCTCACGAAGCACTCCCCCCGAAATCCCGGGCCGGCAGGGGCCGGGGCGCCGGGGCGTTTGGGGGCGTATTTTTCCTGCGCCCTTACCACCATTTCTGCGGTTTGGAAACAAATCCCGCCGCCCGCTCCAGCACGTAGGCGTGATCGAGCAGCCCCGCCTCGTCCCAGGGCCGGCCGATCAACTGCAGCCCCAGCGGCAGGCCCTGCGAATCGAGGCCGACCGGAACCGAGATTCCGGGCAGACCGGCCAGGTTCACCGTCACGGTGAAGACATCGTTCAGATACATCTCCACCGGCGAGGCATTGGCCATCTCGCCCAGACCGAAGGCGGCCGAAGGGGTGGCGGGCGTCAGGATGGCATCCACGCCTTCGGCGAAGACCGTCTCGAAATCGCGCTTGATCAGCGCGCGGACCTTGCGCGCCCGGTTGTAATAGGCGTCGTAGAACCCCGCCGACAGCACATAGGTGCCGATCATCACCCGGCGCTGCACCTCGGGGCCGAAGCCCTCGGCCCGGGTCTTCTCGTACATCTCGGTGATGCCGTCGCCCTGCGCCAGCGCGGCGCGGTGGCCGTATTTCACCCCGTCATAGCGGGCGAGGTTGGACGAGGCTTCGGCCGGCGCGATGACGTAATAGGCCGGCAGCGCATATTTGGTATGCGGCAGGCTGATGTCGCGGATCACGGCGCCCGCGTCCTTCATCATGGCGATGCCGTTCTGCCACAGCGCCTCGATCTCGGCCGGCATGCCCTCCATCCGGTATTCGCGCGGAATGCCGATCACGCGCCCGCGGATATCGCCGGTCAGCGCCGCCTCGAAATCGGGGACCGGAATGTCGGCGCTGGTCGAATCCTTCGGGTCGTGCCCCGCCATCGACTGCAGCATGATCGCCGCGTCGCGGACCGATTTCGCCATCGGCCCGGCCTGGTCGAGCGAGGAGGCGAAAGCCACGATGCCCCAGCGCGACACGCGCCCGTAGGTCGGCTTCATGCCGACGATGCCGGTCAGCGCCGCCGGCTGCCGGATCGAGCCGCCGGTATCGGTGCCGGTCGCGCCAAGGCACAGATCCGCCGCCACCGCCGCGGCCGAACCGCCCGACGATCCGCCCGGGGTCAGCGCGACATCCGAACCCTGCCGCCGCCAGGGATTGACCGCGTTGCCGTAGCAACTGGTCTCGTTTGACGACCCCATGGCGAATTCGTCCATGTTCAGCTTGCCCAGCATCACCGCGCCATCGGCAAAAAGCCGGCCGGTCACGGTCGATTCATATTCCGGGCGGAAGCCGTGCAGGATGTTCGAGGCGGCCTGCGTGGGCACGCCCCTGGTGCAGAACAGATCCTTGATCCCGAGCGGAATGCCGCACAGGGCCGGCGCATCGCCCACCGCCAGCCGGACATCGGCCGCCCGCGCCTGTTCCAGCGCGACATCGGGCGTGCGGTGGACGAAGGCGCCCAGATCGCCGGCGGCATCCATCGCCGTCATGCAGGCCATCGCCAGATCAACCGCCGACAGTTCCCGGGCGCGCAGCGCGTTGCGCGCCGCGGCGATGGTCAGGCCGTTGGCGCCGCCGCCGCTTGCATCGAAGCGTTCCAGATCGCTCATTCCACCACCTTCGGCACGGCAAAGAACCCCTCGCGCGCCTCAGGCGCGTTCTTCAGGACTTCGGCCTGCAAACCGCCGTCCGTCACCACATCCTGACGCCGCTTCAGCCGCATCGGCGTGACAGAGACCATGGGCTCGACCCCGGTCACGTCAACCTCGTTCAGCTGCTCCATGAAATCGAGAATCCCCGACAACTCGCGCGCCAGCGCGGGCAGCGCCGTCTCTTCCACCCGGATCCGGGCAAGCTTTGCCACCTTCCGCGCGGTATCAATGTCGATCGACATGGGCCAGACCCTTTCGTAGCTGCCCCCGTTTAGCCGCCGCCCCCCGGGCACGCAAGCCGGGGCGCGCGCGCGAAAGGGCGCAAGCGCGACCCCGAGTCGCCGCGGCCCGCCGGACGGGGGCCGCCGCGCGGCGGCTTTTCCGCGCTGGTCCGAAACAATCTTCGGTAGATCGGTCGCATTTATGCACTTTTTGCACCCTGCGCGGCTCATCGGCAGTTGCCGAACGCGCGGGCAGATCCTAGCCTTTCCTCAAAGGCGAGTGGGACGTGTATGTCGGTTCAGCCAGTCAGGGCGCCCGTTGGGGCAAGAATTGAAGACAAGCTCGGGTTCTGGCTGCGGGTTGCGGCAAACCATCTGAATCAGGATTGTACGCGCAGGTTGCAGCCCGGCGGTCTGACCCCGCCGGAATGGGTGGCGCTGCGGCTGATCGGGGATGCCGGCGCGCTGGCGCCCAGCTGGCTTGCCGAAGCCATGGCCACCACCCGCGGCGGCGCCTCGAAACTCGTATCCCGGCTCGAGGCGCGCGGCCTCGTCCAGCGCACCGCCGCGCCCGTCGACCGGCGCGGCCAGGTCTTGCGGCTGACCGCGCAGGGGCTGGCCCTGTCCATCCGGGCCACCGAAGCCGCCGAAGAGGTGGAGGACGCCTTCTTCGCGCCCCTGACCAGCGACGAGGCGGCCCTGCTCAGGTCGCTTCTCGCGCGCATCCTGCGCGAGCGCGGCCACCCCGGCACGGCGGCCCGCTGACGCCCGCCCCTCTTCCGGTCTCCGTTATTCGCCATTGGCCTGCCCGGCGTCAGGCCCTAAGACAGGCGCGTATCTGACCGAAACAGGAGCGCAACATGCAGATCACCTGGCTAGGCCATTCCGGCTTCCGGATCGAAATCGAAGGGGCCGTCCTGCTGGTCGACCCCTGGCTGACGGGCAACCCGATGTTCCCGGCCGAACGCCGGGCCGAGGCCGTCGCCGGCGCGACCCATATCCTTCTGACCCATGCCCATGGCGACCATGCCGCCGATGCGGCCGACCTGTCGGCCGCGACCGGCGCCCCGGTCTGCTGCATCCACGAGGTTGCGGAATGGCTGAAGGGCCAGGGCGCGAAAACCACGGGCTTCGGCAAGGGCGGCACGCTCGATCTTGCCGGGGCGAAGGTCACGATGGTCAATGCGGTCCATTCCGCCTCGATCGACTTCACCGGCAAGGCGGCGATGCCGGGCGGTTCGGCCGCAGGTTTCATGATCGCGGGCGAGGGCCATACGATATATGTCTCGGGCGATACCGACATCATGGCCGACATGGCCTGGATGGCGGAATATCACCAGCCCGATATCGGCATCCTGTCCTGCGGCGGCCATTACACCATGGACATGGATCGCGCGGCCTGGGCGGCGCGGAAATATTTCAACTTCCGCTGGGTCATCCCCTGCCACTACCGCACCTTCCCGATCCTCGCCCAGGATGCCTCGGCGCTGCGCGCCGGCCTGCCCGAAAACACCGAGGTGATCGAGCACGAGGTCCTGGATCCGATCCTGTTCTGATCGCGCCGGCCCGGCCGGCGGGCGCCTCAGCCGCCACCGGGCGCCGTGCATTCGGCATTGCCGAATTTCTGCTGGCAGGCCTTCGCCGCACAGGCCTCGACCTGCACCCGTCGCCTGGTGGCATTCACGTCGACGGTCTCGACATCCATGTAGGAAATCGGGACGGCGACCATCTCGGCCACGCAATCGGTGGTCGCGCCCGTCGTGGTGCAGGTCGACCGGCCGGTCGGCCGGCGTTCATAGCGCATCCGCTCGATCCAGCGCTGCTCGTAGCGGGGCGGAATGCGCTCGGTCCATTCGGCCTGGCAGACCGAGCGTTCCGCCCGGTATTCCGGCGTGCCGCAGGCGGCAAGCAGCAAGAGCGCGGAAAGGGGCATCAGGCCGGTGCGCAGGGCAAGACAGGCGGGCATGGCAAATCCTTCGACGGCGGCCTGATCAGGGAAGCGCGCACCCGCCACGGAGTCAAGCCGGCACCAGCCGATGCGCGCCGGCCCGCCCGCCGCGGCGGTGCCGCTCAGCGCCGCCCGGCGAAAAATCCGCGCATCAGCGCCTCGGCCTCGGTCGCGCCGATCCCGTCCAGCACCTCGGGGACGTGATGGCATTGCGGATGGCTGAAAACCCGCGCGCCCACTGCTACCCCGCCCGATTTCGGATCGGCCGCGCCATAGATCAGCCGTCCGATCCGCGCCGCCGAAATCGCCGCGGCGCACATCGCACAGGGCTCCAGCGTGACATAGAGGAGATGCCCGGGCAGCCGCTCCGACCCCGCCGCGCGGCAGGCCGCCCGGATCGCCAGGATCTCGGCATGCGCCGTCGGATCGAAAAGCTCGCGCGTCCGGTTCCCCGCCCGCGCCACCACCGCCCCGGCCGGCGACACGATCACCGCGCCGACCGGCACCTCGCCCCGCGCCGCCGCCGCCCGCGCCTCGGCAAGCGCCACCTCCATCTGCGACCGGAACATCCCCCGACTTTGCCCTTTCCTCTTCTTCTCTGCCCAAATATCCTCGGGGTCCGGGGGCAGATGCCCCCGGGGCTTTCCCCCCGCGCAAAGGTTTCCGCTCATGGCCGACAAATCAACCCCCGAGGGGGAGCGCATCGCCAAGGTGCTGTCGCGCCGCGGAATAGCCTCCCGGCGCGAGGCCGAACGGCTGATCGCGGCGGGCGAGGTCCGGGTGAACGGCCGCGTCATCGACAGCCCGGCGCTGAATGTCACCGCAAGGGACCGCATCACCGTCTCGGGCCGCCCCCTGCCCGAAGAGGAACCGGCACGGCTCTGGCTCTACTACAAGCCCGAGGGCCTCGTCACCTCCGCCGCCGATGAAAAGGGCCGCGACACGGTTTTCGACCATCTGCCCGAAGACATGCCGCGGGTGATGTCGGTCGGCCGGCTCGACCTCAATTCCGAAGGGCTGCTGCTTCTCACCAACGACGGCGCGCTGAAGCGGCGACTGGAACTGCCCTCGACCGGCTGGCTCCGGAAATACCGGGTGCGGGTGAACGGCACGCCCGACGATGCCCGGCTGGCCCCCCTGCGCGAGGGGATCACCATCGACGGCGAGCGCTTCCTGCCGATGCAGGTCACGCTCGACCGGGTGCAGGGCGCCAATGCCTGGCTGACCGTGGGCCTGCGCGAGGGCAAAAACCGCGAGGTGCGGCGGGCGATGTCGGCGGTGGGCCTCTATGTCAACCGGCTGATCCGGGTGAGCTACGGCCCCTTCCGCCTCGGGGAGTTGCAACCGGGCGAGGTCGAGGAGATACGGCCCCGCGTGCTGCGCGAACAGCTTGGCGAAACCGGAGAGGCCGAGGCGGCACCGCCGTCCCGCCCCCGCCGCACCGCTCAGGGCGCCGATCCGGCACGGCGGCCCGCCCGGCCCGAGGCCGGCCCCGGGGGCGCCCCGCCCGAAAACC
>JBDHSO010000149.1:0-9852 GCA_039808125.1 Rhodobacter sp. | reverse complement strand
TAATTCGCGATCAGCTTCAGCCTGTCGCCCGCCTGGCCGATCAGGCCGGCATCGATCTGGTCGGTGACGGTCGGCACCAGAACATCGGTCCGGCGCATCGCTTCGACCAGTTCGTCGCGCGACATCCGGGTGTCCGGATCGCGAAGCTCGACATCGAACAGCTCTTTCATTCGCGTCTCGACCGCTTCCGGCAGGCGTCGCGTCACGACAACACTCAGGCGCTGCGTTGGCATTCTCTCTCCCTCAAGGCTTTCAAAGGGCCCGTCCTTCAGGCATGGTGGGGCGAAGCGGGGCGGACCACAAGCCCCGAAACCGAGGCAGGACCGGCACGTTCCGGGCGGACGTGCGCAACAAGGCGGGCAGAGGCATGCGGATCGGCGCAAGCGTGGGAGTTTTCGCCCTGTTTCTGGGCGCGGCGATGCTTTCGGCCGAAGAATTGATGCAAACCGCCGGGGATACGCCGGTGCAGGTCGCGGCACAGGCCGCCCGCAGCGGGGCAGATCCTTCGGGCAATTCCGCAGCACGCAAGGCGGAATGCCAGCCCGGGCGCGGCTGTGTCACCGGCCAGCCCCTGCCGCGTTTCGTGTCGCTCAAGGGCGAGGAGGGCAATGCCCGCCGCGGCCCGGGGCTGACCCACCGCATCGACTGGGTTTTCACCCGCCCGGGAATGCCGCTGAAGATCACCGCCGAATACGAGAACTGGCGGCGGGTCGAGGATCAGGAAGGCGCGGGCGGCTGGGTGCATTACGTGCTGCTTTCCGCGACCCGGACCGCCCTGATCACCCTCGACATGGCCGAGCTGCACGCCGATCCCGACGGGGCGTCGCGTGTCGTCGCGCAGGCCGAACTGGGCGTGGTGGCGAAGATCCTCGAATGCGAGAGCAACTGGTGCCGCCTGTCGGCGGGGGGCGAGAAGGGCTGGGTCGAAAAGTCGGCGATCTGGGGCGTCCTGCCCGACGAGATCATCGAATAGAATCGCACTGATCTTGCGCAGGCAGGTCTTGCGCAAACCCGATGCCGGATCTATTTGCGCGGGCCGTTTGCGCAGAGGCTGTGATCATGGCGAATCCCCACAAAGATGACGTGAAACTCGGACTTTCGGCCGGTCTGGCCTCGGTCGCGGTTTCGGCCACGCTGGTGGCGCTCAAGCTCTGGGCGATGTGGCAGACCGGCGCACTGTCGATCGCCGCTTCGCTGGCCGATTCCGCGCTCGACCTGATCATGTCGCTGTTTGCGGCCCTGGCGATCGTCTATGCCGCGCGTCCGGCGGATGACGATCACGCCTTCGGCCACACATCGGCCGAGGATCTGGCGGCGCTGTTCCAGTCGCTGTTCATTTTCGGCTCGGCCCTGCTGATCGGCTGGAATGCCATCGCCCGGCTGCGCGCGCCCGAACCGGCCGAGATCGGGTCGGAAACGCTGGGCGTCGTCATCATGGCGGTGTCGATCGTCCTCACGCTGGCGCTGGTCTGGTGGCAGGGCCGGGTGGCGCGCAGGACCGGCAACAAGGTGGTGGCGGCCGACCGGCTGCATTATGTCGGCGACCTGGTTCCGAATTTCGGCGCGATCTTCGCGCTTGTCGCCACCGCCTTGTGGGGCTGGGGCCGGATCGATGCGCTGGTGGCGCTGGCGGCCGTCGTCTGGATGCTGTGGGGCGCCTTCGGGATAGGCAAGCAGTCCTGGGATGCGCTGATGGACCGGCGGGCCGATCCCGCGGTGATCGACGGCATTGCCGCCATCGCCCGGAGCTGGCCCGGCGTCCATGGCTTTCACGACCTGAAGACGCGCACCGCCGGCAGCCGCATCTTCGTCAACCTGCATATCGAACTCGACGGCGAGCAGTCACTGCGCGACGCCCACGCCATCGGCGCGGGCCTGCGCCGCGCGATCCTCGACGCCTATCCGCAGGCGGATGTGATCATCCACAAGGATGTCGCCCGCAAGAACGGCGATCCCGGCACCTGAGGCATCGCCCCCCCTTGCGGCGGATCGGGCTTCGGATAATTATGCGAATGTATAATAGACTCCGGGCCCGGTCATGCAGACCACATTTCTTGCCGGCGAACGCCGGCCCTACGTCCGCGACAGCGAGGAAAACCGGCGCATGGCCCTGATCCAGGCGACGCAGGACCTGATGGCCGAGGGCGGGCCGCTGGCGGCGACCGTGCGCGCCATCGCCGAGCGGGCCGGCGTCACCCCGGGGCTGATCCGGCACTATTTCGGCTCCAAGGACGAATTGTCGCGCGCGGCCTATGCCACGCTGATGGACGGGATGACGGCCAAGGGCGCGGATGCGCTTTATGGCGTGGGTGCGGAACCGGGCGAACGTCTGGCCGCCTTCGTCGCCGCATCGCTGCGCCCGCCCGTCCTCGATTCCAAGGCGGTCGGGCTCTGGGCGGGGTATCTGCATCAGGTGCAGGCCGATCCCGCGCTGCTGGCGCAGCACGAGGCCGGCTATCTGCGCTATCGCGACCAGTTGCAGGTGCTGATCGCCGATCTCGGCCGCATCGCCTCGCCCGCAAGGCTGCGCCAGGACGCCATCGCCTGCAATGCGGTGATCGACGGGCTGTGGCTTGAAGGCTCGGTCCTGCCGCACGGGTTCGGCCCGGGGGAACTGGTGCGGATCGGGCTGCGCTCGGTCGGCGCGATTCTCGGCCGCGATCTCTTGCGCTACAGCATGTTCATTCCCGAAATCGGCATGGCCCCGGACGGAGAAACCGAATGAGATACGCCGCTGTCACCGACCGGCTGGCCGGCCTCGGCTCGGCCAAGTGGATGTTGCACACCAAGGCCCGCGCGATGAAGGATGCCGGGCGCGAGGTGATCGAACTGACCATCGGCGAACCCGATGCGCCGACGCCGCCGGCGCTGATCGAGGCGGCAGCGGCGTCGATGCGGGCCGGACGCACCGGCTATTCCAACGGCCGCGGAGAGCCGGCGCTGCTTGCAGCCCTGGCGCAACGCTACACCGACCGCCGCGGCCGACCCTTCGGCACCGATCAGGTGATCTGCCTGCCCGGAACGCAGACCAGCCTCTACGCCACCTTCCGCACGCTGGTGCAGGCGGGTGACGAGGTGATCCTGGGCGATCCGATGTATGCCACCTACGAAGGCGTGATCCGTCAGGCCGGCGCCACCCCCGTCCCCGTGGCATTGCACCCCGAGGCGGGCTTTCGCCTGCGGGCCGCCGATGTGGCCGCCGCGATCACGCCCCGCACGCGGGTGATCTTCGTCAACTCGCCCCACAACCCGACCGGCGCCGTGCTGCGCCCCGACGACATCGCGGCACTGGGCGCGCTGGCGATCAGGCATGACCTCTGGCTCGTCGCGGATGAGGTATATGAGGAACTGGTCTTTCCCGGCGTGACCTTCACCTCGCCGCTGTCCTTTCCCGATCTGGCCGCGCGCGCTGTTGCCTGCGCCTCGATCTCCAAGTCGCATGCCGCGCCGGGGTTCCGCTCCGGCTGGGTTGTCGGGCCGGCAGAATTCACCCGGCGCCTGCTGCCGCTGTCGGAAACCATGCTGTTCGGCAGCCAGCCCTTCCTCGCCGATGCCACGGCACTGGCCGTCGCGGAACCTTCGCCCATCGCCGCCGGCATGGCCGAGCGCTTTGCCCGCCGCGCCGCACTGATCGCCGAGGCGCTCGACGGCACCGCCGGGCTGCGCGTCCACCGCCCCGAGGCGGGGATGTTCGCGCTGATCGACGTGCGTGCGACCGGCCACTCGGGCGAGGCTTTCGCCCTTGGCCTGCTGGAGGCGGAGGCCGTCGCCGTCATGCCCGGAGAGAGTTTCGGCGCCGGGCTCTGTGGCTGGCTGCGGGTCTCGCTGACCCAGCCCGACGACCGCATCGTCGAAGCCTGCCGCCGGATCGCCGCCCATGCCAGCCATCTGAAAGGAATTGCCGCATGACCGCCGCATTGCGCACCGTGGGTGAACGTCTCGCAGAAGGGCTGGCCGCCCGTGGCGTCGAGGTGATCTTCGGCATCCCTGGCGTTCACACCATCGAATTGTACCGCGGCCTGGCCGATGGCCGCATCCGCCATGTCACGCCCCGCCACGAACAGGGCGCCGGCTTCATGGCCGATGGTTATGCCCGGGTAACGGGCAAGCCGGGCGTCGCCTGCGTGATCACCGGCCCGGGGCTGCTGAACGCGCTGACCGCCATGGCGCAGGCGCGCGAGGATTCGGTGCCGATGCTGGTGATTTCCGGCGTCAACCAGCGCAATTCGCTCGGCAAGGGGCTGGGCTTCCTACATGAACTTCCGGATCAGGCCGGCATGGTGCGTCCGCTTTGCCCGACGGAAACGCTGATGGACCCCGAGGATCTGGGTCCGATGCTGGACCGCGCCTTTGCCGCCATGCTGGCCGGGCGGCCGCAGCCGGTGCATATCGAGATTCCGACCGATGTGATGAAGCTGCCGCTCGGGCCGCTGCCGCCGCCGGCCGCCCCGCCCATGCCGCCGGCCGCCTCGGCCGCCGAACTGGCGACGGCGGCGGATCTGCTGAACCGCGCGCGGGCGCCACTGATCCTCGCCGGCGGCGGCATGCGCTTTGCCGAAGAGGCGCTTCGCGATCTGGCCGAGGCGCTGGATGCCCCGGTGATCCTGACGACGAATGCCCGCGGGCTGATGGACGGGCATCCGCTGGCCGTCCCGGTCTCGCCCAGCCTCGAGGCCGCGCGCGACCTGATCCGGGGTGCTGATGCGGTCCTTGCCCTGGGAACCGAACTCGGGCCGACCGATTACGACATGTATTTCAACGGCCGCCTGCCGGATCTGTCGGGCATCGTCCGGGTCGATGTCTGCCCGCTGCAACTGGCGCGCCACCCCAGCCGGCTGCCGGTCCGGGCCGAGGCCGGGGCCTTCGCGGCCGCGCTTTCTCCCCTGATCGCGGGCCGACGGCAGGGCGACGGCGCGGCGCGGGCCGCCCGCGCGACGGCGGCGGCCTTGCCCGAACTCGCCACGCAGGAGGCCGAGATGCCCCGCGCGCAGGCCATGGTCGGCGCGATCCGCGCGGGCCTGCCGGGCGCCATTCTCGTGGGCGACAGCACCCAGCCCGTCTATGCCGCGAACCTGTTCTACCAGCACGACCGGCCGGCGGGCTATTTCAACGCCGCCACCGGCTTCGGCGCGCTGGGTTATGGCCCCGGCGCCGCCATCGGTGCGGCCATCGGCGCGCCGGGCGTGCCCGTTGTCTGCCTGATCGGCGATGGCGGCCTGCAATTCAGCCCCGCCGAGCTGCGCGCGGCCCGGGACGAGAACCTGCCCGTGACCTTTGTCGTCTGGAACAACGCCGGTTATCGCGAGATTGCCCGGGCGATGATCGAGGCGCAGACCAAGGTCGTGGGCTGCGATCCCTCGCCGCTGGATCTTGCGGCCTTTGCCCGGGCCTGCGGCCTGCCCTATTCCTGCGTGCCCTGGGATCCGGCCGCCTTGCGCGATGCGCTGGCGGTCCCGGCCGCAGGTCCGCGGCTGGTCGAGGTTCAGGCCGTCCGCTGAGCGCGGGCGGCCCGCGCCATCAGGGGTGCCAGCACGAACAGCAGACCCAGCATCAGCGCCGTGAAGACAAAGGCTGCACGCAGGTCGAACAGGCCGGCAACGAAACCCATCGCCGGCGGGCCGATGAAATAGCCGAAATAACCCAGCAGCGTGGCCCGGGCGATGGCGCGTGCCCGCATTTCCGGCGCGCAGAGCCGGCCGACCAGCGAAAAGGCGGTGGGGGCGATCACCGCGGCACCCGCCCCCATCACGACGAAACCGGCATAGGCCATTGCCGGGCTGTCGGCGAAGCTGACCCCAAGGGCACCGGCCGCAGCCAGCGCCGCACCGCAGGTCAGCAGCAGGAACGGGTTGATCCGGCCGGCCAGTCCCTGCCCCGCCAGCCGCGCAAAACCCATGGTCAGGGCCAGCGCCGCCGGCCCCATGGCGCCCTGCTCGGGGCTGCCGCCAAGAGATGTCTCGATATGCAGCGCGGACCAGTTCTCGGCCGCGTTTTCGGTCAGAAGGGCGATCAGCACCATGCCGCCGCCGATCAGCGGGATCGGCCCGAGGCCGCCGGCCCCCGCCGTGGGGTGCAGGCCAGGGATCAGGCCGTCGCGCTCCATCGTGGCAAGCGCGAGGAGAAGCGCCACCATCGCCATCACGGACAGGACCGAGGCCGGCGCCCATCCCCAGCCGCGCATCAGGCCGGTGCCCAGCGCGCCGCCGGCATAGCCGAAGGAATAGGCGGCATGGGTCAGGTTCATCAGTTGCAGCCCGCGGCGGTTCTCGATCTCGGCGGTTCGCGCGTTCATCAGCACGTCGGTCAGGCCGGTCGCCGCACCACAGGCCAGCATCGCCACCGGAAACAGCCACACCGGATTCGCATGCCCGGGCAGCAGGAAGGCCAGCGCCATGGCCATGGTGGCCACCGGCAGGGCAACGCGGCCAAGGCCAGCGCCGAGCCGCGGCGCGAGGATCATCGCCACAACCGAGGCAAGCGAAGCGAGAAAGATCAGCATCCCGAGCCGCGTTTCGCTTACCCCCAGCATGGTCTTGAGGTCGGGCAGATCCGCCGCGAAGGTGCCCCAGAGCACACCCATCGCGGCATAGGCGGCCATCGCCGGCCGCGCCGCGCGCAGGGTTTGAATCAGGGGCATGGCTTCTCCGGGCGCTTCAGGCGTTGCGGGCGCATGCTGCCGGGATAGCCGTCAGCATGCCGGTCTTCCGTCCCGGAACCGACATTGCCGGCACGGAAATCGCAAGGGGGCGACTTGCGGCCTCCTTGCGCCTGGTGGCGGAACTGCCGAGGTCAGTTGCCGGCGCCGGCCCCATGGTCATGGTCCATACCCTCGTCGCAGCCCGCGCCCGCCTTGTCATCGCCGGGCTTGCGCTGGTTGTCGACCGTCACGTCGAAGGTGATCTCGCCGGCCGTCTCGAAGACCAGCGTCAGGGGAAAACTGTCGCCATCCTTCATCGGCGTCTTCAGCCCCATCAGCATCACATGGTCGCCGCCGCGTTTCAGCGCATGATCGGCGCCGGCAGCCAGCGGGATGCCGCCCTCGATCCGGGACATCTGCATCACGCCATTGCCGTCCATCTTGTGGCTGTGCAGCTCCACCTTCTCGGCCACGTCCGACCGGGTGGCGACCAGAACGTCGTCATGGCCCGAGGCATTGTGCATCACGAAGAAGACGGCCCCCGAGCCGGTTTCCGTGACACGGGCATAGGCATCCGTCACCACGACCGGAGAGCCTTCGGCCGTGGCGGGCTTGTGCCCCTCATGCGCCAGCGCCGGGGGCAGCCCGGGGGCAAGGGCAAGGGCGGCCGCAGCGGCGGCCAGAAGAGTACGAAACGACATCATGTCGGGAAATCCTTGTGTCTGCGGTTTGATCGTCGGATTGGATCAGACCGCCTGCGGCGGATCCCGGGCACAGGTTGCGGGCCTTGCGGGCGAAGCGACGGCCACGCCATCGGCTGGCCGGCCTATCCGGTCGCCCAGCCGGACCGGCGCCTGCGGCGGCAGGGTTGCCCCGGGCAGGCCGGCCAGACCGCCCATGATGCAGTCCGGGCAGGCGACATGATGCGCGACCGGGCGGCCGTCGCTGCCCAGCAGCAGGATCGTCACGCCGCCGGTGGTGCAAAGCTCCACCTCTGTCGCGCCGGCAGCCATGGCCCGGCCCGCGGCCGTATGGACCGAGACCAGCGCCACCGAAAGCGCAAGCAGAAGACGCAGGACGAAGACAAGCCGCATGCGCCTTCTTAGCCTGTCCTTTGATCAACGGAAAGCCGGTGTCGTCAAATGCCGAAGGCCCCGCCGGGATGTACCCGCGGGGCCTTCGCCGGAAACGGGCGACAGGATCAGGCCGCGGCCTGCGCCTTCTCGATCTCGCGCTTGATCTTCAGCGCGGCGGTCGAGAGTTCGTCTTCCTTCGCCTTGGCGAGATAGGCGTCCAACCCGCCGCGATGGTCGACCGTGCGAAGGGCGGCGGCGGAAATGCGAAGGGTGAAGGACCGGCCCAGCGCGTCGGAATCCAGCGTCACCTCGTTCAGGTTCGGCAGAAAGCGGCGACGGGTCTTGTTGTTGGCATGGCTGATCTTGTTGCCCGACATCGGGCCCTTGCCAGAGAGTTCGCAGACGCGCGACATGACGGTATCCTTTGTTCTGTCAGCAGGACAGAGCGCGGGGAGTCCCCGCTGTCCGAATTCGATTGGCCGCGTGTAAGACCAAAGCCGGGCCGCGTCAAGCGATTCACCCCGGCCCATCCCGGCCGATCAGCCGCCCGCGTGACCAAGGCGGACCAGCATCTCGGCCGCCGCCGCCTCGGGCGTCTTGCGCCCGCCGGCCACCTCGCCGGCCAATGCCTGCATCTGCCCCTTCGCGGGTTCTCGTTGCAGCACCTGCAACAGCCCCTGGCGGACCTCTGCGGCAAACCAATGCGCCGCCTGTTCGGCCCGCCGGCCGGTCCAGTGGCCGTGATCGCGCCGCCAGGCCACCAGCGCCTGCATCTCGGCCCAGGCGGTGTCGATCCCCGCGCCGGTTGCGGCCGAGACCGGCAACGCCTTGGGAAACCCCGCCGGATCCTGCGGCCGCTTGCGCAAGAGCCGCAAGGCGCCGGCATAATCGGCCACCGTGCGGCCGGCCGCGGCGGCAAGATCGCCATCGGCCTTGTTCACCAGGATCAGGTCGGCCATCTCCATGATGCCGCGCTTGACCCCCTGCAATTCGTCGCCTCCGGCCGGCGCCATCAGCAGCACGAAAAGATCGCACATCTCGGCCACCATGGTCTCCGACTGGCCGACGCCGACCGTCTCGATCAGCACCACGTCGAAGCCGGCGGCCTCGCACAACGCCACCGCCTCGCGCGAGCGGCGGGCGACGCCGCCCATCTGCGCCTGGCTGGGCGAGGGCCGGATGAAGGCCGCCGGCTGGCGCGCGAGCTGTTCCATGCGGGTCTTGTCGCCGAGAATCGACCCCCCCGAACGCGCCGACGAGGGATCGACCGCTAGCACTGCGACCCGCAGCCCGGCGCGGATCAGCATCATCCCGAAAACCTCGATGAAGGTCGATTTTCCGACGCCGGGCGTGCCCGAGAGGCCCAGCCGCAGCGCCTGCCGGCCCTGCCCCAGCGCCGAGAGCAGCGCCACCGCCTGCATCCGGTGATCGGCGCGCGCGCTTTCGACCAGGGTAATGGCGCGCGCCAATGCGCGGCGATCCCCGGCCCGGACGCCCTCGGCCATCGCTGTCATGTCCATGCCCGCCCTCCCTCATCTGACCTGCCCGCTTCTGCCAAACCCCGGCGCGAAGGGCCAGAGGCGGCAGCAGGGGACGCTGCCCCCATCGCCCGCCCGCGGTGGTCCGGGTCCGGCGGGATTGGCATGTGGTTTCGGTTGCACCGGGATTGTGGCGGGGTCTGCGGGGTGTCGGGGTTTGGCTTTTCGGCCTTGATCGTGGTGGTGACGCCGGTTGGGGTGATCTCGTGCCGGGCGCCGGTGTCAGACCGGAGGCGGGCGGCACCGGGGCGGAGGCCGATGGCGGGGATGCGGCCCCCGGAGGCCGATGGCGGGGTGTGGGGCATGGTGATGGCGGGGCGGTCGCTGGCCCGCGCGCGATCTCGCGGGAGGCTGGGCTTGCGGTGCTTGCCGGCATCGTCATCGTCGGACGGAGCACCTGTGGGCTGCGCCGGCGCACAGCCGGCGAATTGCGGGCCCCGGCCTTGTGGCCGTGGCCGTGGCGGAGCGTCCTGACCGGCGCGCCGTCGCCCCCCGGTCCGCCCCCGGTTCGCCCCCGGTCACGATCCCGACCTTGCCGCCCGTCCCGGTCTTCCATGTGGCTTCGACCGATTTCCAGGCCTCGCGGGTGGCGAGCATCAGT
>JBDHSO010000148.1:0-9954 GCA_039808125.1 Rhodobacter sp. | reverse complement strand
TGCCGACGATTGATGAAGGGATGCACCATGCCGCCTTGGATCGGGCCGGGGCGGACGATGGCCACCTCGCAGACCAGGTCGTAGAACTTGCGCGGCCGCATCCGGGGCAGGAAGTTCAGCTGCGCCCGGCTTTCAACCTGGAACACCCCGATGGCATCGGCGCGGCAGAGCATGTCATAGACCGCCGGATCCTCGGGCGGGATGTTCGCGAGGGTCAGGTGCCGCGCCCGGTGATCCGCGATCAGGCCGAAAGCTTTGCGGATCGCAGTCAGCATGCCGAGGGCCAGGATGTCGACCTTCAGGAGGCCGAGCGCGTCGATGTCGTCCTTGTCCCATTCGATGACGGTGCGATCCTCCATCGCCGCATTCTCGATCGGGCACATCTCGTCGAGGCGACCTTGGGTGATGACGAAACCGCCGACATGCTGCGACAGATGCCGGGGGAAGCCGATGATCTCGCCGATCAGCTGCACCGCCAGTTGCACGCGGCGGTCTTCGATGGAAAGGCCCGCATCGCGCAGCCGGTCCTCGCCCGGCGCGGCCGAGGACCAGCCCCAGATTTGACCCGAGAGACGGGCGATCACGTCCTGCGACAGGCCCATGACCTTGCCGACCTCGCGGATCGCGGCGCGGCTGCGGAAATGGATCACCACCGCGGTCAGCCCGGCGCGGTCGCGGCTGTAGCGGTCGTAGATCCACTGGATCACCTCCTCGCGGCGTTCGTGCTCGAAATCGACGTCGATGTCTGGGGGCTCGCCACGTTCCTTGGAGATGAATCGCTCGAAGATCAGGGTGATCGACTCGGGTGGCACCTCGGTGATGCCCAAGAGGTAACAGACGACGGAATTGGCCGCCGAACCCCGACCCTGGCAGAGGATGCCCTTCGAGCGGGCAAAGGCCACGATGTCATAGACCGTCAGGAAGTAGGGCGCATAACCCACCTCGGCGATCAGCCGCAGTTCCTTCTCCACCCGTGAGACGATCTTCGGCGGCGCTCCGCCCGGATAGCGCCAGGCCAGCCCTTCGCGGGTGAGGCGCTCCAGCCGGGCTTGCGCGGGTTCGCCATCCCGCGCCTCGTCGGGATATTGATAGCGCAACTGGTCGAGGCTGAAGGCGCAGCGGTCGGCGAGTTCCACCGTGCGGCGGAGCGCGGCCGGGTAGCGGTGGAAGATGCGCTCGAGTTCCACACCGGATTTGAGCCGATGCTCGCCATTGGCCAGGCGGCGGTCGCCGATATTGTCGATGGTGCAGCCCTCGCGGAGACAGGTCAGCACATCGGCCAGCGGCCGCCGCGCGGAGCGGTGCATCAGCACATCGCCGACCGCGACCAGAGGCAGGCCGGTCGATTGCGCGATCTCGGCGAGCCGGTCGAGCCGCTCCTGATCCTGCCCGTCATAGACCGGGGCCGCGCCGAGAAAGCAATGCCCGGCGAAGCGGGAGGCGATGCGGCGCAGCTCACGGGCGGTCCCCTGCCCTTCCAGCGGATCGGGCGGCAGGGCGATCAGGATCATCCCCCTGCCCCAAGCTTCCAGATCGGTCATGGCGATATGGCACTGGCCCTTTTCCGCCCGCCGCTTGCCGAGGGAGAGCAGCCGGGTCAGCCGCGACCACGCTGCCAGATCGGTGGGGAGCGCGATCCAGTCCACCGGGCTATCCGTCAGCACCAGTCGCGCACCGGGGATCAGGCGCGGCAGCGGCAGGCCGTGAAGGTCGGGCGCGCCCGTCTTTCCGGCAGAATGCGGCACCGCCTGGCGGCTGGAGTGATCCATCACCCGCTGCGACCGCACCGTCGGTCCCCCCTCCCCTGCCCCGCTGTCGGCTCGTGTCTCGCCCCGCAACCGCGCCAGTTCCTTCAGCGCCGAATAGGCCCGCACGACACCGGCGACGGAATTGCGGTCGGTGATGGAAATAGCGGCAAGCCCGAGTTCGGCCGCGCGGGTCACCAGTTCTTCGGGATGCGAGGCGCCGCGGAGGAAGGTGAAGTTTGATGTGACGCAAAGCTCGGCATAGGGGGTCATCACAGGAACACCCCCTGCGCATACCAGTCGCCGAACACTGAAGCGGCCTGGGGCGTGCGGAACAGCCAGAGCCGCGGCCCTTCGCGGGTCTCGATCCGCCAGTAGTCGCGGACGCCGGAACGCCAGGCGGGGTCGTCGAACCACCATTCCGGGGTGATCCGTTCCGGGCCCTGCGCGCGCAGGGTGGTGAACCCCATCCGCCGCCAGCTGAACCGCGCGGGCGGGTTGCCGGAGACCCCCGCCAGCGGCTCGGGCGGGAAGATCGTGACCGGCCTTCGGGGCCGACGCCTGGACGGAAACGGCTCCGCCGCGGCATAGGCGGCGGGAACGGTCAGGAAGCTGCGCTCGGGGATGCGGCTGCTCGCAGGCAGAAACCTTTGCACGGCATCGAAGCCGAGCCGGTTGCCGATGCGCGAGAGCAGGTCGGAAAGCTCGTCTTCCTGCCGGGCTTTCCCGTTGCCGATCTGCACATCCTTCAGCTGCTCGGGGGCAAGCGGTTCGGTCACGCTGGCACTGAGCCTCATGCCGTCGATCCCGAAGCCTGCATCGACTTCATCCACTCCCTTTCGGAACAGCGCCGAGATCCGCACCGGATCACGCATCGCTCTTGCCAGTCCCACCTCGACCACGGCGGCCGAACGGTCGACGCGGCGCAATTCCAGCCGGACCGCACGAGCCCCCATCTGCGCCGAGGCCAGCTTGTCGCAAAGCCGGATGAGCAGCCGGTCAAGAATCCCCATCACATCCGCGGTCAACCCGATCGGTTCGGGCAGGGTCATCCGCACCCCAAACTGCGGCGGGTCGGCTTCCGCGGCTACAGGCTCTGCCTGGATCCCGAGTGCCTGATCGAGGCGGCGCAGAAGCTCGGCCCCAAACCGGCGGGCCAGCGGTGCCCGGGGAACAGAGATCAGATCGGCGATCCGATGCAGTCCAAGGCGGGTCAACCCTTCGGCAACCTCCGGCCCGATCCGCAAGGCGCTCACCGGCATCGGGCTGAGAGATGCAAGGAGACTGCCTTCCGGGATCACGCCGCCGCCCCGGCGGGCCAAGGCCCAGGCCGCGCCGCGGGTTTCTGCGATGGCGGAATTCGACTCTATTCTTGCCCTTTCGAGCCTTGCGGACAGATCCCACAGCAGGTCCGTCTCGCCGCCGAAGAGATGCGCCACCCCGGAGACATCGACGATCAGGCCATCGGATCCATCCTTCGCGGCATACGGTCCGTATCGGCTGGCCCATCGGCGCAAGGCCTCGAGCGCCCTGCCCTCCCCCTCCGGATCAGCCGTCCGCGTGGACAGCGCCGGACAGATCGCCCGCGCATCAGCGAGAGGCATCCCGCGGTGAAGCCCTGCCTGGCCGGCTTCGATGTTGAGACAATGCAGATGATCCGCATTCGACGCCCGCAGCGTCAACGCGAAAGGCCCGTCAACCGGGCGGCTCCTCAGGCTGATGTCGCTCGCCAGCCTGGGCAACCAGATGGTCAGCAGCCGTCGTGCCATTCCAGCTCACATCGTAAGTGCCAAGTGTTCCCTTTTTGTTCTTGTTAAGACACCACCGATGTCGAGTCGAGTCCTGCGGTCCCGGCAGCGGATCGCAGGACCAGCGCGTCTCGGCGGCATTGCTCCCCCTGCCCTCCTGGATCAGCAGGAGACCTGTGGTTCCGCCCGCCTCGGCCGCGAGCTGGAGGCGCCTGCCCGCGGTCAGAGAGGTCGGTTTTTCCGGGGCGGCGATGACCAGCGCGACTGGCGGAGCGCGCAGGGTTTCCTCGACGGCCCAGAGCAGATCGGTCTCGTTGCGGGCCTCGACGAGGTGCAGTCGCTCTGCGACGCCCTCCGGCAAGGCGCCTGGCATGGGTCGATTCCGGTCATGGGCCAGCACGATCCAGAAGATCGGTCCGGCCGACCGCGCCGCGTGAAACAGGGCAAAGCCCACCCTGCCCTTCCCCTCGACCTCATGGACTCTGCCGTTCACCAGCTGAAACGGATCGTCGCCAGCGACCGGGGGCTGATCACGCAGGATCCGCACGGCTGCCCTCCGCAACGATCTGCAACATCCCGTCGGAAAGCGGCCGCTGTAGCTTCAAGGCATCGCCGGTGTCCGCGGTCAACCAACGCCGCCATTCCTCGGGCCTGGTCAGGATCACCGGCATGGCTTTCGGATGCACGGGCCGGACCTCGGCATTCGGCTCGCAGGTCAGGAGGCCGAAAAGCTCGATTGTCACCTCCCCCTCCTTCAGCTTCCTGACCGAGGTCCATTCGGTGCGGATGCCCGCGAAAAACGCCAGCGGCCGATCTTCCCCAAGCGCGAACCACACAGGGTGGTTGCGCGGCGCTTCCTGACGTGCATCGAGTTCGGAGAAGCTGGTGAAAGGCACCAGACAGCGGTGCTCGACCCCGAGCCAGCGCCGCCAATGAGGAGAGCCGACATTGCGGATATTGGTGACACCCGGATCTGTGCGCTTTCCTGTCAGATAGGCCGGTGGCGTGGGCATGCCCCAGCGGGCCGTGGTCAACAGCCAGTGACGCCCTTCGCCGCGCCGAATGATCGGGGCAGCGTAATCGGGAAAGATGCCGGGCGCAGGCGCGAGATTGCCCGCAGTGTCGATCAGTTCCTCATCCTCGACCAGCACATCACGGAACACCTGACGCATCGCGTCCTGGCTCTTGGTCTGTGAGTAGAGGTTGCACATCGGAGGACCTTTGGCATGAGAACAATGAACGAACCTAGAGGAGTTTCCGGGATCGGTCCATTGCCGAGATTGGACGGTGCAGGACCAGGTTTTTTCTTCAGGCCCGCAGAACTGATCGCACATAGGCATCCGGGTTAAGGATGCTTGCGGCCTGTCTCGCCATTCGGTCCTCGACCTTCAGCAATTCCCAAAGCCCGAGTCGCTGCGCAGCGCTGGCAAGGATGTCCTGGCTTATTCTCAGCATCTTCCCAAACTCGAAAGCGATGAGGGTGGCCTGTTGGGCGCTTTCGGGCTGCGGGTAGAAGGCGCTGACCTCGGTCAGGTGGCTCCAGTCTGGAAGCTCGCTGGTTCTGGCGCTTCTTTTTTTTGTATCTGACTCTTGCTCTGTGTGGCGGACATATCGTCCGTCAGAGGCGGGCGTTTGTCCGGTTTCTGCGGCGGGATTGGTGTCGGTTTCGATCTGGTGGGTCGGCGGGGAAGAAGGATTGTCGTGACCGTTGCAGGCCGATTCTTCGGCGTGGGCAACTGGTGAGGGCGGGCGGCTCACGGATTCTTCTGTCTCGAAATCAGGCTCAGTGCGCGGTTCTGCATGGGTCAGGACCGTGGTCAATTGCGCAAGCGCGGCCCTGGCTTCGGTGAGGGTCAGAGAGACCCTGCGGACGAGATTGCGCAGCCCGTCGACAAAGGCCGCAACGGCATCGCTCAGCTGAAGCTCTGCACAGGCGGCCCGAAGGCGCAGGATTTGAGCGCGCAAGCCGCGCAGCTCATCAGCTTCGTCGCGGCGGCGGAGGGCCATGGCAAGCAGCTCGGCGGCTTGGGCGAAGAGGGGCGATAGGTCCAGACCAAATGCGCCGATCGGCTTGCCGTGCTGCATCACCGGAAAGCGTTTGCCATTGGCGCTGTCGCGGCGCCGGATCAGGCCGGCCGTCTCGAGGGTGTCGAGATGGCGGCGCAATTGCCGGTCAGTCAGACCCTTGGCGCGGAAGCAGAGGGTTTCGTTGCTGGCGTAGATCGTAAGGAGGGTGGCTGGGCTCACGGGCATTTCGCGGCCATCCGCGCCTTGACAGGGCAGGCAGCTCAGCAAAGCGTCCAGGACCACGACGGATCCCTGGCGGAGGCCGAGGTCTCGCGCGCAGGTGTTGACCGCGGCCATGACATCGCGCCGCGACACGGGCCGGAAGGCTGGCTGTAGGATGATCGAACCCATGCCGGGGAGCGAGCGCTCTTCGGATTTGGCACAGGTCTCCTGTGCCCCGGCCGCAAGGGCCGTGGATGTGATGTGCTTCATGCTGATTTAGGATGAAAAAGTATCCCTGATCACCGCGAGCGATGTTGATGCCGATTCGTTTATGGGGTATCAATCAGGTGTCGAGACTAATTGAGGCCCTTCGGAAGCACCGCTTTCGGGGGGTCTTTTCTTTTTCGGTCCTGTCCTCCTTTCTGCTCGTTATCGTTGGTCTTGAGGGGCTATCGTCTTGACCGCGGTCAAGACCTCGTGTCGCTGGTCGACCTCTGTTCGCTTGAGGCTTCTTGACCGCGGTCAAGAAGCTTATCGATCAGGCCGCGAACGGCTTCTTCGAGTTGGGGCAGCATGTCCTGATCTGCCTCCAAGGTGATGCGGTTTCCCTTGCGGCTGACAATGATCCGATCAGAGGCCGCCAGCTTTGGGGCAGGGTGTGCCGATGGCGTCATCTGGGTGATCGCAAGCTCAAGTCGTTCCGAGCTCGGTAGTGCTTTCGGCAGACTGTTTGCCAATCTGTTTGCGAGATGTGGGTTTGCCTCGCAAAGCTTCGAGAGCTTTTCCCAAACCCGGCGTCCAGAGCCATGTGCAGGCCCAATGGCACGGATCAGATCAATCGGAATCGCCGACGCGATCTTGTTCATCCTGGAGACGAGAGATTCATCAATCTGCAGGGCTCTATAGGCAACTGTCTGAGCATTCTTTCGCGCCTCATCGGTCTTGCCGAGTTCAGCGATGATGCCCGAGACAAAGATCGCTCGTTCGATAAAGGAGGGGTCTTGGCGCGCATTGTTCTCGACGCCCTGAGCGATCAGCGCGTCCTCGTCAGAAAGCTCCATGACGGAAGCGCGAACTTTTTGGCCAAGGGCGCGGCATGCCAAGAGGCGCCGTCTGCCGTAGACAATCTCATAAGCTCCGCTGGCGAGCCTGCGAACTAGAATGGCTACTTTCTGGCCGTGCTCGCGGATGGACGCAACGAGTTCTTCGAGACCGTCCGACGGATCTAGGCGGTCCTGGACCGCGGACATCTGGATGAGATTTGGGTCCAGCAAACGGGTAGAGTGTCTATCCTCCTCGATAACCGAGGCTTGGGCCCTGGCAACAGTCGGGCTAATCCGGGAGGACGCACTATCTGCTTCGATTGCATCTAGGGACACGCTCTGGTTCATCGCGTCCTTGAGCGTTGAGCCAAATACCTTACGTGCCATTGGGCCGCCCCCAAGCTTTGCGGACTTCGAGTTCGATCTCGTCTGCTACCCGGGACACAGACTCGATCGCCCGTTCATAGGTCCGGCGGTTCACATCTTTTGGCTCGACCTCGAAAATGCTCTGCTGCGTGTTTGCAGCATCCCCGACGGCCGTTGACTTCAGAAACTCTGCGGGCAGCACAGAGTCGCCGAGCACAGTGCGAAGCAGCGAAGAGATCTGGACCTGGGGGCCGTCGGTCGGTTCGTAGCGTGTAAGCAGCAGCCGAACAAAGTTGAGACCATGGTCAGGAGCATGCGACTCGACCACTCCCATCAAGCTGCTAGCCATCTTGAGGAAACTTGCAAGCGACATGACATCAAGCATCGAGGCGTTGAGCGGAATGAGGACACCGGTTGACGCAAAGATTGACGAGATCACCGAGAAATTCAGCTGCGGTGGGGTGTCTATGATGACGAGATCATAGTTCCCAAGAACGGGCTCAAGTGCTTCTTTGAGCTGAGTATGGAACGTCGTGGCGCCACCCCGAAAGCTCAGTGCAACCTCAAATTCGTACTCCATGATGTCCATGGATGCGGGGATGAGATCCACAGTCGGGAAGTTCGTTTTCCTGATCACTTCCGCCGCGGGGAGGGGGCTCTCTGCACGGATGAGATCATACGAAGTGGGCATGTCAGGTGCCAGTTCGGGCGTGATCCCGAACAGGTTTGTCAAACTCGCTTGGCTGTCGAGGTCGACCAGCAAGATGCGATACCCACGCAAGCCCAGGAGTTGGCCGAGGTGGGTAACGGTCGAAGTCTTTGCGGACCCGCCCTTCAGATTGAATACGGTGAGGATCTGGCAAGTTTCGCCATCGATCCGGTGCGGGTGATCCTCAGGGCGGATGCGGCCAGTGTGAAGAAGAACGCGCTGTGCCTCAACGAGCTCGTCAGCCGAAAACGACCTTCGGTTTCCTCCTTCGAGGATGCCTTCTGGGAACCCCTCCAGATTTGACACATGATGCCGGAAGGTGTTCTGGTTGATGCGAAGGAGATCAGCCGCCTCGCGCATTGCAAAGCGTCGAAGTCCTTTCTGGGCGTCAGGTGGAAACGTCTCTTCAGCATGCTCACGCAGTCGGCTTCCAAGCCGGCTTGACATGGTCTCGAAGCGCTGAGACGCCTGTATCACGCTCATAGCTGCCCTCGTTGTTCGTTATTTTTGACACTTTAACAGCTTTGCTCGATTAATCCAACCAAAACCGTTGAGGCCGCGCTTGCTGTTTAGACGGCCATTTTCCGGTGAGACAAAGGTTAGTAATTTCAGACAATTGAGCAGTAAAGCTCCTAATATGGATCAAGCTGTAGTGGTGGTGCGAAAGCGGGTCCGCAACATCTGCTATGAAGGCACCCGAGGCCCAACCTCTGCTTTATACGAATCTGAGGACTGGTCGACGAAGGCTGGCTCCCTGTCGATTCGAAGCTGGGAGTGAGCTCTTAAAGCCCCGCAGCCTTGGTCAGGTTGACGCGGAACCTGTCGCGGCGGCGCTGATACCTCCGCGTCATCTCGGCGCTGGCATGGCCGAGTTGCTTCTGCACATGCCGCTCATCGACCTCGGCCGAGGAGGCGAGGCCGGCGCGCAAGGAGTGGCCGGAGAAGAGGGCAGGGCGGTCCTTTTCCGGCAGATCCCCCCGCAGGCCCGCGGCCCGGGCGGCGCGCTTGACCAGCCGCGCGACCTCGCGGTCATTGAGGCGGAGCGGGCCCGGCTCCGTGCCGCCTGCGGTGATGCGGCGGAACAGCGGGCCGCGGCTGATGCGGGCGAACTTCAGCCAGAGTTCCAGCGCCACAACGGGGCAGGTCGCGGGGGAGGAGCCGCGGCCGATCTCCACCTCACGCCAGCCGGTCTTGCCGCGCAGGGTAACCAGCAGGCCGCCGGGCAGAACCTCGATCCAGCCGCGGCCGTCCCCGGTCTGATCACGGCCAGCGTCCAGCCCGGTGATCTCGGACCGCCTGAGCCCGCCGGCAAAGCCGATCAGCAGCATCGCCCGGTCGCGCAGGCCCCGCAGAGTGCCCCGGTCGCGGGTCTCCAGCATGGCCAGCAGATCCTCGGGCAGGATCGCCTCTTTCTGGCGCGGGGGCGCGGCGTGGCTGTTGCGGATGCCCGCCAGGACGGTGGCGATGTGCCGGTCGCGCCGATCCAGGGTCAGGCCGCGTTGGGTGTAGGCCCAGACCAGTGCCGAGAGCCGTCGTTCGATGGTCGAAACCGCGTTCCTGCGCCCGCCGACGGATTTCGCGCCAGAGGCACAGGCGGTGATATAGAGACCCACGACCTGCGGATCGGGCGCCAGCGCCTCCAGCCCCTCGCGCCGGCACCATCCGGCAAAATGCTTCCAGTCGGCGGCATAGGCCTTGCGGGTGTTGGCGGAACTTGAGGCCTCGGCATAACTGCGTGCCCGTTCGGCCAGATCCCGCAGGGCAGGGGGCTGGTGGCCCGACGGGGCAGGGGAGGGGGCGTCCGGCTCCACACCCTCGCGGACAGTCGCATCATCGGCCATCTGGCGCCCTTTGGCCTTGTGGCGCCGATGGCGCGGTTTCTTCTGTCAGCTGCCCTGCCGACACAAGAGAGGAAAGGCCCGCGAAATTCCACGTGCAACAGCGCCTCGCTGAGCTGTTCCGGGCGTGAATTTCGGCTGTTTTGGCGGTCAGAATGTGCATTCCTCTATAAAAGAGCATAACGCCCGATAATGCAATCTTATTGGACACTAGATAGAAATGACAGGCGCGGCGGATAAAGCGTATAATTGTGGCATGAAGCGCCGATATCTGCT
>JBDHSO010000147.1:0-9994 GCA_039808125.1 Rhodobacter sp. | reverse complement strand
TGGCGACCGGGGCCGCCGGCGGTTCCGGCGGGATCGCCACCTCGGTCGCGGAACTGCCCTTCACCATCACCGTCCTGCTGCATGCGATCCGGCGCGAGGCGGAGCGCGCGGGTTTCGACCCCGACGACCCCTGGATCCGGGCGGAGGCGCTGCGCACCTTCGGCTCTGGCAGTCCGGCCTCGGCCGATGACGGGATCGACACCAGCTTCCTGTCGGCCCGGCTGACGCTGACCGGCCCGGCGTTGCAGAAACTGATCGCGACGGTCGCGCCGCGGCTGGCGGCAACGCTGGGGCAGAAGATCGCGGCCCAGGCGGTGCCGGTTCTGGGCGCGGTTTCCGGCGCTGCGCTGAACGCGGCCTTCCTGCGCTATTACCGCGAGGCGGCGGCGATCCGCTTTGCCCTGCTGCGGCTGGCCGAGCGGCATGGCGCCGGGCCGGTGCTGGCCGGATTTGCCGCCGCGACCGAGGCGCCGAAGATCAAGAAGGCCTGACCCCGGCCGTCAGTCGCGGTCTGCCGCCCCGGTCGTGCCGAGCGCGCGGTCGAGGTGGACATAGCCGCCGTCGACGAAGACCCATTGCCCCGTGCTGTGCGACGCACGGTCCGACAGCAGGAAGGCGCAGGTGTCGGCGATCTCGCGCGCCGTGGTCATCCGCGCGCCGAGGGGGATGCGGGCGGTGATGCCTGCCAGCGCGCCCTCGGGGTCGGGCAGCGCATCCAGCCAGCGGCGGTAGAGCGGGGTCATCACCTCGGCCACGACGATGGCATTCACCCGCACGCCGAAGGGCAGGAGTTCGGCCGCCCATTCCCGCGTCAGCCCCAGTTCCGCCGCCTTTGCCGCGACATAGGCCGAGGTGCCGCCCTGCCCCGTCAGCCCGGTCTTGGAACTGATGTTGACGATGGCGCCGCGGCTGGCCTTCAGCTCGTCCCTGAGCAGATGCACCATGGTATAGTAATGCACCAGATTCTGGTCGAGGCTGGCGCGGAACGCCGCCGGCCCCTTGTCGAGACCGACGCCATCATTGGCGCCGGCATTGTTCACCAGCCCATGCACCGTGCCCTGCCGCGCCCGCACCTCTTCCACCGCGCGCAGGCAGGCCGCATCGTCGGACAGTTCCACCTGCACGAAAGTGGCCCCCGTCCGGGCCAGCCAGGCCGGATCGGGATGGCGCCGCGCCAGAATGACCGGTCGCGCGCCCTCTTCGGCCAGCACCTCGGTGATGCCTGCCCCGATGCCCGAACCGCCGCCGGTCACGATCACCGTCTTTCCCGCCAGACCCAGTTCCATCACTGACCTCCGCGGAAACGCCAGGCCACAAGGCTTTCCGGCCGCATCTCGATGGAATAGCCCGGTGCCTCGGGCGGCAGATAGGCGGCATTGCGCACCACGCAGGGATGCAGGAAATGCTCGTGCAGGTGGTCGACATATTCGATCACCCGATCCTCCATGCTGGCGGAAATGCACAGATAGTCGATCATCGACAGGTGTTGTGCATATTCGCACAGCCCGACGCCGCCGGCATGGGGGCAGACCTTCAGCCCGTATTTTGCCGCCATCAGTATCACGGCCAGCACCTCGTTCACGCCGCCCAGCCGCGCGGCGTCGATCTGCACCACATCGACGGCGCCACGCATGATGAACTGCTTGAACAGGATGCGGTTCTGGCACATCTCGCCCGTCGCGACCTGAACCGGCGTCACGCCGTCGCGGATCTTGCGGTGGCCCTCCACATCGTCGGGGCTGGTCGGCTCCTCGATGAACCAGGGGTCCACGAAGGCCAGTTGCCGCACCCAGTCGATGGCTTCGTCGACCTCCCAGACCTGATTGGCGTCGATCATCAGCCGGATCTCCGGCCCCAGTTCGTCACGCGCGATGGTCAGGCGGCGGATATCGTCGGCGAGGTCGCGGCCGACCTTCATCTTCACATGGCGGAACCCGGCATCCGCCGCCTCGCGGCAAAGCCGGCGCAGCTTTGCATCGTCATAACCCAGCCAGCCCGCGCTGGTGGTGTAGCAGGGATAACCCCCCGCCCGCAGCCGGGCGAGCCGCCCCGCCTTGCCCTCGGCCTGCCGGGTCAGGAAATCCAGCGCCCAGTCCGGGGTGATGCAATCGCCGAGATAGCGGAAGTCGATGCAGCGGACGAGTTCGGCCGGGCTCATCTCGGCGACCAGTCGCCAGACCGGCTTGCCCTCAAGCTTGGCCCAGAGATCCCAGACCGCGTTGACCACGGCGGCGGTGGCCAGATGCATCGCCCCCTTGTCCGGGCCGATCCAGCGCAACTGGCTGTCGCCGGTGACATGGCGCCAGAACCGGCCCATGTCTGCGGCGATCCACGCCATGTCCAGCCCCACCACCAGCGGCCGCAGCGCCTCGATCGCGGCGACGCAGATCTCGTTGCCGCGGCCGATGGTGAAGGTCAGCCCGTGGCCCTCCAGCGGGCCATCGGTTTCAAGGATCGCATAGGCCGCCGAATAGTCCGGATCCGGGTTCATCGCATCGGAACCGTCGAGCGTGCGGCTGGTCGGAAACCGCAGATCCAGCGCGCGAAGGCCGGTGATCCGGGTCATGCCCGCACGACATGCTGGCGCTGTTCGCCAAGGCCCTGGATGCCCAGCCGCATCACCTCTCCGCCCTTCAGATAGACCTGCGGCTTCTGGCCCATGCCAACCCCCGGAGGCGTGCCGGTCGAGATCACGTCGCCGGATTGCAGCGAGAGGAACCGGCTGAGATAGGAGATCAGGAAGGGCACCTTGAAGATCATCGTCGAGGTGTTGCCGGTCTGGAACCGCCGGCCATCGACATCGAGCCACATTTGCAGGTTGTCCACATCGCCGGCCTCGTCCGGCGTCACCAGCCAGGGGCCGGTCGGGCCGAAGGTGTCGCAGCCCTTGCCCTTGTCCCAGGTCCCGCCGCGCTCGATCTGCCATTCGCGTTCCGAGACATCGTTCACCACGCAATAGCCGGCCACATGAGAAAGCGCGTCGGCCTCGTCGATATAGCGGCCGCCCTTGCCGATGACGACGCACAGTTCCACCTCCCAGTCGGTCTTGACCGAGCCGCGGGGAATTTCCCCATCGTCATCGGGGCCGCAGATCGCGCTGATCCACTTGTTGAAGACGATCGGCTCGGCGGGAATTGCGGCGCCGGTCTCGGCGGCATGATCGGCATAGTTCAGGCCGATGCAGATGAACTTGCCGATTCGCCCGACGCAGGGGCCGAGGCGGGTCCCCGCGGGCACGGCCGGCAGGCTTGCCGGGTCGATGGCCGCAAGCCGCGCCAGATTTTCGGGCAGAAGCGCCGCGCCGGCGATATCGTCGACATGCGCCGACAGATCGCGGATCGTGCCCGCCGCATCAATGAGTCCCGGTTTTTCCTGCCCTTTGGGGCCATGGCGCAGCAATTTCATCTCGGTCCTCCTTATCGGCCGCAAGGGCCTGGCCGGCCCCGGGGGGCCGTTGTGCGGGCTGATCTTAACAGCGCCCGCCCCCGGGGTGCGAGAGCGAAAATGCCGCCTCAGCCCCGCAGCGCGGCAAGAAGGTCAAGCGAGGGTTCCCCCGTCGCGGGCCAGCCGTGGGCCGCCTGCCACGCGCTGATGGCCGCCCGGCTCTTGGGGCCGAGAACGCCGTCGCTGCCGCCGGTGTCGAAGCCCTGGGCGGTCAGCAGGCGCTGGATCTGCTGCCGGTCGGCCTTGGTCAGGCCGGTGCCGTCGGGGCCGAAAGCGGCCTTCAGCGGCCCGGCGCCGGCGATCCGGTCGGCCAGATGGCCGATGCCGATCGCATAGCTTTCCGCATTGTTGTAGCGCAGGATGACGTTGAAGTTCTGTGTCAGCAGGAAGGCCGGCCCGCCCATGCCGCCCGGCGCGATGATCGACCCCGCCGCCAGCGCCCGCCCGGTGGCCGAGGTGACGCCCCGCGCCTGCCAGTCGGCCGCCGACCGCCCCTTGCCGCGGCCCAGCAGCCCGGTGTCGAACCCTGCGGGCAGCCGCACCTCCATCCCCCAGGGCAGGCCCGGGGTCCAGCCCGCACGGCGCAGGTAATTCGCGGTCGAGGCCAGCGCATCGCCCGGATCCTCGGCCCAGATGTCGCGCCGGCCGTCGCCGTCGAAATCCACCGCATAGGCCAGATAGGAGGTCGGGATGAACTGGGTATGACCCATGGCCCCGGCCCAGCTGCCGGTCATCCGGTCCGGACTCACGTCGCCGGCCTGCAGGATCTTCAGCGCGGCGGTCAGCTGTTCCTCGAAGAAGGCGCCCCGGCGGCCGTCATAGGCGAGCGTCGACAGGGCCGAGATCACCGGCACATTGCCCCGCCGCGTGCCATAGAAGCTTTCAAGCCCCCAGAAGGCGCAGACGACATGATCCTCCACCCCGTAGCGCGCCTCGATCGCGGACAGTTCGCCGCCCCAGGCAGCGAATTTCTGCCGGCCGAGCGACACCCGCTCGTCCGAGGCGGCGATCGACAGGTAATCCTCCAGCGTGCGGGAAAATTCGGTCTGGTTGCGGTCCTTCTCGATCACGTCGGGCAGGAATCCGGCATGGCGGAACCCCGCGTCCAGCACCGCGGCCGAAATGCCCCGCGCCGCCGCGCGGTTGCGGTAGGCGGCAACCCAGGCATCCCAGCCGGGATTGGGCACGGGCCGCGGCGGCGCGGATTCGCCCCCCGCGCCGCGCGATCCCCCGCCGCCACCGCCACCGCCGACGCAGCCCGAAATCAGCGCGCCCAGTGCCGCCATCGTCAAGAAACGCCGCGAAATCATGAAACTGCCTGCCTTTTGGTTCTGCTTTGGAAACAGCCTAACGCAAAGCGGCGACCGGGGCAAAGCCCGCGGTCTCAGTCATCCCCCTGCGCCTTCAATCTGAAGGTGATCTGACGCAGCATGCCATGCAGCGTCTGCACCTCGGCGCGGGTCAGCCCAAGCCGGCCCCACATGTTGCGCAGGTTGAGCCGCATGCCCTCGGCCTTGGTTGGCGGGAAGAAGAAGCCCGCCCGGTCGAGCCTGTCCTCGAAATGGTCCCCCAGCCGCTCGACCTCCTCGCGATTGGCCAGATCCGTCCGCGCGAGGCTCAGGACCGCGGCCGGCACCTCGGCGCCCTGCCGGCCCCATTCATAGGCCAGAAGCAGCGCCGCCTGGCCAAGGTTCAGCGAAAAGAACTCCGGATTGACCGGCACCGTGACGATGGCATTGGCATGAACCAGGTCGGCATTCTCCAGCCCCGCGCGTTCGGGGCCGAACAGGACCGCGACCTTCCGGCCCTCGGCCGCCAGCGCCCGGGCCATCGCCATTGCCCGTTCCGGCGTCACCACCTCCTTCACCAGTTCCCGCGGCCGCGCCGTGGTGGCAAAGACGAAATCGCAATCCGCCACCGCCCGCGCCACGTCGGGAAACAGCCCGGCATGGTCCAGGACCCGCCCCGCCCCGCTGGCCATGGCGGCGGCCTTCGGATTGGGCCAGCCGTCGCGCGGATCGACGATCCGCATCCGGTCCAGGCCGAAATTCAGCATCGCCCGCGCCGTAGCGCCGATGTTCTCGCCCATCTGCGGGCGCACGAGGATGAAGGCCGGTGACAGCATGAGATGCCCTTGTTGCCGCAGGGCGCCGTGATACGCTGGCCCCGCCGGTCAGACAAGACGCGACCCGGAACGAGGGGCGGCCCATGGCCTATGACGAGGGGCTCGCGCAACTTTTGCGCGACGATCTGGCGGAGGAACCCTTCCGCGAGCAGAAGATGTTCGGCGGGCTGTGTTTCCTCCAGGGCGGCCATATGGTGGCCGGCGTCCATTCCGCCGGCACGATGTATCGCATCGACGCCGCCCGCCGCGCCGCCGCGGTAGCCGTGCCCGGCGCGCATCCCTTGCGGATGGGCCGGCGCGAGATGGCGGGAATGGTCGGTCTCTCGCCCGAGGATACCGACGACGACACCCGCCGCGGCGCGCTTCTGGCGCTGGCGCTGGCCACGGTGCGGGGGCTGCCGCCCAAGGTAGCCAAGGCGCGCAAAGGTTGATATGGGGGCGCAACCGCCCCTCGCCGGAGCCCGACCATGGCCGCAGACGACCGCCCGCAGATCACGCTGATCACCCCGCCCGCGCCGGATTTCGACACCTTCCCGGCCACGCTCGCCCGGGTGATGGACACGGTCGCTATCGCCTGCCTGCGCCTGTCGCTGGCCACGAAGGACACCGACCTGCTCGGCCGCGCGGCCGATGCCTGCCGCGAGATCGGCCATGCCCGCGACGTGGCCGTGGTGATCGACAGCCATATCCTGCTGGCCGAACGCCACGGTCTCGACGGCGTGCACCTGCCCGATGGCGCGCGCAGCCTGCGCAAGGCGCGCAAGGATCTGGGCGAGGATGCCATCGTCGGCGCCCATTGCGGCACCACCCGGCACGAGGGGCTGGCCGCGGGCGAGGCGGGAGCCGATTACGTCGCCTTCGGCCCGGTCGGCGCCACCGGCCTCGGCGACGGCCGCCGGGCCGACTGGGACCTCTTCGAATGGTGGTCCGAAATGATCGAGGTCCCGGTGATCGCCGAAGGCGGGCTGACCGCCGATCTCGTCGCGAAATTCGGCCCCGTCACCGACTTCTTCGGCATCGGTGAGGAAATCTGGGCCGATGACGACCCCGCCGCCGCGCTGAAGCGCCTGATCGCCCCCCTCGGCTGACGGCCCGGACCCGCTTCCTCTTGACAAAAATACCCCCGCCGGAGGCCGGCGAAGCCGCCCCTTCAGGCCGCCAGCGGATGGGCGGTGCGGATCACGCGCTCGCAGTACAGCGCCAGATCCTTGCGGCCGGAAAAGGCATCGACCGGCACCGGCGGATGGCAGATCACCTCGACCCGGCCGTGCCGTGGCGCGGCCAGCATCTTCAGCAGATGCGGCGCGAACTCCATCTGCCCCCACCAGCCGTAGAATCGCGGATCGGCGCCCGCCGGCGCGTGATAGACCACCGTCACCGGCTGGATCTGCAACACCCGATCCAGCCCGTGACTGTAGAAGGCCTGGAACAGCGTGGACTTGAAGGGCAGCACCCGCAGGGCATCGGTCGAGGTGCCCTCGGGAAAGAACAGCAGCCGATGACCCGCCCGCAGCCGGTCCTCGAAGATCTCCTGCTGCCGCCGCGCCTCGGTTCCCTTGCGCGAGATGAAGACCGTCCCCGTCGCCCGCGCCAGCCAGCCGATGCCCGGCCAGCTTGCCACCTCGGCCTTCGAGACGAAATAGACCCGCTGGCCGGCGTTCAGCGTCAGGATGTCCAGCCAGGAGGCGTGGTTCGCCACCACGGCGCCCTTGCTGGTCATCGGCTCGCCGCGCAATTGCCAGTCCAGCCCCAGGATGCGCAGGTTCATGCGGCAGACGAAACAGGTGATGCCCGGGGTCCAGGGCCGGGCGCGGCCGAAGAGCGGCGCCTCGATCAGCCGCAGCGCCAGCAGGACGATCAGCCCGCCGAAGGTCAGCACCGCCATCGGCACCCCGCGCAGCACCGCGCGCAGCCAGCCGGCGGCGGTCATCGTCCAGGGCGGTTCGGGCGCGTCGTTCCAGGAACTCATTGCCCGCCCGACTTGCGCACATAGAAATTGCGGTGCTTCACGCTCATCCGGCCGGTGTCCATCATCAGGCAGACATCGGTGGTGTTGAAGGGCCGGTCGATGAACGCGCCGTCACCGACCGATCCGCCCAGCCGCAGATAGGCCTTGATCAGCGCCGGCATCGCCGCCATCGCCGCGGCGCGGTCCAGATCCTCCGGCGGGATCAGGTTCATCTCGGCCCGCCCCGGCAGGCTGGCCCGGACCCGGATTTCCGGCGGCGCAAGATGGTGGTGGTACAGCCAGGACAGCGGCATCGCCAGCGCGGCGGGATCGGTGCCGTGAAACGACGCCGGGCCGAACAGAACCTCGATCCCGCGCTCCAGCACATATTCCGCCAGCCCGTTCCACAGCAGGAACATCGAGGCGCCGCCGCGATGGGCGGGATGGACGCAGGTCCGCCCCAGTTCCAGAAGCTTGCGCCCCGAGGCGCGCAGGGCCGTCAGGTCGAATTCGTCCTCGGAATAGAACCGCCCGCCCGGCGGCAGCCGGTCCGAGGGCAAAAGCCGGTAGGCGCCGACCACATGGTCGCCGGTCCCGGCCGGGATGCGGTTGTCGACAAGGACGAGATGGTCGAACAGCGGATCATAGGCATCCCGCTCGATCCCCGCCGCATGATCGACGAGGGGGCCATCGGCGCCAAGCTCCTGGACAAAGACCCGGTACCGCAGCCGCTGCGCAGCCAGAAGGTCGCCCGGTGCGCTGGCCAGCCGCAGTGAATAGATCGTTTCGTCTTCGGTCATGTCCCGCAGGGATCGAGGCGCGCGTGCCGCTCATCCGCCTGACTAGAGAGTGCGGGCCGCCATTGCAACGCAAAGCTGGTGTTGCGGCGGCAATGTTGCAAGGGGCGATCCATCACAGGTTGCATTGTGGCGCAGTTTGACCACTATGGCGCTCAAGCACGGTAATCCGGGGTCAGGGCGACATTGGCGCTGTCGATGACCTGTTTGCCGGCATGTTCGAAGTTCACGGTGACATGCCCGCCGATGTTCGACTGCACCTGCCCCAGCCCCCAGTCGGGCCGATCCGGGTGGCGGACAAACATGCCGGGTTCGAGTATGGAATTGATCGAGAACGTCACTCAGAGGCCCCCATGCAAGACAAGCCCGATCTCGCCGCCCTTATCGGATCGCGGATCTGCCACGATCTTATCAGCCCGATCGGGGCAATCGGCAACGGGGTAGAACTGTTGATGATGGACCGCGGCGCGGCAAGCCCGGAACTGGCGCTGATCGCCGAAAGCGTGGCCAATGCCAATGCCCGCATCCGCTTTTTCCGCGTGGCCTTCGGCGCAGCCGGCGGCGACCAGCGCATCGCGCGCGGCGAGGTGGCGGCGATCCTGGGCGACATGACGCGCGGCGGCCGGTTGTCGGTCGACTGGCAGACCCCGCCGGACCTCGCCCGGCGCGAGGTGAAACTGGCCTTCCTGCTGCTGCAATGCATGGAAACGGCGATGGCCTGGGGCGGCCGGGTGCGGATCGCCCGCGGCGACGATGGCTGGACGATGGATGGTACCGCGGACCGGCTGAAGATCGACCCCGCGCTGTGGCAGGTGCTGACCGCGCGCCATGCGCCGGCGGATATCGGCGCGGCCCACGTCCATTTCGCGCTGGTGCCCGAGGAGTTGCGCGCGCAGGGCCGCCGGCTGGTTGCCGATCTGAAGGACAGGGCGATCCGGCTGACGTTCTGACCCCCCGCTCATCCCGCGGACCCGCCCGATGCGCCCGACCCGGATGCCCCTGCCTCCGGCCCGTCGGGTTCGGACCGCGCCCGCGCGGCGATCATCGCCCCGGCGGCCGCGATCAGCACCATGCCAAGGATCGCGACAAGGCCCAGCCGCTCGCCCCAGAGCACATAGCCCCACAGCGCCGAGGCCGGCAGGATCACATATTCGAAGACGCTGACCCGCCCGGCATCGGCGATCTGATAGGCGCGGATCATCAGCCCCACGCCCAGAAGCGAGCCCGCGGCCTGCACGAAGGTCCAGAACCAGAACGTCCCTGACGGCAGCACCGGCCCGCGTTGCAGAAAGCCGTCCGTGCCCTCGGGCACCGGCAGAGGCCACAGCGTCAGCAGCAGCATCCCCAGCGCCCCGATCACGCCCAGCGCCACGAAGAACCCCGCCAGCAGGGTGCCGGCGCTTTCGCCCGCGCACCAGCGGCGGGTGGCGATGTTGCCAAGGGCATACATCGCCCCCGCCGCCGCCGGCAGGACGGCGGCAAGCGACGCCCCCGACACCGCCTCGGGACCAAGGACCAGCAGCACGCCGACGAACCCGACCGCCACCGCCGCGATGCGCACCGGGCCGATATGCTGGCCAAAGGCGAAATGCGAGATCAGCAGGACGAAGATCGGCGCCGTGAACAGCCCCGCCGCCACCAGCGCCACCGGCAGAAAGGCCAGCGCGCCGAAATAGATCA
>JBDHSO010000146.1:0-10014 GCA_039808125.1 Rhodobacter sp. | reverse complement strand
CGGGTCGACGGCGAGCGGGTGCGCTTCGATCCCGGCTGGTGCCGCGACCGCATCCGCAGCGCGCCAAGCGTCTTCACCCAACATGCCCGCAACCCCGCGCGCTCGGTCCAGATCGGCGGCGATGCGCAGGTCTATTGCCCCAGCTTCGGCCCGCCCTTCGTCTATGACATCGAGAAGGGCCGCCGCTATGCCACCATCGAGGATTTTCGCGACATCACCCGGCTGCATCATTCGCTGGGCGCCGTGAACCATTCCGGCGGGGTGGTGGTGGAACCCGTCGACCTGCCCGTGCCGATCCGCCACCTGCACATGGCGCACAGCCATCTGACGCTGAACGACAAGCCCTTCATGGGGGCCGTGACCGCCCCCATACGGTCGCGCGACACGATCGAGATGTGCAAGCTGGCGATGGGCGCGGATTTCGTCGACGACAATTGCGTCCTTTATTCCGTGGTCAATACCAATGCGCCGCTGGTGCTGGATGAAACCATGCTGGGCGCGCTGAAGGTCTATGCCGCCGCCGGGCAATGCACCGTGGTCTCTCCCTTCGTGCTGGGCGGCGCCATGTCCCCCGTCACCATCGCGGCAACGCTTGCCCAGGTCCTGGCCGAGGTCCTGGCCTCTGTCGCGCTGATCCAGCTTATCCGCCCCGGCGCGCCGGCGGCCTTCGGCACCTTCTTCTCGCCGATTTCGCTCAAGACCGGGGCGCCCACCTTCGGCACGCCCGAAGGCACGCAGTTCCAGATGTGCGCCAAGACGCTGGCCGACCGGCTGGGCCTGCCGTTCCATTCGGTGGGCGCGCTGACCGCGTCCAAGGTGCCCGACGCGCAGGCCGGCTACGAATCGCAGGCGCAGTTGATGGGGGCGGCGATGGCGGGGGTGAACTTCATCATCCACGCCACGGGCTGTCTCGAAGGGTTGCTGACCACCGGCTATGAAAAGATCGTCATGGATGCCGATCGCTGCTCGGCCATGATGCGCTTCGTGCAGGGGGTGGATTTCTCCGAAGCCGCCCAGGCGATGGAAGCCTTCCGCGAGGTGCCGCCGGGCGGCCACTTCCTGGGCGCCAGCCATACCCAGGCCCATTTCGAAAGCGCCTTCTGGATGGGCGACATGTCTGACAACGGCACCTATGAACAATGGAGTGCCGAGGGCGCGCTATGGGAGCACGAGCGTGCGAACCGGCGGGTGAAGAAAATCCTCGCAGATTACGAGCCGCCTGCGATGGACGAGGCCGTCCGCGAGGCACTGGACGATTTCGTCGCCCGCCGAACCCGCGAAATCCTGGGAGATGCCGCATGACCCCGCTTGATGATCTTCCCGTCGACTGGACGCTTTCGGGCACCGCCGCCCGCCGCGATACCTATTACGCCGCAAGCCAGCACAAGTTCGTGCCGTTCAAGGAGCCGATGGTCTTTCGCCGCGGGCGGGGCCAGTATCTCTGGGACGAGGCCGGCCGGAAATACACCGATCTGCTGGGCATGAATGTCTGCATCTCGGTTGGCCATTCGCATCCCACGGTGGTGGACGCGGCGATGAAGCAGGCGGCCGAACTGACCCATTGCACGACGATGTTCTATCACCCGGTTCCCGCCCATCTGGCCGAGGAACTTGCACAGACCATGCCGAAAGGGCCGGACGGCGATCTGGAATGGGTCGTCCACTTCACCAATTCCGGCTCCGAGGCCATCGACCTCGCCATGGTGATGGCCCGGTCCTACACCGGCAACCTCGACCTGCTGGCGCTGCGCAATTCCTATCACGGGCCAACCTCCGCCGCGCAATCGCTGACCGGGATCGCCGGCTTCCGCCATCCCGGCATGCCCGGCAACGTGGCCTTCGTGGCCGATCCGAACCAGTATCGCGGCGTCTTCGGCCCCGGCGCCGCCCCCTATCTGGACGAGATCGAGCGCACCATCGCCACCGCCACCACCGGCCGGGTGGCCGGCATCTTCGTCGAATCGGTGCAGGGCTACGGCGGGATCATCGAGATGCCCCCGGGCTACATGTCGGGGGCGGCGGAACGGGTGCGCGCGGCCGGCGGGCTCTACATCGCCGACGAGGTGCAGTCCGGCTTTGGCCGCACCGGCGCGCATATGTGGGGGTTCGAGGCCGATGGCGTGATTCCGGATATCGTGGTCATGGCCAAGGGGATCGGCAACGGCTTTCCGCTGGGCGCCGTGGTGGCGCAAAAGCGGATCGCCGCGCCGATGGCCGAGAAATTCATGTTCCACACCTATGGCGCCAACCCGACCGCCTGTGCCGCCGGCCGCGCGGTGCTTCAGGTCCTGCGCGAGGAGCGCTTGCAGGAAAATGCGGCGGCGGTAGGCGGCGCGCTTCTGGCCCGGCTGCGCGATTTGCAGCAAAAGCACAAGGCCATCGGCGATGTGCGCGGGCGCGGCCTGATGCTTGCGATCGAAATGGTCAAGGACCGCAAGACCAAGGAGCCTGATCCCGAGACCACTGCGGCGGTTTTCGAGGCCTGCCGTGACAGCGCGCTGATCCTGTCGAAATCCGGCCCCACCCGGTCGACCCTGCGCATGGTGCCGCCGCTGTGTCTTTCGCTTGACGACGTGGATCAGGTGGCCGAGGGTCTGGATCGCGCCTTTTCCAGCCTTGCGTGACGGAGCCAGATGACAAGACCCCGCGCCCGCGATCTGGGCCTGCCCTTCCCGGGTAGGCCCGGCCCCTTGAATGCGATCACCGATATTGCGGGGCTGACCGTCGGCTTCTCGACCCTGACCGATCCGGCCCGCAACATCCGCACCGGCGTCACCGCCATTCTGCCCCGTCCGGGCCGGGCGGCGATGCCGGTCTGGGCCGGGCAGGCCACGCTCAACAGCAATGGCGAGATGACGGGGACGCACTGGATCAACGATGCGGGCTATTTTCTCGGCCCCGTCCTGATCACCAATACCCACGGCATCGGCGCCTGCCACACTGGCGCCACGCGCTGGATGATCGCGCATTATGCCGATCATTTCCGGAACGGCCACGCCTGGGCCATGCCGGTGGTGGCCGAAACCTATGATGGCGTCCTGAACGATATCAATGCCATGGCCGTAACCCCCGAACATGCGCTGGCGGCACTGGAGGCACGGGCCGGCGGGCCGGTGGCCGAAGGCTCGGTCGGCGGCGGCAACGGCATGATCGCCTATGAGTTCAAGGCTGGCACCGGCACCGCCTCGCGCCGGGTCGCGGTGGCCGGGCGCGATTTCACCGTGGCGGCGCTGGTCCAGGCAAACCACGGGATCCGGCCCTGGCTCTCGATTCTCGGCCGGCCGATCGGGCAATTGATGCGGGAAGGCGCATTCCGCACCGCCGAGATGGGGTCGATCATCGTGATCCTTGCCACCGATGCCCCCCTGTCGCCGCTGTCGCTGCGGCACATGGCGCGACGCGCAGGGATCGGGATCGGGCGCGGGGGCACGCCGGGCGGGAACAGTTCCGGCGACATCTTCCTGGCACTGTCGACGGCAAACGCCGGCCCGATGCCGCAGCATGCCCCCGCCTTCACCAGCCGCGAGGAACTGAATCCCGAACTGATCGACCCGCTTTACCTGACCGCCGTCGAGGCGGTGGAGGAAGCGGTCGTCAACGCCCTGGTTGCGGCCGAATCCGTGCCGACGGTCAAGCCGCCCGGCAGGATCTGTCCGGCCATCGACACCGCGCGGCTTCGTTCGATCTTCGCCGGGTAGTCACCCCATCCGCCGCGCCACGTCCAGCATGCGGTTCGAAAATCCCCATTCGTTGTCATACCAGCCGAACACCCGGAGCAGCCCCTGCGGGGTACGGCGCGTTTCGGGGCTGGCCATGACAATGGATTCCGGCCTTGCGCGCAGGTCGGTCGAGACGAGCGGCCGGTCCGTCACGCCGATCACGCCGCCCGCATCGTGGAAAGCGGCATTCACCTCGTCAACACCCGGCCGGGCTTCGGTCATGACGGCCAGGTCGACGCAGGAGACGCTGGCGACCGGCACCCGGACCGCCTGCCCCGTAAGCCGCCCGGCGATCTGCGGCACCACCCGGTCGACCAGCCGCGAGGCGCTGGTCGTCGTCGGCACCATCGACAGGGCGGCGGCGCGCGACCGGGCGAAGTCGGCCGCCGGGGCGTCGATGGTGGGCTGGCTGCCGGTATAGCAATGCACCGTGGTCATCGACCCCGTCACCAGGCCCCAGCGGTCATGGATCAGCCGGGCCAGCGGCGCCAGCGCATTGGTGGTGCAACTGGCGTTCGACACGATGCACTGCCCGGCCAGTTCGGTGTCGTTCGCGCCCAGGACCACCGTCAGATCCGCCGTGTCGGACGGCCCCGAGATCAGCACCCGCGCCGCGCCCGCGGCCAGCCCGCGCCCGGCCACATCGCGCGTACCGGCGCGGCCGGTGCATTCCAGAACCACGTCGACGCCACCGAGATCCAGCACCGAAATGTCGGGGCTGCGATGCAGCGGCATCGCATGGCCGTTCACGACCAAGACGTCGCCCTCCAGCGCGACGGTACCGCGCCAGGGGCCAAAGACCGAATCGTATTCGAACAGCCAGGCACACATCTCGGGGGCGGCGATATCGTTGATCCCGGCGACCTCCAGCCCGGGCCAGCGGGTGGGCGCCTCTGCCCAGGCACGCAGGATCGAACGGCCGATCCGGCCGAAGCCGTTGATGAAGACGCGCATTTCCGGCCCTCCTCGCTCTCGCGCCGGCAGTCTGACCACGGCGGGCGCGACACCGCAATCCCCCGAAACGGATTTGATCAAAATTGCGGATATCGCGGCGCCACCCCCGAATCGGACCGGCGGGCGCCCCATGGGGAATTGCGGTCAGAAAAAGATGGCAATTGATGAATATCAATGTCGGCGGGTCGGGAACCGGCCAGATCTGCCGCATTTTGTGAATTTCCGCCGAGGCGGCCGGGGCGCGCAACCCGACCGGTCTGGTCGCGTTGACTCTGCGCACCGCTACCCCGCACCCCCTGCCTGCCGAGGTTCGCATGAGTCCGGAGAGCCATATCGCCCGAGTGGCGCACCATCTGAACAGCCGGCGGTATCGTCAGATCGCCGATGCCGTCGCCATGCCGATTCCGATCTACATCGGCAACGCCATCGTGATTGTCCGAACACCCCGCGATGTCCGGGCATTCCTGCATGGCCTGTGCAGCAGGATCCGGATCTCGGGCTATCGGCGGGTCGTGCCGAAGGTCGTCTCGGTCGAAACTCCGCGGCACAAGCGATTCCGCATCTGGACCGACTGGACGGGCGAAGGCCCAAAGCGGAAGCGGGTCCTGTTCCGTACCGTCTGCTACAACAGCGGAACCTTCGGCGCGCACAAGGTCGAGATGATCCGGTTCGAGGAGATGGGCCTGCCGCTGATGATGCGCAGGCTGCGCGCCACCTGAGCGGCGGAATGAGGCGACATCGCAAGCGTGCCGGGCGGCGCAGTCGCAGGCGCCTGTGCCGGCCGAAGATCTGCCGCGGCGGCCGGTCGTCCTGCCGACAGGCGCGGGGAGCATCCGGCCCGCGAAGGTGAAACCCCGGCCGCGCGGCATGGCTCCGGGGCGCACGCCACATCCGCGGCACTTCGGCAATCCGCCCCGATCTAGGCGGCCAGCAGCCGGATATCTTCCGGCGCGACATGGCCGTTGACCGTTGCCACCGCATGGCCGTCAATCAGGATGCGCACGGCGTCCTGCCCATCCAGCGGCTCCACCGTCACATCGGGCGTGGCATGGGCGGCCGCATCATAGACCAGCACGATCTGATCCTCGGCCACGTTGTAATCGGTGATGGTGGCATAGCCGCCGTCGCCCAGCCATCGGGTCAGGACGAAACGATCGGCGCCGGTATCGCCGAAGCCGTGGTCGCCGGCGCCCAGTTCCAGCACGTCGTCCCCGGCTCCCCCGTTCAGGAAATCGGCCCCGGCGTCGTCGCCTTCGGGGAAGGTGCCGGCCAGCCAGTCGTCGCCCCGGCCGCCGTCAAGCGTGTCCTGCCCCGCACCGCCGTCCAGCCGGTCGTCGCCGTCGCCGCCCGCCAGCCAGTCGCTGCCGGCTGCACCCGAAAGGCTGTCGTCGCCCGATCCGCCAAGCGCGCTGTCGTTCCCCTCGCCGCCGGCTAGCATGTCGTCACCACCGTGCCCGGCCAGCGAATCATCGCCCGTGCCGCCTTCCACATGGTCATCGCCCGCCTGCGCCTCGATCTGGTCGTTGCCGGCGCCGCCGGCCGCGACATCGTCGCCGTCACCGGCCCAGAGCCGATCGTCGCCGGCGCCGCCCTGCAAACGGTCGCCCCCTGCGCCGGCGTCGATCTGATCGTTGCCGGCACCCCCCGACAGGGTATCGCCGCCGGAGCCGCCAGAGATCAGGTCGGCGCCCGAGTTACCCGCGACCTCGCGGCCGGCATCCTGGGCATCGGGCAGATCGTCGGTGTTCACCCCATCGGTGAAAGCGGCCTCGACAGGGGCCGTCTCCCCCGTCCCGTCAGCCTCATCGGTCCCGTCCGCCGCCTCGGTTCCGCCCGTCCCTTCCGCCGCCGGCACCGCGTCGTCGGGATCATCCAGCAGATCGCCGGAGGCCGCGTCATCCGCACCCTCGTCCCCGGGCGTCTCGTCATCCAGAGGCGCATCCTCCGGCGTTCTGGACAGGGTCAAGGCGCCTTCGGCCATGACACCGGCAAGAACGGCCCCCATCAATCCGAACAAGGCAAGCATTCCGACACCCCGAACAAACCACCGCATCCACGGCGTTAACCAACTTCTCCGTTAACCAACTGAGGTCAAAAGAGAATATCCTATTTTCTATCACGAATCGACCGGGACTGCCAGCCTTGCCTGTGCCGGCGCAGCCGGCCGGTCCGCCCCGGCGGACAAGACCCTTCCCTTTTGCGGCAGTTCCTACTATACGCGCGCATCCCCGGGGGTCCGCCTTCGGGGCAAAGGGCCCTGCTGGACGACATCCCGGCTTGCGCCGTCGCTTCAAAACCGCAAGGAGATCTCCGATGTCGATCACCGTTGAAGACAAGACCCGCCTGATCAAGGAATACGGGACCAAGACCGGCGACACCGGTTCACCCGAGGTGCAGGTTGCGATCCTGTCGTCGCGCATCGCGACCCTGACCGAGCATTTCAAGGGTCACAAGAACGACAACCATTCGCGTCGTGGCCTGCTGATGCTGGTGGCCCAGCGCCGCAAGCTTCTGGACTATCTGAAAAAAAAGGATGAGGCCCGCTACCAGTCGCTGATCCAGCGCCTCGGCCTGCGCCGCTGATCCCGGCCGGAAACGGCCATCGAAGGGGGTCGCCACCGCGGCCCCCTTTTGCTTGACGCCGCGTCCCTGTTGACCGCCGCGCCCGGCACCGGCAGCCTTTGTGGCATTCCACGGAGGATGCGATGATCCAGACCCTGCGCGTCTTGATTCACATGGGCAGCCTGCAGCGGCTGGCACCGTTCTGGCTGGCGGCGGCGGGGCTTTTGGCCGCCTTCTTCTCGCCCTGGCTGCTCCTGGCGGTGCTCTGGGGCATAATGCTGCAATTTTTCGTCGAATACGCGATGCACCGCTTCCTGCTGCACCGCAAACCGCCGACCGACCAGGGCCTGTTCAACGATCTTTACCGCAGCCATATCGGCCACCACGAATTTCCCGCCGATGCGGAGTTCTTTACCGGCAACGACCATTGGTATCCCGTCCGCTTCGGAATGATCGCCGTGGCGCTGCATACCCTCGTCCTCTGGCCTTTCCTCGGGTTGCCGTCGGCCTTTGTCGCGGCCTTTGTCGCGCTGTTTTTCGGCTCGGTCACGGCCTTCGCCTTTTATGAATATTGTCACACGCTGGCGCATCTGAACGTGAAGAAGGGCTGGTTCGGCCGGAAGATCACCCGCGATCATCTGGCGCATCACTTTCAGGATCATCGCGCGACCTTCCATGTCAGCGCCGGCATGGGCTGGATCGACCGGCTGTTCGGCACCCGTCACGACCCTTCGGTGGCGAAAGCCCGCTTCGACCGCAAGACACTGCTGTCGATGGGGATGGACCCGGAAGATCTGCGGCTGGTCACGGCGCGCAAGGCCTGGGGCCTGCCGTCACGGCCGGGCAGCAGGCGCGAGGGCGCGACCTGAGGCGCCGCCCCGCGCGCTCCGGCCATCGCGCCCGCCGCGGCGGCGCGATGGCGGTCCATTTCACCCGGCGCCTGATACATCGCGCGGATCCGCGGCATGGCCCCGTCCGCAACCATCGCCACTAAGAAAAACGCCAGCGGCCGCGCCGTCACAGCACCCGAAAGTTGGACCAGCGGCATTTCCCGGCGGTGGCGCAACCTTCCGAAACCAATCTTCAGTCTCATGCCCCGGCGCTTTTCCCCATCCGCCGCGGCAGACCCCCACGAAGCCTGTCGGCCGGCCGCCGGCTTGCGGGAATAGCCGCAGGTTCCGCCTGCCGCGAGGGTACTGCGGTACTCTGTGCTTCCCAAACTCCGCATTTTCCTGTATGGCGCCGGCCATCTGAGACGTGACGCCCCTGGCCCCGGGCACATGCAAAGGATTGGGGCGGCGGCAATGGGGCCGCCATAGGAGGCGAGACCCCGGGAGGGACCCGGGATGGCTCGCAGAGGATTGTGAATGTTCGAAATCACCAGAAAATCGATCCAGTGGGGCAACGAGACGCTCACCCTGGAAACCGGCAAGGTTGCCCGTCAGGCCGATGGTTCTGTCATCGCCACGCTGGGCGAGACGCAGGTCATGGCCAACGTCACCTTCGCGAAATCGGCGAAGGAAGGTCAGGATTTCTTTCCGCTGACCGTGCATTATCAGGAGAAATATTATGCCGCCGGCAAGATCCCCGGCGGCTTCTTCAAGCGCGAGGCGCGGCCTTCGGAAAAGGAAACGCTGGTTTCCCGCCTGATCGACCGGCCCTGCCGCCCGCTGTTCGTCGAAGGCTTCCGCAACGAAGTCCTTGTCATGGCGACGGTGTTGTCCTGCGATCTGGTCAATGACCCCGATATCGTGGCGATGATCGCCGCCTCGGCGGCGCTGACCATCTCGGGCGTGCCGTTCATGGGCCCGATCGGTGCCGCCCGCGTCGGCTTCACCAATGGCGCCTATGTGCTGAACCCGGCCATGGACGACATGACGCAACTGCGCATGAAGCCCGAACAGCGGCTGGATCTGGTCATCGCCGGCACCAAGGATGCCGTGATGATGGTCGAATCCGAGGCCTATGAACTGACCGAAGAGGAAATGCTCGGTGCGGTGAAGTTCGGCCATGAGGCGATGCAGCCGGTGATCGACCTGATCATCGACTTCGCCGAGGAAGCGGCCAAGGAACCCTTCGACTTCGCCCCGCCCGATATTTCGGCGCTGAGCGAGAAGGTCCGCGCCGCGGGCGAGACCCAGATGCGCGCCGCCTTCGCGCTGAAGGACAAGCAGGAACGCACCAATGCCATCGACGCGGCGGTCTCTGCCATCAAGGAGGCGCTCCCCGAGGCGGACCGCGCCGACAAGAACCTCGGCTCGGCGATCAAGAAGCTGGAGTCGGGCATCCTGCGCGGCGACATCATCAACGGCGGTGCCCGTATCGACGGCCGCGACAACAAGACCGTCCGCCCGATCGTGATCGAGACCGGCATCCTGCCGCGCACCCATGGCTCAGCCCTGTTCACCCGTGGTGAAACCCAGTCGCTTTGCGTGTCCACCCTGGGCACCGGCGAGGACGAGCAGATCATCGACGCGCTGAACGGCAATTACCGTTCCAACTTCCTGCTGCACTACAACTTCCCGCCCTATTCGGTCGGCGAAGTCGGCCGTGTCGGCAGCCCCGGCCGTCGCGAGATCGGCCATGGCAAGCTGGCCTGGCGCGCGTTGCAGGCGGTTCTGCCGGCGCCGACCGATTTCCCCTATACGATCCGCATCGTATCGGAGATCACCGAATCGAACGGCTCCTCCTCGATGGCCACCGTCTGCGGCGGCTCGCTGTCGATGATGGATGCGGGCGTGCCGCTGAAGGCGCCGGTCGCCGGCGTGGCCATGGGCCT
>JBDHSO010000145.1:0-10135 GCA_039808125.1 Rhodobacter sp. | reverse complement strand
GACCGAGCCCGCCACGCCGCCGAAAACGGCAATACGCAGGATATGGGTGCTTTGCGGAACATATTTGCCGATGGTTGCGAAATACTACTCGAAATGCCGCATCAGGCTCGGCGTGTAGATCTTGGCGGCGACGGCCGAGAACACCACCAGCAGGCGCGGCTCGCCCTCGCCCGCCGCGCGGTCCAGCCGGTAATGGATGTCGTTCTCGTCGACCAAAACCTCGCCCGAGATCACGCTGCGCCAGAGCGTGCGGATCCGGCGGTGGCGCACCAGCGAGGAGACCCCGTCGCGCAGCACATAGAGATGGAAGCCGGCATTGACCATTGCCACCAGCTTCTCACGGGTGGCGGGGTCCTTGCGGGCCAGCGTGATGATGCTTTCGGTCGGCGCCTTGCCGAGCGGGGCGTGATCGACATGGATGAAGTTCAGCCGCGGCATGTCAGCGATGCGGTCGCGCAGTTCCTCGACCGGCAGCGCGAGGTCGATATGGATAGCGGAGGCGCTGTCGATCTTTTCCATGAACATTCTCGCTCTGCTGATGCCTTCGGCCCAGGCCAAGCGCAGGAGGCGCCGGTTCCGGGACCAGTCGGTGATGTCGATGCGCGCGGGCAGCCGCATGGGTCATCCTGTTCTTGCCGGGCCGGGAAGCCACCCGGACCCCCGCCCGTGCCGGTCTAGCGGCTGGGCCCCCGGCAGACAAGACCGTCGGACGGACCCGGCCGCCGGCCGGAGGGTCTTGAAAAAAGCGGGGCGCATCCGGGCCTTGCCCTGCCAGGGAGCCCTTTCTATGATTGCGCGGCCGGCCCGTTGCGCCCGTCTTCGACCGGCAGGGCCGGGACAGAACTTCGTGCTGGACCTCAGCCAACCGGAACCCAGCCAAGGAAATGCAAGGCCCCGCATGAAGACCACCCTCCATATCGGCACGACCAAGACCGGGACGACCAGCATCCAGACCTTCCTCGCGGCGAACCGGCCCGCCCTGCGCACTCATGGCATCCTCTATCCCGAGACGCTGGGTGAGACGACGCATCTGGTCCTGCCGATCGTGGCGCAGGGCTTCGTGCGCTCGCCGCTGCATCGCTTCGAGAAGTTGCAGACCGCCCGGAAATGGGCGGCCTATCGCGACCGGGCGGTGGCGGGTTTCGCCGAGGAGATCGCGACGGTGCGGCCGGATCATGTGGTCATCTCGAGCGAGCATATCCATTCGCGGTGCAGCAAACCCGAGCATTTCGCCGCCCTGCGCGCGCTGCTGGCACCGTCGCTGGCGGGCGAGGTGGAGATCGTGCTCTATCTGCGGCCGCAGCTCGAACAGGCGGTTTCGCTCTATTCCACCATGCTGCGCCACGGATTGCAGCTCGATGTCGACGCCTTCCTCGAGGCGAATATGGCCGAGCGCAAGCGGACTTACTTCGATTACCGCATGTTGATCACGCGCTGGACCACAGCCTTCCCCGAGGCGCGGCTGACCGTGCGGTCCTTCAACGCGGTGAAGCGTCTGCCCGAGGGCTCGGTCAGCGATTTTCTTGATCTGACCGGGATCGCGGCGCTGGAGGGCTGGCTGACCCGCCCCGAGCGTCGCAACGAGAGCATGGGCGAATGGTCGGCCGAGATGCTGCGGCTGATGAACACCGATTTCGCCGACCTGCCGCCGGCGATGAAGCGCGCCCTGCTGCACTGGGTCCGCGAGGATCTGAAGGGCGGCGCGGTGGCGCCCGAGCCGGCACTGGCGCGGCGCTTTCAGGCGCAATTCGACAAGGGCAACGCCTGGGTGCTCCGCCATCACCTGCCCGACCATCCGCAGGCCCTCGACCCGGACTGGGTGCGGGTCGACAATCCCGCCCGGCAGAAGATCGGCCCGGACCAGGTGCTGCGCCTCGTGGCGGCCCTGAGCGGCGGTAGGTCGCGCGCGGCCTGACCCGGGGACGCCGACACCTGTGCCGGAACAGGCGCCTTTCATCTCTGCCGGCGCTATATGCCGCGAATGCCTGCAGCCCGTGAAGGCGGCCGGACTGTCAGGGCGGCTTTCGCCAGGGAGAGGCGCGCCGTCTAGGGCTGCCCCAGTGTCTGGTTCAGCACAAGCGCGAGCCGCAGCCCGGCCAGGTGCAGCCGGGCTTCGACCACCGGCCAGTAGTGCTCCAGATAGCGGTCGTCGAGCCGGATTATCCCCCGTCCGCGCGCGATGCCCGGCATCACGATGTCGCGGGCGATGTCGCGGCTTTCGGTGGCCCAGGCCACCGGGTCGGCGGTGATCGGGCCGGGGGGCCGTCCGTCTGCCTCGATCCGCCGCGCCATGCGGATCGCCGAGCGGCCCTGATGGCCGAGGATCGGCCCGTCCCAGACCTGGTGCAGCGTCAGGGGCTTGCCGTCGAGCTCGACCCGGATGCGACCGCCGTTCTGCTGGCTGGCATGGAGCGGCATATGCAGGTCGCCCGTCAGGTGGATGACGTATTTCAGCGCCTCGGTCCGCGCCGCGACCGGAGCCCGCCGGTCGCCCAGCACCCGGATATGGGACGCGATCCCGGCGATGGCGCAGGCCCGGGCCGCGGAACAGTCGCGCTTCGGGTCGTAGGGGCGATGGTCCAGCGGGATGCGTACCCCATGCGTCGGATGATCGTCGGTCTCCTTACGGATATGGTCGGCCCAGCTCGCCACATCGGCCATCGAGGTCTCGCCCTCGCTGGCGAGTAGCATCTCCACCTGGCGGCGGGCGGCGGGCGTCAGATGGCCGGCGGCGATCAGGGCGACAACACGGTGCCCCTCGTCGTTCCAGGCCCGCGCGCCGGTCGCGGCCAGCAGCGTGAGACCCATGCACAGAAAGAACAGTCCGAACCTTGTCACCTTCACACCTTCCCTTGCCGGTTCCCGCCGGTTCTAGCATGGCGCGCCGGCGGCCGCGCGCAAGATAGCGTGGGATCAGGGCGCGAAAAGCCCCGGCGCGACCGACCAGCCGCCGGGGGCGGCGGGATCGGGGCGGATATGCCCCGCCGCCCGCATCTGGCGCAGGAGCGGCGCCACCGCCTCCGGCCGCGACCGGCCGGCGAGCCAGAGCCGCCGCAGCGCCAGCACCAGCGAGAGCGGGCTGGGCAGCAGGCGCTGGTTCGTGGTGTCGACCGCGCAATGGAAATCGACGCGCGGGATGCGCCAGTCGCCGTAATTCTCGGTCAGGTAGCGGTCGGCATCCGCCGGGCCCGGCACCCCGATCCCGGCGATCGGCCAGTCGCGCAGCGCGAAATCGCTATTGTCCCAGCGGTATTCGGCCGAACCGTGCCAGATCGTGCCGCCCTCGCGGTAATGCAGGAAGATGTCGGCCACCACGCCCGAGGGATGGCGCAGCTTGTGAAGCACCGGCACCACGCGGCGGCGCAGCGTCCCGCCGGCGTCGCGCTCGAACAGGACCTGGGCCTCGGAGGCCAGCAGGTGGAAGGGCCCGGCCCCAGCCAGCACCGCCCGCAGCCGGGCGGGATCGACCGTATCGGCCATCACGCCGAGGTCGATATCGTAGTCATGGGCGAGGATGCCACCCTCGCGCACCGCGCCGAGGAAGGTACCCGAAAGCATGAAGGCCGGAATGCCGTGGCGCGCCAGCAGCGCCATCGTGTCGCGCAGCGCGGCCTCCGCCGCCGGGCGGGAGAATTCGGCCCGCGCCGGGGCATCCGCCGCAACCAGCCGCCCCGCCCCCCCCCCCGGCGCGGCGAGGATATGGGCGAGACAGGCCCCCGCCTCGGCCTCGAACCGCGCGGCCGCAGGGGCCGAGGGCGCGGGCAGCGCCAGCATTTCGCAGGCGGAGAGATAGCTGCGTTCGGCTAGCAGGTCGGCCTCGACCATCCGGCGCGCGCGGCGGGCGAGGAAGCGGCGCTGCGCCGCGATCGCCGCCGGCTCCAGCCCCTGCGGAAAGACGAAGACCGGATCGCGCGACACGTCGAGCCCCGGCCAGCCGCGCCGCATGTACCACGAGAGCCGGCGCAGCCCGGTCAGGAAGCGGTCGGCCCGCAGATCCGCCAGCATGGCTTGGGCGAGACGCGGCTCGAAGGTGACCGCCAGCGTGGCGAGGCCGGCCAGCGCGCCGAGGCTCAGCCGGGTCAACACGCCATGGCGTGCGGTCAGGAACCGCCCGGGCAGCACCCCCCGGACCAGCCGGAACGCCATCGCACCCGGCGCCAAGCGGTTATTCCCCTCCCGTGGCGGCGGCGACGTTCTTGCGGATCATCGTGCTGGAGATCGCCGGGGTCCGCGGCATATAGACCACTTCGCACTGGTCCTTCAGGAAATCGAACTTTCCAGTCCAGTCATCGCCCATGGTGAAGACGGAAACATCATGAGCTTTCACGTCCAGCGCCTTCTGCTCCCAGCAGGTTTCCGGGATCACCAGATCGACATAGCGGATCGCCTCCAGATCGTGCCGCCGCTCCTCCCAAGTGAATTTCGACCGCTTACCCTTCAGCAAGTTGAACTCGTCGGTCGAGAGTGCGACGATCAGATAATCGCCCAGTTCGCGCGCTCGGCGCAGCAGCCGGATATGCCCGTAATGCAGGGTGTCGAATGTGCCATAAGTGATGACGCGGCGCATGATATCTCCTTCAGGCCTGTCTTGTCCTTCCCGGCTTCGGTCGGTCAATATGGCCGGCAGCCTATCGTGTCCGGGTAGCAATGGCGACCGGGTTCTGCAATGGCGGGAGCGTCAGGCCACCGCCGCCTCAAGCGAGGACAGGATATGTTCCTGCTCCTCCGGGTCCAGCTCCGCATAGAGCGGCAGGCAGAGCGAACTCCGTGCAAGACGCTCGGCATGTGGGAAGCGCCTGCCGGCGGCATGGACGGCAAAGCCGCTGGTCTCCGACAGGCAAGGATGGAAATAGGGTCGCGCGACGATGCCACGCCCGGCGAGGAAGGCCTGCACCTTCTGGCGCCGCTCCGCCAGATCCGCGATGTCGCCCTTCAGGAAGACAGGATAGTAGGAGGCGTTGCGCGAGGCCCCTTCCGGCAACTGGTCGAAACGGGGATTGTCGCCCAGCCGGCGCCGGTAATGCGCTGCCATCTGCTGCCGTCCGGCCAGCTCCGCCGCGAAGGTCTCCAGATTGGCGATGCCGACGGCGGCGTGCAACTCGCTCATCTTGCCGTTGCTGCCGCCGGCCAGCACGTCACCCTCGGCGGTCTGGCCGAAATTGCGATGGGCACGTAGGGCGGGAAGGTCGATCGCATCGGAATTGAGAACGACGGCGCCGCCCTCGACCGAATGGAAGATCTTCGTCGCGTGGAAGGAGAGGATGCTGGCATCTCCCAGCGTAGCGACATGCCGGCCATCCGCCATCCGCGCCCCGAAGGCATGGGCCGCGTCATAGATCAGCCGCACCCCGTGCCGATGGGCGATCTCGGCCAGCGCGTCATGCCGGCAGGGCACGCCGAAGACATGGACGCCCAGAATGGCGCGGGTGCGCGGCGTGATCAGTGCCTCGACCCCGGCGGGGTCGATATTCACGCCGCCCGGCTCGATATCGCAGAAGACCGGGGTGCAGCCCTGGTTGACGATGGCATGGAGCGTCGAGGCGAAGGTATAGGGCGTGGTGATGATCTCGCCCGGCGCGCCCAAGCCCCGGATCAGCGATTCCAGCGCGGTATGGCCGTTGACATAGAGCATCGCGGCCCGGGCGCCGAGATAGTCGCGCACGGCGGAGGCGAAGCGCGCCTCCATCGGGCCGAAATTGGTGAAGTGGAACGAGTTCCACACCTCGTCGATCAGTGCCGCGCACCGTGCGCTGTCCACCCGGTTGGGACGGCCGATGAAGATGGCCGGGCGGGTCGGGCGGGAATTCATGGCATTCATGGCAGCCTCCAGTCTGTCAGGCTTTCCAGCGCGTCCGGAGCATGGACGGGAATGGCACAGATACGCGCCACCTCCTGCCGTTCGGCGAAGGAATCGTCGATGAAGATCGCGTCCGGCCGGGTGATGAACCCGCTTTTCGGACGGCCGTCGGTGATATGGATGATGTCGGAGAACAGCGCCTCGCCGATGCCGCGCCGGCGCAGCTCGGCACGGATGTCGTCCCCGGCGAAACGGGTGATCAGATAAAGCGCGATGCCCCGGTTGCGGCAGTTGTAGAGAAAGGCCATGGCCGCCGAATTGACGAGGCCGCGGCAGGTGATCGTATCGTCGTAGTCGATATAGACAGCGCCGAAGGCCGGCACTTCGACATAGCGCGTCCCGAGATAGCGCTCGGCGATCCGCCCGTCGATCTGCGGCGCGACCGCCACCTCCATCCCCGCCGCGGCGTAAAGCGACAGCAGCGGCAGATTGGCCCCCTGATTGCGGCTGAGCCCCATGGAGCCGCCGATCCGCGGCGCCACTTCCAGCAATTTCCAGGCTCCGGCGGCATCCTGCTTGACCTGGAAGAACCAAGCCCCGGTGAAGCCGATCCGCGCTTGGATGGCCTCGGCGATCCCGCGCAGCTCGTCGGTCAGCGGCACGGCGCGGGTCCGCACGCTGATGCCGGATTTCGTCCGCAGCCGCTCGCGCGGCATGAGGCTGCGCACCCGGCCATGCTGGTCGGAAAAGCTGTCGACCGTCAGTTCCGGGCCGGACAGGTATTCGCAGAAGACATGGGTGCCTTCGGCCATCAGGTCGCGCGCCGCCCCGGCCTCGTGCAGGAGCCGGACTCCCTGCGAGCCCTGGCCGATATCGGGCTTGGCGAAGACCGGCCAGTCCCCTGCCCCGATCTCCTCCACCGTTCCGAAGGTGCGGGGCACGAAGGGCAGCCCGGCCAGCGCAGCATAGGTCTCGCGCTTGCTGCGGGCGATAGCGCAGATCCGGGCCTCGGGCGCGATCAATCGGCAGTTCAGCCGCTCGCGGTTCCGGGCCAGGAACAGGATCACGTCGTCATAGGCCGGAAACAGCGCCTCTATGGCATGGTCGTCGATATAGCGGTTCAGCGCATCGAGGAAATCCGGCGCGGCGATCCAGGGGATGGTGTTGCAATATTGCGCGAACACCGCCTGGCCGTGGCAGGGCTGGCTGGAGAGGCCGTGCAGCTCAAGATCCTTCTCGAAGCGCAGGGCGTTCCAGATCTCCAGCCCGATCTCGCTGCCACAGGGAAAGATCGCGACCCTCGAAAACGGTGCGTTGCCCATCATGCTCTCCGGAACAGGTCGCGAAAGACCGCCTCGGCGACGCGCCAGGCGGAATACCCGTCCTCCAGCGCGTTGAATTTCTTGTTGAACCGCTCATAGGCCTTCTGGAATTGCGGCCGGTCGTCCTCGGCCGAGCGGATCGCCTCCAGAAGCTGGTCCTCGTCGGTGACGATGCGGCCGGGCAGCGTGGTCTCGGGCTTGAAGTAGAAATCCCGCATCCCGCTGGTATATTCGTCCCGGTCATACATGAAGAAGATCATCGGCCTCCGCGTCACCGCGAAGTCGAAGAAGATCGACGAGTAATCGGTGACCAGGATGTCCGAGGCCGCCAGCAGCGCCGTGGTGTCGGGATCGTGCGAGACGTTGAGCGCGAAATCCCCCAGCCCGGCGAAAGCATCGGGCGGCAGCGCGTTGCTCGACAGGTGGTGCAGCCGGACCAGCAGGAAATGCGTCTTGCCCAGATGATGGCGCAGCCGGTGCAGGTCGATATGCAGGCGGAACCAGAACTGCCAGGACTTGCCGATACGCTGGTTGTCGCGCCAGGTCGGCGCGTAAAGCACCACCTTGCGCCCGGCCGGGATCTTGAGGCGCGCCCGCGTCGCCTGCGCCAGGGCCGCGCGGCTCTCCTCCAGCAGCGGGTCGTTCGCCGGGTAGCCGGTCTCGAGGACCTTCCCCTTGTAGTCGAAGGCGCGGCGGAAGATGGTGCTGGAATAGGCGTTGGGCGAGACGAGGTAATCCCAAGTCTTCGCCATGGCGAGAAGGTCGTCGCGCGCCTCGACCTCGGGCCCTTCGACCTCAATGTCGAGGCCCATCCGCTTGAGCGGGGTGCCATGCCAGGTCTGGAGGAAGACCGTGCCCTCGGGCTTGAACTGCGAGCCGATCTTGATGTTGATCACCCAGTATTTCGCCCGCGAGAGATAGGCGTAATATTGCGGCGAACCACGCATGACCTGGATGACGCCGGGCATGTTCGGGAAGGGCTTCGCCTTGCCGGCATAGACCCAGACCGCCTTGAAGCCGGCATCCTTGCGCCGCTTCAGCTCCTGATAGACATAGCCGGGATGGCCGGCATTGGTCTTGCCGAAATTGCTTTCGAACAGGACCAGCTCGGGGTCCTTGATCGCGGGCACCGCGCTGTCGGGGGCGAGGCGCTTGCCCAGATGCGGCAGCGCCTTCATCGCCGCGGCCTTCTCCGCCACCGTCTTGAATTCCTGCGCGACCAGCTTGTCGAGGCGGCGGATATAGGCGTGGGCGAATTCCGGCGCGTAATAGCCGATCTGGTCGAGCACCAGCCGGTTGCGCAGCGACAGGTTGTCGAAAAGCTCCACATCCCCGATCGTCCAGACGAAGGCGCGTATGATCCCGGCCAGCTCGGTCGTGGTCTGGTGATCTTCCGAAGCGTTGATGTTCCAGAAGATGCGATGGGCGGCCAGCTTCAGCGATTGCAGCGCGGCGGCGGCCTGTCCGCTGGCCAGAAGATCGTCATAGGTCGCCAGATAGGACGAGACCTTGTCGCGGAACACCTTGGTGTCATAGGTCTGGTCGGTGATCGACAGGTTGTCGTCATCGTTGCGCTTGCGCCAGATCGCGGTGGTGCGCGGCGTGACCGAGACCCGTTCCGCCGCGACGCGGGCCGCGACGGTGAAGGGCCGGTCGGCATAGAGCCGGCCCGGCGCGAAGCGGATGCCGGTCCTCTGCAACAACTCGCGCGAGAAGATCGCCCCGGAATAGAAGCTGTTGTCATAGATGACCGGATGGCTGTTCTTGCCCGATTTCGCATCGAGCACCAGCGAGGTCACGAATTTCTGGGTGTCGAAAGACACCTTGCGCTCTCCGTCGTCGTCGCGCTCCAGCGCGCCCATGACGACCTGCGAGCCATCGAGGCGCGCCCGTTCCAGCAGCAGGTTCAGCGCGCCGTCGGGCAGCCAGTCGTCGCCGTCGAGGAACATCACGAACTCGCCGCGCGCCAACTCCAACCCGCGGTTAAGCGTGTTGGCGCCGCCCATGTTGGGATGGGAGAACAGCCGAAGCTGGGGGATTTCCTGCGCCAGCCGGTCGAGCACCTCCTGGGCATTGTCGGGACTCTCGTCGTTCAGCGCGAGGATCTCGAAGCGGCATTTCGTGGCGCGCGCGACGCTGCGGATCGCCTGTTCGATATATTTCTCGCTGTTATAGACCGGGATGACGACGGAGATATCGACATCATATGCCGGAACCGGCGGCGCCGGGGGTGGAGCCGGTTTCGCCGGAGCCGGCGGTGCGGCGGGCTTCGCCGGGGCGGGCGGCGCCGCGGGTTTTGGCGCGGGGACAGGGGCCGGAGCCGGAGGCACTGGCAGCGCCGCCTTCTCGGCGGCGCGGGCGGCCAATACCTCTTGCCGGCGCTTGCCCTGCCCCTTGCGCAGCGCGGCGGCATCTACCAGAGCGCCGTTCGCCGCCTTCTCGGCGGCGCGGGCGGCCAATGCCTCTTGCCGGCGCTTGCCTTGCCCCTTGGGCAGCGCGGCGGCATCTGCCAGAGCGCCATTCACCGCCTTCTCGGCGGCGCGGGCAGCCAATACCTCTTGCCGGCGCTTACCTTGACCTTTGTCCTTGCGGGGAAGTGCGGCTGGATCAGCGGGGTCACTAGTCTCCGGCTTCGTGCGCGGCTTCTGCACCTCCGCAGCCTCGGCCTTCTTCAGAGGAGCTCCTAGCAGTTTCCGTGCTAATTTCTTGAACATATCCGGTCAATTCTTCTCAGTCAGAGCCCTAGGCCCGACGAATCGAGGTATAAGGCAAATTCAAACGTCCCGTCCAACCGGGCAGAAACAATCACGGGCACAAGTGAAATGGCAAGCAAGGTAGATACCTTATTGAACCTGCCCCTGTCATACAACCTTCACTTTTATATGCAAGATTGCCGGGGCCGTTCGACCTCACTCTCCTGCCGGACAAGCGGATAATCACTTATTCGGGCAGCACCCGCACCGCGCCCTTGTCGGCGGAGGCGGCGAATTGCGCATAGACCTTCAGCGCCGCCGAG
>JBDHSO010000144.1:0-10254 GCA_039808125.1 Rhodobacter sp. | reverse complement strand
CCAGCAGCGGCGCCCAGCGACCGGCGCGCGCCTCGGCCCGGTGGCGGGCGGCCAGCGCGGCCATGGCAGCGGCCGAAGGCGCCTCGGCATGAAGCGGAACCTGCATCCAGTCGCGGCCGGCATCCGCCGCACTGGCCCGGGTCCCGGCCCGGCCCTCGGCCATGCGCCGCGCAGGCATGGCCAGGCGATGGGCAATTTCCCGCGCGTGGGAACCAAGCCGGGTGGTCAGAAGCCGGGATGTCAGGATAAGGGCCATGCAAGCACCAGAAACGAGGGAACAGCGTGACGGTTTTCGCAGGCGATCGGGGCGGAAAAATGGTGGCCCGGGGGAGGTTCGCGGGCCGAATTGCGGGCCTTCTTGCGGCATTGTTGACAGTTTCGGGCTGCGTCTCGCCCGGCGGGCGCAGTGCGCACCCGGCGGAAACACTGGTCCCGGTGATGGGCTGGGACGGCCATGCCGCCGCCGATGACTGGACGGCCGAGGCGCTGGTGGCGGTGGCCAACCGCGACGATGTGCTGGCCGCGCAGGTGCCGGCCGATATCGCGACCTGGTGCCCGGGCTATGAAACGGCCACGCTGCCCGAACGGCGGGCGTTCTGGGTCGCGATGATGAGCGCGGTCGCCCGCCATGAAAGCGGCTGGAACCCGGCGGCGGTCGGCGGGCGCGGCCGCTATGTCGGGCTGATGCAGATTTCGCCCAGCACCGCCTCCTATGCCGGCTGCGACGCGGTTTCGGCCGGGGCGCTGAAGGATGGCGGCGACAATCTGGCCTGTGCGGTCGAGATCTTCGCACCGCAGGTGGCGCGCGACGGGCTTGTGACCGGCCCGGGCAACCGCGGCATGGGCCGCGACTGGATGCCTTTCCGCAAGGCCGACATGCGGGCCGAAATGGCTGCGTGGGTCTCGAAGCAGCCCTTCTGCCAGGGCTAGGCCAGGCGGCGGGCGCAGCGCGCCCGCCCCGGCGAACCGGCCGCGCCCTGCTCAGCCCGCCGCCGCGCGCATCCGGCCGGCCATTTCCGCAAGATCGCGCGACAGGCCCGGCAGCGCCAGGATACGGTCCAGTTCCGCCCGGACCAGCGCCTGCCGTGCGGCATCGTAGCGCGGCCAGGTTTCATAGGCGGTCGACATCCGCGCCGCGGTCTGCGGGTTCACCGGATCAAGCCGGATCAGCCAGTCCGCCACCAGCCGGTAGCCGGCGCCCGAGGCATGGTGAAAGCCGGCGTGATTCGCCGTGAGCGCGCCGATGACGGCGCGAAAGCGGTTGGGGTTCTTCCAGTCGAAGGCCGGGTCGCGGGTCAGCGCCGCCGCCACCCCGGCCGCGCGGTCGGGGGCGGCAAGCGCGATCTGCAACGCGAACCACTTGTCCATCAGGTTGCGGTCGCCCTGCCAGCGGGCGCGGAAGGCGTCGAGCTCCGCGCGCCCCTGTCCGATCTCGAGAAGCGCCGAGAGCGCCGCCACCGAATCGGTCATGGTCGTGGCACCGGCAAAGGCCTTGCGCGCGGCGGCCCCGCCGTCGACCCGGGTCAGCAGCCCCAGCGCCACCCCCTGCAATGCGCGGCGGCCCGCGGCCTCTGCCCCGGCCGAGAAGGCGCCCGACACCGTCAGATCGCCGATCAGTGCCGGCAGCCGCGGCGCCAGCCGATCCGCCAGCGCCGCAAGCGCCGCCTGCCGCGCGGCATGGATCGCCTGCGGATCGGGCACGCCGCCCGCCGCATGGATGGCCTGGGCGATGTCATCCTCGGCCGGAAGGCGCAGGCAGAGCGCGCGGAAAGCCGGATCCTGCGCCCCGTCAAGCGCCAGCCCCGCCAGCGCCGCAGTCCAGGCGGGCCAGGGATCGCCGCCCGCCGTCGACAGGGCGACCAGCATGTCGCGGGCCAGCGCGCGCCCGGCCTCCCAGCGGTTGAAAGGATCGGTGTCATGCGCCAGAAGGAAGGCGCGTTCGGCGGCATCGGCCTGCCGCTCCAGCACCACCGGGGCCGAGAAGCCGCGCAGGATCGACGGCACCGGCCGCGCCGCCAGCCCCTCGAAGCGGAAGCTCTGCCTCGGCCGGTCCAGTTCCAGAACCGTCGTCGGCACCACCTCGTCGCCATTGGGGTTGAGCAGCCCGACCGCCACCGGAATCACCCTGGCGCCCTTGTGCGGCTGGCCCGGCGTCGGCGGGTTCACCTGGGTCAGGGTCAGCGTGTAGCTGCCGCCCTGCGGCGCGGGCTCCCAGGCCTCCTCCACCTGCAGGCGGGGGGTGCCCGCCTCGGAATACCAGCGCTTGAACTGCGTCAGGTCGCGGCCGGTCACATCGTGGAACACCTGCAACCAGTCCTCGATCGTCGCGGCCTGCCCGTCGTGGCGCTCGAAATAGAGATCCAGCGCCCGCGCATAGCCCTCATCCCCGACCAGGCGGCGGAGCATGCCGATCACCTCGGCCCCCTTTTCATAAACCGTCGCTGTATAGAAATTGTTGATCTCGATAAAGCTTTCGGGTCGCACCGGATGGGCGAGCGGCCCCTGATCCTCGCGAAACTGCCGGGCGCGCAGGGCCATCACATCCTGGATGCGCCGCACCGGGGCCGAGCGCATGTCGCCCGAGAACTGCTGGTCGCGAAAGACCGTCAGCCCTTCCTTCAGACAAAGCTGGAACCAGTCGCGGCAGGTGATGCGATTGCCGGTCCAGTTGTGGAAATATTCATGGGCGATGACCGCCTCGATCCTTGCATAGTCGTCGTCCGTCGCGGTTTCCGGGCTGGCAAGGACAAGGCGCGAGTTGAAGATGTTCAGCCCCTTGTTTTCCATCGCCCCCATGTTGAAATCGTCGACCGCGACAATGTTGAAGACATCCAGGTCGTATTCGCGGCCATAGACCTCCTCGTCCCAGGCCATCGACCGCTTCAGGCCGTCCATCGCATAGGCGCAGCGCGCCTCGTCGCCGGGGCGGACCCAGATCGCCAGATCGACATGCCGGCCCGACCGGGTGGTGAAACCGTCGCGGAAGGCAGCAAGCTCGCCCGCCACCAGCGCGAAAAGATAGGATGGTTTCGGCCAGGGATCGTACCATTCCGCCCAACCCTCGCCCTGCGCCACCGGATTGCCGTTCGACAGCAGCACCGGCAGGTCGGACTCGATGCGGACATGAAACGGCGCCATGACATCGGGCCGGTCGGGATAGAAGGTGATCTTGCGGAACCCCTCGGCCTCGCATTGGGTGCAATACATGCCGCGCGACATGTAAAGACCCTCAAGCGCGGTATTGGCCTCGGGGTCGATCTCGACCTCGGTCTCAAGGGTGAAGGGCGCCTCGGGCAAGAGGGCCGCGGGCACCGTCAACCCGGTCTCGTCCGGCGTCAGGTCGAGAAGCGCGCCGTCGATGCGCAGCGACAGGAGCCGCAGCCCCTCGCCGTCCAGCCGCAGCACATGATGGCCGCGCGCCGCCGGATTGGGCCGCAGATGCAGCCGCGCCAGCACCTGCGTCGCCCGCGGCGCCAGGCGGAAGGTCAGGTCCACCCGGTCGATGAGATGGCTGTAGGGCCGGTAATCGGCCAGATAGACGGTGCGGGAATCGGCGGCGGCGGTCTGCGGTTCGGTCATGGACGGTTTCCTTTCGCGGCAGAGCCTGCGGCGAAGCCCGCCCGCGCGCAAGACCCTGCCCGCCGCCGTCCTCGGCGATCCCCGCCGCCCTGGCGAAAAACCCGCGCCGCTTCCGCTTGATCCAAATACCCCCGCCGGAGGCCGCCGAGGCGGTTGGCGCCTCCGGCGCCAGAGCCGGGACGAAAGCACCGCAGCCGCCACAGGCGGCTGCGTCATCATCATCCCGGAGGGATCACCCCAGATCGGCCAGCCGCGCCAGCGCCGCCTCGATCTTGGCTGCCTCCTCCGCCCGGGCCTCCAGATTGGCGCGGGCCTCCTCGACCACCTCCTCGGGCGCCGAGGCGCGGAAATTCGGATTGTCGAGCCGGCCCTTCAGGCCGGCGATTTCCTTGCCCAGCTTTTCCAGCCCCTTGGCCAGCCTCGCCTTTTCGCCGGCGATGTCGATCAGCCCGGCCAGCGGGATGGCGAAGGCCCCCCCCGGCGCCGCAACCGCGATCGAGCCTTTCGGCGCCGGCCCCTCCGAAAAGCCCTCGACCCGCGCCAGCCGGCGGATCAGCGCCTCGTTGCGGGCCCAGGCCGCGCGGGCGGCTGTATCCATCGCCGCTGCCACCAGGTCGATCTTCAACCCGACCGGCACATGCATCTGCGCCCGAGCCGAGCGGATCTCCTCGATCAGCCCGGTCACGAAGCCCATTTCCGCCGCGGCCGCCGCATCGGCCAGATCGCCGAACACCGGCCAGTCGGTCAGCGCCAGCAGCTTTTCGCGCCGCCCCGTCGTGGCCCAGAGATCCTCGGTGATGAAGGGCATGAAGGGATGCAGCAGGATCATCGACTGGTCCAGCACCCAGGCCATCACCGCCCGGGTCTCGGCCGCGGCCTCGCCGTCGAACAGCGGCTTGGCGAATTCCACGTACCAGTCGCAGACCTTGCCCCAGACAAAGCGGTAAAGCGCATCCGCCGCCTGGTCGAAGCGGAATTCCTCCAGCGCGGCATCCACCTCGGCCAGCGTCTTCGCCGTCTCGCCCAGGATCCAGCGGTTGGCCGCCGCCATCGCCGCGGGCGGCGCGGCGCGGGTGGCGTGCCCCTCCCAGACGCCGTTCATCTCGGCAAAGCGGCAGGCGTTCCACAGCTTGGTGCCAAAGTTGCGATAGCCCGCGATCCGCGCGGTATCGAGCTTCAGCACCCCCCCAAGCGTCGCCATGGCCGCATTGGCGAAACGCAGGGCATCGGCGCCGTATTCGTCGATGATCTCCAGCGGGTCGATGACATTGCCCAGCGACTTCGACATCTTCTTGCCCTTGGCGTCGCGGACGAGGCCATGCAGATAGACGGTACGGAAGGGCACTTCGCCGACCACGGCCAGTTGCATCATCATCATCCGGGCGACCCAGAAGAACAGGATGTCCTGGCCGGTCACAAGGACCGAGGTCGGATAATACCGCTTCAGTTCCGGCGTCTGTTCCGGCCAGCCCAGCGTGCCGATCGGCCAGAGGCCCGAGGAAAACCAGGTGTCCAGCACATCGGGATCGCGCCAGACCGGATAGATCAGCCGCGTCGGATCCTGATCGACCTCATAGACCGCCAGCGCGGCGGCCAGCGCCTCGACCGCCGCGGCGCGGTCGGCGACCTCGATCACGCGGGCATGGTTCAGCGGATGGGGCAGGGCGGCAAGGTCGTCGCGGAACCGGTCGGTCACGGCGGTGAAATCGGGCGCGCAATGCAGGTTCTCGGCGCGGTCGAGAAGCCCGCCGTCGCCCAGCACCTCCAGAATCTCCACCTCGTCCAGCGCCTCGTCGCCCTGGTCGTCGCTGAAATCGGGGGCGGAGAGGTCAAGCCCGTACCACACCGGAATCTGGTGCCCCCACCAGAGCTGGCGCGAGATCGTCCAGGGTTCGATGTTTTCCAGCCAGTGATAATAGGTCTTCTCGCCCGAAGGCGGCAGGATCCGCGTCCGGCCATCGCGCACCGCATCCAGTGCCGGCCCGACGATCTTTGCCGTGTCGACGAACCACTGGTCGGTCAGCATCGGCTCGATCACCACTTTGGAGCGGTCGCCGAACGGCTGCATGATCGGTTTCGACTCGATGAAAGGCACCCGTTCCAGATGTTCGGCGCCGGTCTCCTTGTCGACCGACTTGCGCAGCACGGTGACGGACAGGCCCTCGGCCTCGATCTGCGCGACCACGCGCGCGCGCGCCTCGTAGCGGTCGAGCCCGCGCAGGTCGTCCGGGACGAGGTTGATCGCGTCGATCTCGGCCTCGCCGAGCGCGACCGGCTCTTCGGCGATGCCGGGCGGCACATAGCCGCGGGCGACCAGCCAGGCGCGGGCCAGCGCCTGCGCCGTCCGGGCGGCCTCGGCATAGGGCGCTCCGTCGGCGCGCATATGCGCGCGGGTGTCCATCAGCCGGTAGCACGGAATGTCGTTGCGCTGCGCCACGCCATAGTCGTTGAAGTCATGCGCGCCGGTGATCTTCACCGCGCCCGAACCGAAGGCCGGATCGGGATATTCGTCGGTGATGATCGGGATCAGCCGGCGGTGCTCCCTGGGGCCAACCGGGATTTCACAAAGTTTCCCGACGATTGCGCTGTAACGTTCATCCGATGGATGAACCGCCACCGCGCCGTCGCCCAGCATGGTTTCCGGCCGGGTGGTGGCGATGGCGATATAGTCGCGCTCTTCCTCGAAGGTGACGCGGCCCTCGGCATCCCTTTCGCGGTAGACATAGGTCTCGCCCCCGGCGAGCGGATATTTGAAATGCCACATCTGGCCGGGCACTTCGATGTTCTCGACCTCAAGGTCCGAGATCGCCGTCTCGAATTTCGGGTCCCAGTTCACCAGCCGCTTGCCGCGGTAGATCAGGCCCTTGCGATACATGTCGACGAAGACGCGGATCACCGCGTCGTGGAAATTGCCGGCCTCGCCCGCCGGAGCATTGGGCGCGCCCGACATGGTAAAGGCCTCGCGGTCCCAGTCGCAGCTTGCGCCCAGCCGCTGAAGCTGGCCGATGATCGTGCCGCGCGACCGGCGCTTCTGCTCCCAGACGCGGGCCATGAAGGCCTCGCGCCCCATCTCGCCGCGCGGCGGCTCGCCATTCTGGGCCATCTCGCGTTCCGTCACCATCTGCGTCGCGATGCCGGCATGGTCGGTGCCGGGCTGCCACAGCGTGTCGTCGCCGCGCATCCTGTGCCAGCGGACCAGGATGTCCTGAAGCGTGTTGTTGAAGGCATGGCCCATGTGCAGGCTGCCGGTCACGTTCGGCGGCGGGATCATGACCGAGAAGGCGGGGTGGCCGGGCTTGGCATTGGCGCCGGCGCGAAAGGCCTTGCTGTCGAGCCAGAGCTTCGAGATGCGGGCCTCGGCTTCCGCGGCATTGAAGGTCTTTTCCATCGGCATCCGGCATCCCCTGTGGCTGGTGGCAGGGATGTAGCCCTTGCGGCCGGAATGGGCAAGTTTGCCCATTCCTTCGCCCATTCCTTCACCCCCTTCGCGGGCAGCCGGTCAGATCGGGCCGACCACCGCGAATTCCGCGCCGCGCGGATCCCGCGCCACGACGATATGGCCGCCGCCCGGCACTTCGAGCGGGCCGCGCAGCACCGTGCCGCCGGCCGCGACGATCCCGTCATGCGCCGGCATCGCCGAAGGCACGCCGAAATAGGGCAGCCAGTGCGACGCGGCGCCGGGCGGCCCCATCAGCCGCATCATGCCGCCGATATCCTGCCCGGCATGGGCGAAAAGCTGGTAATTGCCCATGCCGTCGCCCATCGGCATGGCCCTTGTCGCCTGCCAGCCCAGAAGCGCGGTGTAGAAGGCCAGCGCCGCCTCCGGCGCGGTGGAATGCAGCTCGTGCCAGTTGCCATGGCCATCCTGCGACGGGTCGAAAGCGCTGCCGATGCCGCCGGGCAGCGGTTGCAGCAGGCCGAAGGCCGCGCCCTGCGGATCGGTGACGATGGCGAAGCGGCCGGTGTCGGGAATATCCTCGGGCGCGCGGTGGATGCCGCCGCCCAGGTCCGCCACCCGGGCCGCCGCCGCGTCACAGTCGTCCACCGCGAAATAGACCATCCAGAATTCCGGCATCGGCGTATCGGGCTGCATCAGCCCGGCCACCATATCCGCGCCCGACAGCGCCAGGAGATAGGTGAAACCCGGCATTCCGGCATCCTGGAACTGCCAGTCCAGCACCGGGCCGTAGAAGGCCCGCGCGGCGGCGGTATCGGCCGTGGCAAGTTCGTACCAGCAGGGTGCGCCGTGGTCGCTCATGTCCGGTCGCCTTCCATCAGCAGCGGGGTGAAGCCGCCGAAGATCATCCGCTTGCCGTCGAAGGGCATCTCCACCTCGTCGCCGGCCGCCATGATCTCGGCAAAGGCCGTATCGCGGGTTTCCTTGTCGGGCCAGATCATCCAGGCCAGGACCACGGTCTCGTCCTCGCGCGCGTCGACGGCGCGCAGGAAATCGGTCTGCTTGCCCGGAGGGATATCGTCGCCCCAGCCGACGACCAGGCTTTTCGCGCCGTGCTTCTGGAACATCGGCCACCATTTCAACTCATGCGCGCGGTAGATGTCGCGGTTGGCGGTTGGCACGGGAATCACGAATCCATCGATATAGGGCATCGTCGTCTCCTTGCGGTCCTGCCTGCGAAGGCTGGGCGGGATGGTCGCAAAAAGCAACCAAAACTTTGATAACATGGCATATCCCGGCCGATGCCACCACGGCAAGGGCGACAGCGCCCGCCGGCCCCCGGGGGAGGGGCGGCAAAGGAAAAGGGCGGCCGGAGGGCCGCCCTTTCCACCGATGTCGCCGCGATCAGACCGAATAGTAAAGCGCGTATTCGATCGGGTGGGGCGTATGCTCGAAGGCATAGACCTCTTCCCATTTCAGCGCCATGTAGGACTCGAGCTGCTCGCGCGAGAAGACATCGCCGGCGAGCAGGAAGTCCATGTCCTTCTCCAGTTCCTCCAGCGCCTCGCGCAGCGAGCCGCAGACGGTGGGGATGGCGGCCAGTTCCTCGGGCGGCAGGTCGTAGAGATCCTTGTCCGAGGCCGGGCCGGGGTCGATCTTGTTGCGGATGCCGTCGATGCCGGCCATCAGCAGCGCCGCGAAGGCCAGATAGGGGTTGGCGGCCGGATCGGGGAACCGGGCCTCGACGCGCTTGGCCTTGGGGCTTTCCGTCCACGGAATCCGCACGCAGCCCGAGCGGTTGCGGGCGGAATAGGCCCGCAGCACCGGCGCCTCGAACCCCGGGATCAGCCGCTTGTAGCTGTTGGTCGCCGGGTTGGTCAGCGCGTTCAGCGCCTTGGCGTGCTTCAGGATACCGCCGATGAACCACAGCGCCTCCTGGCTGAGGTCGGCGTATTTGTCGCCGGAAAACAGCGGCTTGCCGCCCTTCCAGATCGACATGTTGACATGCATGCCGCTGCCGTTGTCGCCCTTCATGGGCTTGGGCATGAAGGTCACCGTCTTGCCATAGGCGGCGGCGACGTTGTGGATGACGTATTTGTATTTCTGGATATTGTCGGCCTGTTCGGTCAGCCCGCCGAAGATCAGCCCCAGTTCGTGCTGGCAGGTGGCGACCTCGTGGTGGTGCTTGTCGACCTTGATGCCAATCCGCTTCATGGTGGACAGCATCTCGCTGCGCAGATCCTGCGCGGTATCGACGGGGTTCACCGGGAAATAGCCGCCCTTGTGCGCGGCGCGGTGGGCAAGGTTGCCGCCTTCAAAGGCCGCATCGGTGTTCCAGGCCGCATCTTCCGAATCGATCTGGAACGACACTTTCGAGGGCGTCACCGAATAACGCACGTCATCGAAGAGGAAGAATTCGGCTTCCGGCCCGAAATAGGCGGTATCGCCCACGCCCGAGGATTTCAGATAGGCCTCGGCCTTGTGCGCGATCTGGCGCGGGCAGCGGTCATAGGCCTCGCCGGTGTCGGGCTCCACCACGTCGCAATGCACGCAGAGCGTCTTTTCGGCATAGAACGGGTCGATGTAGATCGAACTCGCATCGGGCATCAGCTTCATGTCGGACTGGTCGATCGACTTCCAGCCGGCGATGGAGGAGCCGTCGAACATGAAGCCTTCCTCGAAGAAGTCCTCATCGGCGAGATCGGCCACCAGCGTCACATGCTGGAGCTTGCCCTTCGGGTCGGTGAAGCGGACATCGACATATTCGATGTCCTCGTCCTTGATCAGTTTGAGAGCTTTGGCAACCGCGCTCATCTGACAGCCTTTCGCTTGGGGTTCATGGAAACGTTCGGGCCCGGCGCGCGGGCCACCGCGGGCCGCCGGCGGCGGCCTGCATTCGGCAGGGGCGGGTTCAGACCGCGTCGTCGCCGGTCTCGCCGGTGCGGATGCGGATCGCCTGTTCGACGGGGGTGACGAAGATCTTGCCGTCACCGATCTTGTCGGTGCGGGCAGCGCCGATGATCGCCTCGATGGCGGGTTCGACCATGTCGTCGGTCAGCACGACCTCGATCTTCACCTTGGGCAGGAAGTCGACGACATATTCGGCGCCGCGGTAAAGCTCGGTATGGCCCTTCTGGCGGCCGAAGCCCTTGACCTCGATCACCGAAAGGCCCTGCACGCCGACTTCCTGAAGGGCTTCCTTCACTTCGTCGAGCTTGATGGGCTTGATGATGGCTTCGATCTTCTTCATGGGCCGACTCTCCCTGCCGCTTTTTACG
>JBDHSO010000143.1:0-10344 GCA_039808125.1 Rhodobacter sp. | reverse complement strand
AGGCGGAACATCTTGAGCGCCGGGTGCAGGAACTTCTGCCATCGGAAGTGGCCCTGCAACGTCTGACCAAAGCTGACGGCTCGCTCTGCATCACGGATGCGGCAAAGAGCCTGCAAATGCGCCCGAAAAACCTGTTCGTCTGGCTGCGTGAACACGGTTGGATTTACCGCCGCCCAGGTTCCGGACATGATCTGGGCTACCAGTCGTACACCACATCTGGCCTGCTGGAACATAAGGTGACGACGGTATTGCGCGCGGATGGATCCGAGAAGATGACGGAACAGGTGCGCGTGACGGCGCTGGGCCTGACAAAGCTGGCGAAGATGATCCCGCCCGTGACGGCTGCCGCCAAGGGCTAGGGCCGGGATGCCGGGCGCGGCGGTCTTGATGCCCAGCCGCGCCCGCTCGGGCATTTTCAGTCAGCATGTATTCCACAAGTCTATATATTGTGGTACTTCGATTTAATCGGCGCAAGATGTGCTGCTTTCTCCAAAGCCCTGCGGAGATTTCGCATGAACGATCTTGGCCATCCGCCGATGGCAATGGCCCAATCGCTTGGTCGGCTGGAGGGCAGGCCGGCCACGGGACAGTTGCAGCGATGGCAGGCGGTCGGGTTCGGAGCCGTGCCGGTGCCGGGCTTCCTGTCCTCGACCGCCGGTGCATTGCTGGTCTACTTCAAGGAGCAGGTTCATCGCCTGCTGACAGGGGGGTGATCCATGGCAATGTCCCCCCATATCCGGCAGGTTCAATCCAGCCTCGCTGCACTGGGTTTCAGCCCGGGCCTGATCGACGGCTGGTGGGGGCGCAAGACCCGTGCCGCCGCACTGGCGCTCCTGTCGGCTCAAACCAGTCTTCGCAACGGCAGCGTTGCCATGCTGCAGTCGGGTCTTTCGGACCTTGGTTATGATCCTGGCGGGATTGATGATCGCTGGGGGCCACGGACACGCGCGGCGCTGTCCGCGCTGTTGCGGGCAGAAGGGGTGCCAAAGGCCAGCCTGATCGGCGTCACCGCGAAACCGCAACCAGCCGGTTCCGCGCCCGCGGTGCAGGCCAGGGGGACAATTCTGCAAGGATTGGCCAAGACGGTCATCACCGGCTTCATGATGCACACGTCCGCGACCGGCGGAAGCTGGTGGTTGGGAAAGACCCATCAGCAGATGTTCGATGAGGTGAGGTCGTGGCACGTCACGCCGGTGTCCAAGGGTGACCGAGGCGCTGCGGACTCGCGACGAGGCGCGGCGTCTGGGGTTTCGGGTGATGGTGGGCTGCATGATCTCGTCCAGCCTGTCGATGGCGCCGGCGATTCTGTTGGCCCAGGGGGGCGACTGGTCGGACCTTGACGGCCCCGCCGACATGGCGGAAGACCGGCCGCATCCGGTTCGTTACGACGACCGCCACATCCATCCGGCCAGCCCGCAGCTTTGGGGATAGACACGATGCGCAAGGTTTATGTGAATGGCGACTACCTGCCCGAAACCGAGGCCAGGGTGTCGATCTTCGACCGCGGTTTCCTGATGGCGGATGGCGTCTATGAGGTGACATCCGTCCTTGGCGGCAAGCTGATCGATTTCGGCGGGCACCTGGCGCGCCTGCAACGCAGCCTCGACGCGCTGGAGATGGCGAATCCGCTGGATCCCGCGGAATGGCTGGAGGTGCACCGGCAGTTGATCGCGCGGAACGGGATCGACGACGGCATGATCTATCTGCAGGTCACGCGCGGCAATCCGGGCGACCGGGACTTTGCCTTTCCCGGTGCCGATTGCGCGCCGACCGTGGTGCTGTTCACCCAGTCGAAACCCGGCATGGCCGAGACACCGGCCGCGAGGACGGGCTGGAAGGTGATTTCGTTGCCAGATATCCGCTGGGGCCGGCGCGACATCAAGACGGTGCAACTGCTTTATCCGTCGATGGCCAAGATGGCGGCAAAGAAGGCCGGCGTCGACGATGCCTGGCTTGTCGAAGACGGTTTCGTGACCGAGGGCACCTCGAACAACGCCTATATCGTCAAGGGCAACCGGATCGTCACCCGCGCACTGGGTCACGACATCCTGCATGGCATCACCCGCGCCGCCGTGCTGCGCCTTGCCCGGGAGGCGCAGATGGAGATCGATGAGCGCAGCTTTTCGATCGACGAGGCGAAGGCGGCGGATGAGGCTTTCGTTACCTCGGCCTCGGCCTTCGTGATGCCGGTGGTGCAGATCGACGGAGTTGATCTGGGCGATGGCAGGCCCGGCGGCCTGGCCATCCGGCTGCGCGAAATCTACCTCGACGAGATGAAGAAGGCTGCGCTCTGACGTGACCCGCGCGCCCTTCACCTGGGCCGGGTTTCGCCGTGGCCTGCGCATGGGGCTGGCGCTGGGCCTGCCGATTCTGGTGTACGGGCTGGCCTTCGGGATGGTGGCGGCACAGGTCCAGATCGGCTGGGCGACGGCGCTGGGGATGAGCGTCACGATCTTTTCCGGTTCGGCGCAACTGGCGCTGGTCAGCCTGATGCAGGGCGGGACGGCGACGCTGTGGACGGCGGCGGCGGCGGTCCTGGTGATCAATGCGCGTTATCTTCTGTTCGGGGCCACGCTGCGGCCCTGGCTGTCGGCCGCGGGGCCGGCGCGCGCCCTGCCGAGCCTGCTGCTGCTGGGCGATGCCAACTGGATCGCGACGATGCGCGCGGCCGAGAGGGGCGAGGAAGACCGCGCCTATCTCGCCGGAACCGGCGTGATGCTGATGACGGGCTGGCTGACCGGCACGCTGATCGGGGCGGTCTTCGGCAGCGTCCTGCCCGATCCGCGGGCGCTGGGCGCCGATCTGATGCTGCCGGCCTTTGCGGCCTCGATGATGACGGTGATGGTGCGCAGCCGCGCGGCGCTGATCCCGGTCGCCGTGGGGGCGGGGGCGGCGCTGGTCGTCGCGCAGCTGGCCGGCCATGCCTGGGGTATCGTCGGCGCGGGCGTGGCCGGCGCGGCGGTTGCGGCGCTGACCGCGCGGCCGGGAGGCAGGGGATGATGATGCCGCCGCTGTGGCAATTGATGCTGGTTGCGGGGCTGGCGGCGCTGGTCTGCCGGCTCGGGGGGTATCTCGCGATGCGTTTCCTGCCGGCCTCGCCGCGCCTCGATGCCGCGCTGCGGGCAACGCCGGTGGCGGTGATGGCGGGGATCACCGCCATGGCGCTGGCCGCCGGCGGGCTGGTCGAGGCGCTGGCGCTGGGGGCGGCCGTGGCGCTGACCGCGTTGACGCGCAACGACGTGGGGGCAGCCGTGGCCGGGGTGGCGGTGGCGGCCGGGCTACGTGCGCTGGGGCTTTAGCGCGGCGGAAGCCCGGCCAGGATGGCGCGTGCCGCGGTGGCCGGATCGTCGGCGGCCCAGACGGGGCGGCCGACGACGATATGGTTCGCGCCGTCGGCGAGGGCGCGGGCCGGTGTGGCGATGCGCTTCTGGTCGCCGGTCGCGGCACCTTCGGGGCGCACGCCGGGGGTCACGATCAGCTTTCCCACCGCCTCTGGCAGGGCGCGGATGCGGGCCGCCTCCTGCGGGCTGGCGATCACACCATCGGCGCCGGCACCGAGCGCCCGGGCCGCGCGTTCGACGGTGATGTCGTGGATGTCGCCGGGTACGATCATGGCGGCGTCGAGATCGGCGCGGTCAAGCGAGGTGAGCACGGTGACGGCCAGGATCTTCAGCCCCGTGCCGCGCTTGCCCTCCTGTGCCGCGCGGACCACCTGCGGATCGCCGTGGACGGTCAGGAAGTCGAGGTCGTATCGCGCTATGCCGCGGACCGCCGCCTCGACCGTGGCACCGATGTCGAAGAATTTCATGTCGAGGAAGATGCGCTTGCCCCGCTGCTGCTTCAGTTCGTCGGCAAGCGCGAGGCCGCCGCCGGTCAGCATGCCGAGACCGATCTTGTAGAAGCCGACGGCATCGCCCAGCCGGTCGGCGAGGTCCAGCCCCTGCAGCGCATTGGGCAGGTCAAGCGCGACGATCAGGCGGTCATCCATCGGGGCCTCCGGGTCCTGCAGGTGGGGAGCGTGCCGCGGATGGGCCGGCCCCCGGGGCGCTGCCCCGGACCCCGGGATATTTTTGCAAAGAAGAAGACGCAAGGGCCAAAGCCGGCGGGTGGCGCGATTGACAGGGCGGGCGAAGGCGGATTCTCTGGCGGAAAACCCGAGAGGTCTGCCATGGATATTACCGTTACTGTCGAGCGGCCCGAGGATGGCCCGGGATCCGGGCCGATCCAGGTGGGCTGGTTCCTGACCACGGACAAGAACGCGGTGCTTTATGATCCGCCCGAACGGGTGAGCGTGCGGCAGACCAACAGGACCCATTCCAAGAGCGCCAGCCGGTGCCCCGGGGTGATCCAGCTGGAAAGCCGCTATTTCATGGTCAAGGCGCCTTTTGACATGCAGATCGGCTTTTCCCGCGACGACAAGGGCAAGCCGGTGCTGGTGAACCGGCTGGGCACGGCAAGCCCGATCCGGTCGAACAAGCTGAACGAGGTGCTGACGCTGGTGAACGAGGCGGAATGGCGCTATCCCGACCGGCCGACGATCCAGCTGATCACGCCCCACTGCTTTGTCGCCGACGAACTGGTCTATGTCACCCAGTTGTCGCCCTTCATGCATTACCGGCCCGATCCCTTGCCCGGCACGATCTTTGGCGGGCGGTTCCCGGTTTCGGTCTGGCCGCGGCCGCTGATGTGGGCCTTTGAATGGCACGAGCCGCAGAAGGACATCGTGCTGCGCCGGGGCGAGCCATTGTTCTATGCCCAGTTCGAGGGGATGGATCCGTCGCGTCCGCTGCAGGTGATAGAGGTCGAGCGGACGCCGGAACTGGCGACCTATCTGGAGCAGATCGGTGGTGCGGTGAACTACGTGAGCCAGACCTTCGGCCTGTTCAAGGCGGCCGAGCGGCTGCGGCCGAAGAAGCTGGTTACGCCCAGGGTGCGCGAGTGATCTCCATTCTGGAGACGGTCGACGTGGCCACGGGCGTGGTGCGCGAGGTCCTGCGTGTCGAGGGCCGGGCGGAGGCGCCGAACTGGTCGCCCTGCGGCGGCTGGCTTCTGGTGAATTCGGCCGGGCGGCTCTATAGGGTGGCGCTGGACCGGCCGCGGCTGGAACCGGTGGAAACCGGGGTGGCGACGCGCTGCAACAACGATCACGGCATCACGCCGGACGGCCGGTGGATCATCCTTTCGGGCCATCACGAGGGGCAGGGGTCGCAGATCTATCGCATCCCGGTGGCGGGGGGGACGCCGGAAAGGATTTCGACCCGGCCGCCGAGCTGGTGGCATGCGATCTCGCCCGATGGCATCCTGATGGCCTATGCCGGGGTGCGCGACGAAAAGCGGACGGTCGATATCTTCGTCCGCGCCGTCGCGGGTGGCGAGGAGAAGCGGCTGACCTGGGGCGAGGGCCATTCCGACGGGCCGGATTTCAGCCATGACGGGCGGTGGATCTACTGGAACTGTGACCGCGGCGGGCATGCGCAGATCTGGGTGATGCAGGCCGATGGTTCGGACCAGCGCCGGTTGTTCGCCGATGACAGGGTGAACTGGTTCCCGCATCCCTCGCCTTGCGGGCGCTGGCTGGTGTATCTGTCCTATCCGCCGGGCACCGAAGAGCATCCGGCGGATCTGCCGGTGCAACTGGTGCTTGCAACGCCCGAGGGCACGGCGCGGCGGGTGATCCGGGAGTTTACCGGCGGCCAGGGCACGATGAACGTGCCGAACTGGGCGCCGGACGGGCAGGCCTTCGCCTGTTTCCGCTACGAACCATAGGCGGGATCCAGCCGGACCGTGCTGGCCGGAGGCGTGTCGTCAGGCTCGGCCGGCGGCGCGACATAGAGGCCGGGATCCGCGAGATAGGGCGCCATCTGCCGCGACACGCCCCAGACCGAGACGAAGATTTCCGGCGGCCCGGCCGTGGCCAGGTGTTCGGGCGTCAGGACCACGATCCGCAGGCGCAGGGGCACGCCCTCGGTCAGCGCCGGCGCAAGGATCTGCGAGGCCATCGGGCCGAAATGGCCGAGATAGCCCTCGCGGCGCATGGGAATCAGCCCCAGAAACGACCGGCGCACGCGGGCAAAGACGCCCACCCGCCCGTCGGGCAGGACGGCGGCGCGCGCCTCGTCCCCCATGCAGAGGCCGGCCCGTCCTATGTGGACGGCGATGCCCTCGACGGGGACCTGCGGCAGGATCGGTTGCAGTGTTTCAGCCATGCGGTGTTCCTTTCGGCGTCAGGGTGGGAAACTGGCGCTGCCGGCGCAACGGGGCCTGTGGCCGGTAAGGGGAATGTCGCCGGTGCCCGGGGCCGAAATCGGCGGAATTCCGACCATCGGCCGGATCCCGGAAATTTGCATGCCGCCGGCAGGCGGGGATTGAACCGCGCCGTGCTGCGCCCCAGATTAGCGCAAAGACCGATGTGGATGCGCCTATTCAGGGCGTCCGCGAGGTGGTGCTTTGGAAAGGGAGACGACCGATGAACATGGAAAAGTTCACGGAGCGGTCGCGCGGTTTCATTCAGGCTGCGCAGACCATTGCGATGCGGGAAGGCCACCAGCGTGTGCTGCCCGATCATCTGCTGAAAGCTCTTATGGATGACGATCAGGGGCTTGCCTCGAACCTGATCCGCCGCGCCGGGGGAAGCCCCGAGCGGGTGAACGAGGCGATCAACGCCTCTATCGCGAAACTGCCCAAGGTTTCGGGCGGCGATGGCCAGACCTATATAGACCCGAGCCTTGTCCGCGTTCTGGACGAGGCGGAGCAGGTCGCCAAGAAGGCGGGCGACAGTTTCGTTCCGGTCGAACGGCTGCTGACGGCGCTGGCGCTGGTGAACACCCGTGCCAAGGATGCGCTGACGGCGGGTGCCGTCACGGCGCAGGGGCTGAATGCTGCGATCAACGATATCAGGAAGGGCCGGACGGCCGACAGCGCCTCGTCGGAAGACACGATGGAGGCTCTGAAGAAATATGCCCGCGACCTGACCGAGGCGGCGGCGGATGGCAAGATCGACCCGATCATCGGCCGTGACGAAGAGATTCGCCGCACGATGCAGGTGCTGAGCCGCCGCACCAAGAACAACCCGGTCCTGATCGGGGAACCCGGCGTCGGCAAGACCGCCATCGCCGAGGGTCTGGCGTTGCGCATCGTCGACGGCGACGTGCCCGAGAGCCTGCGCAACAAGAAGCTGATGGCGCTGGACATGGGCGCGCTGATCGCCGGGGCGAAATACCGCGGCGAATTCGAGGAGCGTCTGAAGGCGATCCTGAAGGAGATCGAGGCCGCCGCCGGCGAGATCATCCTGTTCATCGACGAGCTTCACGTCCTCGTCGGGGCCGGCAAGACCGACGGCGCGATGGATGCGGCGAACCTGATCAAGCCCGCGCTTGCCCGGGGCGAACTGCATTGCGTCGGTGCGACCACGCTGGACGAATATCGCAAGTATATCGAGAAGGACGCCGCGCTGGCCCGGCGCTTCCAGCCGGTCCTGGTCGAGGAGCCGACGGTCGAGGACACGATCTCGATCCTGCGCGGCATCAAGGAGAAATACGAACTCCATCACGGGGTAAAGATTTCGGATTCGGCGCTGGTTGCCGCCGCGCAGCTTTCGCATCGCTACATCACCGACCGTTTCCTTCCGGACAAGGCCATCGACCTGGTGGACGAAGCCGCCAGCCGGATGCGGATGGAGGTGGATTCGAAGCCCGAAGAGCTTGATCAGCTGGATCGCCAGATCCTGCAGATGACGATCGAGTCCGAGGCGCTGAAGAAGGAAGACGATGCCGCCAGCCGGGACCGTCTGGAACGGCTGGAAAAGGAACTGGCCGACCTGAAGGACCAGTCCGCCGAGATGACGGCGAAGTGGCAGGCCGAACGCGACAGCCTCGAGAAGGCGCGCGAACTGAAGGAACAGCTTGACCGCGCCCGGGCCGAGTTGGATCAGGCCAAGCGCGAGGGCAACTTCGCCAAGGCCGGTGAAATGCAGTACGGTCGCATTCCGGCGCTGGAAAAGGAACTTGGCGAGGCCGAGGGCCGCGAGGGCCAGGCGCTGGTGTCCGAATCCGTCCGTCCCGAGCAGATCGCCGAGGTGGTGGAGCGCTGGACCGGCATCCCGACCTCGAAGATGCTGGAGGGTGAGAAGGACAAGCTTCTGCGGATGGAGGATGAACTCGGGCGCCGGGTCATCGGGCAGCGGCAGGCGGTCGAGGCGGTGTCCAAGGCGGTGCGGCGCGCCCGTGCCGGGCTTTCGGACGAGAACAAGCCGCTGGGATCGTTCCTGTTCCTCGGGCCGACGGGTGTCGGCAAGACCGAACTGACCAAGGCACTGGCCGAATATCTGTTTGACGACGACAATGCGATGGTTCGCATCGACATGTCCGAGTTCATGGAGAAGCACTCGGTTGCGCGTCTGATCGGCGCCCCTCCGGGCTATGTCGGCTATGACGAAGGCGGGGTTCTGACCGAAGCCGTGCGGCGCCGGCCCTATCAGGTCGTGCTGTTCGACGAGGTGGAAAAGGCGCACCCGGACGTGTTCAACGTCCTGTTGCAGGTTCTTGACGACGGTATTCTGACCGATGGTCAGGGCCACAAGGTGGACTTCAAGCAGACGCTGATCATCCTGACCTCGAACCTGGGCGCCCGGGCGCTGAGCGAGTTGCCGGAAGGCGCCGATGCCACCGCGGCCAAGGCGCAGGTCATGGAAGCGGTGCGGAATCACTTCCGGCCGGAATTCCTGAACCGTCTGGACGAGATGATCATCTTCGACCGGCTTAACCGCGCCGACATGGCCGGAATCGTCGAGATCCAGCTTAGGCGGCTGGAAAAGCGGCTGGCGGCACGGAAGATCACGCTCGACCTCGACGATGCGGCCAAGGCCTGGCTTGCCGACGAAGGCTATGATCCGGTGTTCGGCGCGCGGCCGCTGAAGCGGGTGATCCAGCGCCAGTTGCAGGATCCGCTGGCCGAGATGCTTCTGGCTGGCGACATCCTCGACGGCTCGACGGTCAAGGTTTCGGCCGGACCGGACGGGCTGATCGTCGGCGACCGGGTGATCGCCAGCAAACGCGAACGCCCGGCGCAAGCCGTGGTGCATTAAGCTTGAAAAGGGGGCCGGAAGGCCCCCTTCTTCATTACGGCCATCGCCAGTCAGCCCGAAAGTGCCCGGTTTTTCGCCGCTGCCATCGCTTCACCACAGCGTGATGAAACGTTTCGCGACGACGGGCCGTACTGTCATAACCGATGCGACAAGCCGGAGGAGCGCAGCATGGCCTGGAAACCGGATCTGACATGGTCGAAGGTGACGCCGAAGGCGCTCTGGCTGAATCGACGTGCCGCGATGGCGGGGGCACTGGCGGTTGCCGGCATGCCCGCATTGGCAAGGATCAAGGCCGATCCCAGCGCATTCTCTACCGATGAGACACCGAATACGCTGGAAGAGATCACCAGCTACAACAACTTCTACGAATTCGGCTGGGACAAGGGCGATGCCGCCGCCCGGTCCGACAGCCTGACCATCGACCCATGGTCGGTCGAGATCGGCGGCCTGGTCGAACGCCCCGGCACCTATGATCTGGCCGATGTGATGAAAGGCCAGCCGCTCGAGGAGCGCATCTACCGGCTGCGCTGCGTCGAAGCCTGGTCGATGGTCATTCCCTGGATCGGCTTTCAGCTTTCCGGTCTGCTGGAGCGGGTGGGCGTGCAGCCCGGCGCGAAATTCGTCGCGTTCCAGACGCTCCTGCGCCCCGAAGAGATGCCCGGCCAGACCGGCCGGGGCATCGACTGGCCCTATGTCGAGGGGCTGCGGCTGGATGAGGCAATGCATCCGCTGACGATTCTGGCCACCGGCCTTTATGGTGAGACTCTGCCGCGGCCGAATGGTGCGCCGATCCGGCTGGTGGTGCCGTGGAAATACGGGTTCAAGTCGATCAAGAGCATCGTGAAGATCACGCTGACCGAGCAGCAGCCGCCGACGACATGGAACCTGCTGCAACCGCAGGAATACGGCTTTTATGCCAATGTGAATCCGACGGTCGACCATCCCCGCTGGAGCCAGGCCTCCGAGCGGCGGATCGGCGGCGGCCTATTCTCGGGCCGTCAGGAAACTCTGATGTTCAACGGCTATGCCGAGCAGGTGGCGGGTCTTTATTCCGGCATGGATCTGCGGACCAGTTACTGATGGTGCGCGGCAGGCTGAACCACGCGCTGCGGCGCGTGCCGGGTTGGGCCGTCTATCTCGCCGGGCTCGTGCCGCTGGCGTGGATCGTCTGGCTGGCGCTGGCCGGCGGTCTTGGCGTCGATCCGGTGACGGAGATCGAGCATCGGCTGGGCAAGATCGGCCTGTGGTTTCTGGGCGGCTGT
>JBDHSO010000142.1:0-10431 GCA_039808125.1 Rhodobacter sp. | reverse complement strand
TCGATGCCGCGGGTCGGCTCGTCCAGGATCAGCACCTGCGGATCGGTGAACAGCCATTTCGACAGCACGACCTTCTGCTGGTTGCCGCCCGAAAGGTTCATCACCCGCTGCTGCACCGAGGGCGTGCGGATCGCCAGCGCCTTGCGGTATTTCTCGGCCACCGCCGCCTCGCGCCGCTTGTCGAGGACGCCATGTTCCGACACGCCGGGCAGGTTGGCCAGGCTGACGTTCTTCACGATCGACTCTTCCAGGATCAGCCCCAGCGCCTTGCGGTCCTCGGTCACATAGGCGAGGCCCGCCGCCACCGCCTTCGTCACCGTCGACAGGTCGGCCGGCGCGCCGCCGATCCGCACCTCGCCCGCGATGTCGCGGCCATAGCTGCGCCCGAACAGGCTCATCGCCAGTTCGGTCCGCCCCGATCCCATCAGCCCGGCGATCCCCACGATCTCGCCCCGCCGCACGGTAAAGCCCGCATTGCGGATCACCTTGCGCCCGGCCTGCTCGGGGTGCCAGACCGTCCAGTCCTTCACCTCCATCAGCATCTCGCCGGGGGTCGAGATCCGGTCGGGATAGCGATGCGCCATGTCGCGGCCCACCATCTCGCGGATGATGCGGTCCTCGGTGATCTCGGCCTTGTCCATGGTCGAGACCGTGGCGCCGTCCCGGATCACCGTCACCCGGTCCGCAACGCGGCGGATCTCGTTCAGCTTGTGGCTGATCAGGATCTGCGTCACCCCTTGCGCCTTCAGCTCCAGCATCAGATCCAGCAGCTTCTGGCTGTCGTTTTCCTGCAAGGCCGCGGTCGGCTCGTCCAGGATCAGCAGCCGCACGTTCTTGGCCAGCGCCTTTGCGATCTCGATCAGCTGCTGCTTGCCGACGCCCAGCTTGCCGACCGGCGTGCCCGGCGCCTCCGCAAGGCCGACCATGGCCAGCAGTTCCCCGGTCCGCCGGAACGCCTCGGGCCAGGAAATCACGCCATGCCGCGCCACCTCGTTGCCGAGGAACATGTTCTCGGCGATCGACAGCAGCGGCACCAGCGCCAGCTCCTGGTGGATGATGATGATACCCTTGCCCTCGCTGTCGCGTATCGAGCGGTTTTCGAGCAGCACCCCGTCATAGAAGATCTCGCCCTCGTAGCTGCCGGCCGGATAGACCCCCGACAGCACCTTCATCAGCGTCGACTTGCCGGCGCCGTTCTCGCCGCAGATCGCATGAATCTCGCCGGCCTCCACCGCCAGATTCACATGGTCAAGCGCGCGGACCCCGGGAAAAACCTTGGAAATCCCGCGCATCTCCAGCAGCGACATGGCGCCCTCCCCCTACCGGCCTCCGGTCTTCCTCTTGACGAAAATACCCCGGGGGAGTCCCGCGCAGCGGGACGGGGGCCGCGCCCCCGCCTCCGGCCGCGCCCCGCGGGGCGCGGCCGTTTCCCGGGGTCAGCCAGTCACTTCAGCTGGTCGGCGGTGTAATAGCCCGACTGGATCAGCAGGGTATCGATATCGCCCACACCCAGCGCCACCGGCTCCAGCAGGTAGGACGGCACGACCTTGACGCCGTTGTCATAGGTGGTGGTGTCGTTGATCTCGGGCTCCTGGCCCTGCATGATCGCATCCACCATCTTCACGGTCACGCCGGCCAGCGCGCGGGTGTCCTTGAACACGGTCGAATACTGCTCGCCCGCCAGCATCGACTTGATGCTCGGGATCTCGCCGTCCTGACCCGTCACGCAGGGCATCTTCATGTCGCCCGAACCGTAGCCCACGCCCTTGACCGAGGACAGGATGCCGATCGACAAGCCGTCATAGGGCGACAGCGCGCCGTTCAGCACCTTGTCGCCGTAGTTGGCCGACAAAAGGTTGTCCATCCGCGCCTGCGCCACCGCGCCATCCCAGCGCAAGGTGCCCACCACATCCATCCCCATCTGGCCCGAGGGGACGGCGACCTCGCCGGCGTCGATCATCGGCTGCAGGACCGACATGGCGCCGTTGTAGAAGAAGAAGGCGTTGTTGTCGTCGGGGCTGCCACCGAACAGTTCGATGTTCCAGGGCTTGGTGTCGGGGAAGCGCTCCTTCAGGCATTGCACCAGGCTGTCGGCCTGCAGCACGCCCACCTTGAAGTTGTCGAAGGTGGTGTAATAGTCGACATCGGCGCTGTCGCGGATCAGCCGGTCATAGGCGATGACCTTGATCCCCGCGGCATGGGCATTGGCCAGCGCATTCGACAGCGTGGTGCCGTCGATGGCGGCGATCACCAGGACGTTCACCCCCTTGGCGATCATGTTCTCGATCTGCGCAAGCTGGGTGGGAATGTCGTCCTCGGCATATTGCAGATCGGTGCCGTAGCCGGCCGCCTGGAACTGCTCGACCATCGAATTGCCGTCCGAGATCCAGCGCGAGGACGATTTCGTCGGCATCGCGATGCCGATGGTGCCCTTGCCCTCGGCCAGCGCCGGGTCGCTGCCGAAAGCGGCAAGGGTGGTGACGAGGCCGGTGGCAAGGGCCAGCGCGGCCCTGCGGGTAAACATCATCTCTTTCCTCCCGAGTTGAGATGTTCCGCCATATCATGCGGTCGCAGATTGCTCTGGACGGTTGCAGTCTTGACGGGATATTTCATGCCTGTCTATTGATGAAAATCTTAATTTTCATGGCATGAATGATATGAATACTCCGGAAATCGCCGCGGTGCGGGGGCTGAAACTGTCGCATCTGCGGCTGATGGCGGAAATTCTTGCCACCGGGCAGTTGTCGCATGCGGCCGAGCGGCTGGGGCTGGCGCAGCCCGCGGCCTCGCGCCTTCTGGCCGAGGCAGAGCGGCTGACCGGCCGACCCCTGCACAGCCGCGACGGGCGCGGCCTGCGGTTGACCGCGGCGGGCGAGGCGCTGGCCCGCCGCGCCGCGCGAATCCAGATCGAGCTTTCCGATGCCGCGCGCGAGATGACCGAGGCGGGGTCGGGCACCGAGGGCCTCGTGCGGATCGGCGCCGTCACCGGCCCGGCGCTGAACCGCGTCCTGCCGGCGATGCGCGACCTGGCCGCGCGCCATCCCGGGCTGCGCTTCGAGGTGACGGTCGGCACCTCGCCACCGCTGTGCGACCAACTCCTTGCCGGGCGACTCGATTTCGCCATCGGCCGGCTGCTGTCGCCCGATCTCGAACGCAGCCTCACCCTGGAGCGGATGGAGGAGGAGCCGCTGTCGCTGATCGTGCGGCGCGGGCATCCGCTGCTGTTTCGCCCGGTGCTGACGCCGGCCGACACGCTGGCCTACGACTGGGTGATGCCCGAGGGCGAGACGCTGCTGACCCGCACGGTGATCGACGGCCTGATCGCCCTTGGCCTGGGCGAGCCGCGGCGCCAGGTCTCGACGGCTTCCTTCCTGTTCACGCTGGCGCTTCTGACCGAAAGCGATGCCATCGCGCCCCTGGCCGAAGCCGTGGCCGACAGTTTCGCCGTGGGCCCGGCCATGCCCTTCGTCCCGCTGCCGGTCGAAACCGGGATCAGCGTCACCGCCTATGGCCTGATCCGGCGCCGCGGCGGCCACCTGACGCCGGCGGCCGAACGGGTGGCGGCGCGCATCCTTGCCACGCGCCCGCGCCGCCCGCGCTGAACCGGCCCTGGCGGCGGTGCGGGCACCTGCGGCCGGCGGTCAGCCGCCCATCACCTGTTCGGCCACATCCGAGGATTTCATCATGTCGGCCAGCGTCAGCGATTCGATGATCACCAGATAGGACCAGAACACCTCGGCAAAGACCTTGCGGATCCGGCAGGTCGCCTCGTCGGTGCAATCCTCGCAGCGCTGGTAGGCCCGGCGCGACAGGCAGGGCAGCGGCGCGATCGGCCCGTCGATCAGCCGCAGCAATTCCGAGATCGACACATCTTCCGGCCGCTTGATCAGGCTGTATCCCCCCGACCGGCCGCGAATCGAGGCGATGACCCCGGCGTTGCGGATTTCGAGCAGGATATGTTCAAGAAACCGCTTCGGTGTGCCGGACCGGCGGGCGATCTCTTCGATCGTCAGCGGTTCGGGCACGGGTGTGATGGCCTCGTCGGCCAGCACCAGCAGCGCTTTCAGCGCGTATTTCATCTTTTGCGTGATCATGACGGTCCGGGCGCGATCCTGAATCCATTCTAGGAACCGCGCGGCGTCGAATCAATGCCGGGAACGACAGTCTGCCAACACTCATGGCAATCTGAATGTCACCACCGGCCAAAGGGATGCGACCAGAAGGGCCGCCATCGTCCAGTTGAAGGCGCGCAGCCGCGCCGGCGCCTCAAGCCAGCGCCGCAAGCCCTGCCCCGCCGCCGCCCAGAGCGAGACCGACGGCAGGTTCACCGCCGCAAAGACGGCGGCCACCGCCAGATAGACCGTGACCGAGGGTTGCAGGACATAGGCCGTCACCGCGCCAAGCGCCATGGCCCAGGCCTTGGGGTTCACCCATTGGAACGCCGCCGCCTGCAGAAAGCTGAAGGGCCGCGGCCGGGCACGGCCCTCGCCCGGGGCGCCGGCATGGGCGATCTTCCAGGCCAGCCACAGCATGTAGACCACAGACACGACCTTCAGCACCGACAGCGCCGGCGGCCAGGCACGGAACAGCCCCGCCAGCCCCAGACCCACCAGAAACACCATCAGCGAATGGCCCAGCGTGATGCCCAGGATATGCGGCACCGTCCGGCGGAAGCCGAAATTCACGCCGCTTGCCAGCAGCATCATGTTGTTCGGCCCCGGCGTGACCGAGGTGACAAGGGCAAAGCCCAGCAGCGCCAGCAGAAGATCGGGTGTCATGGCGCGCAATCTGACGCCTCTCCTGCGGCGAAAGGTTGCAATCTTGCGACTTTTTGGTCAATCTTCGCAACAAATGACGAAGATTGACGCAATAAACCGCCGCATATTGCGCGAACTGGTGCGCGATGGCCGGCAAAGCAACCTCGCCCTGGCCGAGCGGGTGGGCCTGTCGCCGTCGGCCTGCCTGCGCCGCGTGCAGGAACTGGAGCGCGAGGGCGTGATCACCGGCTACCGCGCTGTCCTCGACCCCGAAAAGACCGGCATCGGTTTTGTCGCCTATGTCACCGTCGGGCTGAACACCCATACCAAGGCCGCGCAGGAAGCCTTCGAGCGCGCCGTCGCGCGCGCGGGCGAAGTGCGCGAATGCCACAACATCACCGGCACCGTCGAATATCTGCTGCGGGTCGAGACCGGGGATCTGGCCAGTTACAAGCACTGGCACACCGAAGTCCTGGGCGTCCTGCCGCAGGTGCAGTCCGTCACCACCTTCGTGGTGATGGGCAGCCCGAAGGACGACCGCGCCTGAGCGCGCGCCAGTGGCCATCGCGACAAGAGCCTTGCATTCGCCTCAAGATTGACAAAATTAGGACATATCATGGTCGCTTGCAGTTGATCGAATTGCAACGAGAGGACGATTTCATGGTTATCGAGGCTGTTTCGACCCGGACCACTGGGCCAGTCTTCCTTCTGACAGCGGACGAAGACGTGAATGTCGCCGCCGGCGTGACGATCGAGTCGGTGGATTACGACACGATCACCACCTGGCAGGGCACCCATACCTTCACCGTATCCGGCACGATCATCGGCTATGACGAGGCGATCAACACCATCGGCTGCACGACGGCCCAGTCGGTCACGATCTTTGCCGGCGGCGCGCTGATCTCCGGTGGGGATGGCGGCGTCTATGACGCGGATGGCGTGATCCTGGATGGTGCGGGTTCAATCCTTACGAATCACGGCAGCATCACCTCCTACGGCACGGCGGCCAGCCTTTTCGTCCGCGACGGGGCAACGACCACCGTCACCAACAGCGGCACGATGGAAGGCCGGGTTGCCGGCGTCTGGCACAAGTTCGGCATCGGCTCCCTGCTGGTCCAGAACACCGGCACGATCGAATCGCCCGGCTATGCCGTTCTCGGTGGCGAGGGCAGCGATAAGGTGGCCAACCGGGGCACCATCATCGGCACGATCGACCTTGGAAACGGCAACGACAACTACGACGGCCGCCACGGCACCATCACAGGCGAAGTTCTGGGCGGCGCGGGAAACGACGTCTTCTTTCCCGGCAGCGGCGCGGAAACGATCAACGGCGGCGAGGGCATCGACCTGCTCTATTTCACAGGCGGCCCGCCCGTCTTCGTTTCGCTCGACGGCTCGCTTGCCCCGCGCAACAATGCGGTGGGCGATGTCTATATCGGCATCGAGAACATCACCGGCTCGTACTACAACGATGCGCTGGTGGGTGACGGCGGGCCGAATCAGTTGCGGGGCCTCGATGGCCAGGACTTCCTCATGGGCGGCGGCGGCGACGACAGCCTCTTTGGCTATGACGGCGACGACCGCCTGCGCGGCAGCGAGGGCGCCGACATCCTTTACGGCAATGCCGGCAACGACACGTTCGAGTTCCGCTATGCCAGCGAAGGTGGCGATTTCATCATGGATTTCACCAATGCGCCCGGCAATGACGACAGGGTTTCGGTCCAGCTGGTCAATTTCGGTGCCGGCCTGGTGAGGGGATGGCTCGACAGCACACAGTTCGAGGCCAGAACCGACAATCTGGCGCAGGACGCGGATGACCGCTTCATCTTCCGCACCACGGACCGGACGCTGTGGTTCGATTCCGATGGCAACGGCGGCGCCGAGGCGATCATGCTGGCCCGGTTCAACCTGCCGGTCGAGTTGACGGCCCACGACATCCTGATCGTCTGAAGCCTCCGGTGGGGGGCCTGCCCCGCAGGCACCCCATTGCCGCCGTCTTCTGTCGCGCCTAACCTTCGCGGCAACGAAGGAGGTTCACATGACAGACAGACCCATGGGCTTTGACACGCTGGCCGTTCACGCCGGCAACGCCGCCGATCCCGCGACCGGCGCGTTGCAGGTGCCGATCTACCAGACCACGGCCTATGCCTTCAAAGACGCCGACCACGCCGCGCGGTTGTTCAACCTGCAGGAAGTGGGCTACATCTATTCGCGGCTGACGAACCCGACCGTCTCGGCCCTGGCGACGCGCGTTGCCGCGCTGGAAGGCGCGGTGGGCGGCATCGCCTGTTCGTCGGGCCATGCCGCGCAGATCATGGCGCTGTTTCCGCTGATGGGTCCGGGCCGGAACATCGTGGCATCGACGCGGCTCTACGGTGGCACGATCACCCAGTTCAGCCACACCATCCGGCGGTTCGGCTGGTCGGCGAAATTCGTCGATACCGACGATCTTGCCGCCGTCGAGGCCGCCATCGACGACGACACCCGCGCGATCTTCTGCGAGACCATTGCCAATCCCGGCGGATATGTCTCCGACATCCCGGCGCTGGCGCGGATCGCGAACCTCAAGGGCATCCCGCTGATCGTCGACAACACCACCGCGACGCCCTGGCTTTGCCGCCCGATCGAGATGGGCGCGACGCTGGTTGTCCATTCCGCAACCAAATACCTGACCGGCAACGGTACGGTGACGGGCGGGATCGTGGTGGATTCGGGCAAGTTCGACTGGTCGCAGAACGACAAGTTCCCCTCGCTCAGCCAGCCCGAACCCGCCTATCACGGCCTGGCCTTCCACCCCGCGCTCGGCGCGATGGCCTTCACCTTCCATTCGATTGCCGTCGGCCTGCGCGACCTTGGCATGACGATGAACCCGCAGGGCGCGCATTACACCCTGATGGGGATCGAGACGCTGAGCCTGCGGATGGAACGCCATGTGAAGAACGCGGGGATCGTCGCCCAATGGCTGGAGCAGGACCCCCGCGTCGAATATGTCACCTATGCCGGGCTGCCCTCCTCGCCCTGGCACCGCCGCGCCGAGGCACTGTTGCCCAAGGGGGCCGGCGCGCTCTTCACCTTCGCGCTGAAGGGCGGCTATGACGCCTGCGTCCGGCTGATCGGCAACGTCAAGCTGTTCAGCCATGTCGCGAACCTGGGCGACACCCGCAGCCTGATCATCCATTCCGCCTCAACCACGCACCGCCAGCTGACGCCCGAGCAACTGGTCGCCGCGGGCGCGCCGCCGAATGTGGTGCGGGTCTCGATCGGGATCGAGGATGTGCAGGACATCATCGCCGATCTCGACCAGGCGATGAGCTGACCCTGCGGCCCGCGCCCCTGTCCGGGGCGCGGGCGCGCGGGCAGCGACGCCATCGTATCGACCAGGAAAGGGGCCGGACGGCGCGGCCCCTTCGCCCTGCCGCAGGCGCTATTCTGCCAGTTGCCAGACCACCGAAACGCTGGCCTGATAGCTGACCTGACCCTGCTGCACCGGCACCGCGGAATCGGAGGCGGCGGCCTTGTACATCGGCACCGGATTGCCATAGCCGCCACCTTCGCTGATCGACACGATCGGGCCGAGTTTCACCCCCGCCGCCTCGGCCAGCAATTCTGCCTTGGCCCGCGCATCCACCACGGCGGATTTGCGCGCCGCATCCAGCGCCGGACGCGGATCGGCCAGGCCGAAGGTCAGCCCGTTCAGCGTATTCGCCCCGTCGCTGACCGCGGCATCCAGCACCGTGCCCAAAGTCTCCAGCGCGCGGATCTGCACCGTCAGCGTATTCGCGGCGGTATAGCCGGAAATCCGCTGTTCGCTGCCCGAGGAATCATAGCCCGTCCAGTTCGGATTGACCGACAGGCCGGTGGTCTGCAGGTCGACATCGGCGACACCCGCCGCCTTCAGCCGGTCGATCACGGCCCGCATCGCCTCGGAATTGGCCGAAAGCGCCTCGGCCGCGGTCGCGGCGACCGAGGTGACGCCGATCGAGACCGTGGCCATGTCGGGCGCCTGCTCGACCGAGGCCTCGCCCGTCACGGTGATGAGTGCGGGCTGCGTCTCGGCCCGGGCGGGCACGGCGGTCCAGAGGGTCGCGGCAAAAAGTGCTGCCACCGGCAGCGTCCGCAGAAGGTGGGAAAACGGCGACATGGCAATCTCCTATGGGGTTTGCATCAGGATTCAGCATTCCGACGCAGCGGGATAGCCGTTCCTTGGCCAATACACGGGTGTTTTTCTTTCATTCGGCAAAAAGCTGCTGTAGGAAGGCCGCAACGGTCCCCGCCGCGTTCCCGCGCCTCTCTTTCCTGTGCTAGATCCCCGGTATGAAACCGAACTTTGCCCTGAACCTCACCGACACGAGCATCGCGCTGCTGCATCGCACAGCGAAGGGCTGGCTCAAGATCGGCGAGACGCCCTTCGACGCGCCGGATCTGCCGGAAGCGCTGGATTACCTGCGCAAGACCGCCCTCGGCCTTGAGCCGCAGGGTTTTGCCACCAAGCTGGTCATCCCGAACTCGCAGATCCTCTATGTCGAGGTGGAGGCGCCCGGCCCCGATGCGGAAAGCCGGCTCGAACAGATCGCCGCCGCGCTGGAGACGCGAACGCCGCTGACCCGCGAGGAGATGATCTTCGACTGGACGGGCGAGGGATCTCTGCTGCAGGTGGCGGCCGTCGCGCGGGAAACCCTGGCCGAGGCCGAGGATTTCGCGACCACCCACCGTTTCAATCCGGTGTCCTTCGTTGCTATTCCCGAAAACGATGTCTATCCGGGCGAACCCTGGTTCGGCCCGACCGCGGCGGCCCCGGGCCTGATCGACGCCGGCGAGACGGTCGAGCGCGATGCCGAGGCGATCGCCCCCCTGGCCGAAGGCGGCCGCAGGGCGAAGGCCGCCGTCCCGCCCGCGCCGGAGCCGGACATCGCGCCGACGCCCGACCCCATGCCCGCGCCGGAACCCGCGCCCGTCCCGGCACCAGAGCCGGAAGCGGAACCGGAACCCGACCTTCCGCCGGAGATGCCGGAGCCGGCTGACCCCGTGCCCGAGCCCGAGATCGTGCCCGAGATCGTGCCGGATATTCCGCCGCAACCCGCGCCGCAGCCCACCCCCGAACCCGAGCCGATCCCGGCCCCGGATCCCGAGATCCCGGACGGACCCGGCCCGGAAATCACACCCGGACCCGATCTGCCCGGCGGTCCGGCCGATGAGCCGTGGATGGGCGCCCCCCCCGCGCTTCAGGCAGCACCCGCCCCCCAACCCCCGCCGCGCGCGGCCGCGCCTGCGCCGCAGCCGACAGCCCGGCCTGCCCCGCCCCCGGCGCCCGCCGGACCGGGCCTGACGGTTGCTGGCCTGCGGCCCTTGGCAACACCCCCCGCCGCCGTGGCATCCGCCGCGGCTGCCACCAACTCCCCCGCACCCGCTGCCGCCGAAGCGGAGGAGGCGCCCTTTACCCATGTCGCCGACCCCGAGCCTGTGGTCGAGCCGCTGCCGGACGAGGAACTCGCCATCTCGCCCGCCGCCCAGATCGCGGCAGCCGCGGCGGCGGCCCCCGCGCGCGGCCCGGTACCGGCGCGCACCGCGATCCCCCTGCCCGCCGATCCGGACGACGATCTGCCGCCCGCGCCGCCACCGGCGGTGACGGCGGCCTTTGCCAGCCGTCGCCAGATGTCCGAAGCCGCCGGCACCG
>JBDHSO010000141.1:0-10490 GCA_039808125.1 Rhodobacter sp. | reverse complement strand
CATCACCCCCGTCAGTTCGGGCTGTGAATCACGAGGTCACGGCAGCTTCAACCAGATCAATGGGTCCTGACCCTAGGGAACGATGTTCACCCGCATGTTTTCCATCCCCTCGGCCTTCACCATCTCGAACAGGATCCGGGCATTGGCCTTCGACAGGCGCACGCAGCCGTGGCTCGCGGGCCGGCCGAGCTTGCGCTCCTGATCGGTGCCGTGGATGGCATAGCCGCCCTGATAGAAGATCGCAAAGGGCATCGGCGCATTGTTGTACTGCCGCGAACGGTGGTTGCGCGACAGGATCCAGGGCTTGTAGATGCCCTTCGGCGTGGCCATGCCCGACTTTCCGGTCGAGACCGGCCAGGTGAAAAGCCGCCGCCCCTCGTGGAACACCTCCATCGCCTGGCGCGAGATCGAGACCCGGACCTCGACCCGCTCGGCCGCCGCGCCGTCCGGTCGAACCAGCGCGAGAAAAAGCCCAAGACCCAGCATGGCCACGATTGCGCGCATCTCTGCCTCTCCCCGGGGCATGTGCGACGGGCCGGCGCCCTTTTGCAAATGCCCGGGCCACAGTTCAGCGCGCAAAGATCTGCGCGTCAATGCCTTTCCCCAAAGGCAGGCGGGGCCTTCGGATGCATTGTCGGCCGGCCGACCCGCCGCTTACGCTCAATCGCGTTGCAGCTTGACCGCCTCGACCCGGGCAAGGCGCAGGAAATGCGCCACGAAGGGGCGGGCGGCATCCTCCTCGCGGGTGGCGGCATGCATCCGTTTCAGCGCCGGCGGCTGGCCCAGCGGGCGGGTGACGTAATCCGGATTGCGCCGCACCTGGCGCAGCACCCAGTCGGGCAGCACCGAGACGCCGCGCCCCGATCCCACCAGCATCAGGATCACGGCGGTCAGTTCCGCGGTGCGATGCGCCCGCGGCTCCACCCGCGCCGGGGTCAGCAATTCGGTGAAAACATCCAGCCGGTCGCGGCCGACGGGATAGGTGATCAGCACCTGGTCGCGCAGATCCTCGGCCGCGATGAAGGCGTTGGCGGCCAGCGGATTGCTGGCCGCGGCGACGAAGGTCGGGTGATAGTCGAAAAGCGGCGCGAAAGAAATGCCGGGCAGCGGCTGCGGATCGGCCGTGATCACGAGATCCACCTCCTCGCGGTTCAGGGCCGGCATCGCATCGAAGGCGAGGCCCGCGCGGATATCGACCTCGACCTCGGGCCAGGCGTGGCGGAACTGCTCCAGCACCGGGAACAGCCAGTCGAAACAGGCATGGCACTCCAGCGTTATGAACAGGCGCCCGGTCTTGCCCGCGCGCAGGGCACGGAACTCCTCTTCCATCGCGTCGATCTCGGGCAGGATGCGGTCGGCCGCGCGCAGCATGCGCATCCCCGCCGCCGAAAGCCGCATCGGCTTGGACCGGCGGACGAAGAGTTCCATCCCCGCCTGATCCTCCAGCCCGGCCACCTGATGCGACAGCGCCGATTGCGTCATGTTCAGCATTTCGGCCGCCCGGGCCAGCCCGCCGGCCTGATGGATCGCCCGGATGGTGCGGAGGTGTTTCAACTCGATGTACATGAAACAGTCTCATAATGATGCTGAAGACTATGAATTTGTCTCACCTTTCCGGTTCTGTCACAAGGGGCGCACCGAAGGAGAAGACCATGACCCAGACGCCGCGCATCAGCTTCGAGTTCTTTCCGCCGCAGACGCTGGAGGCGTCGTTCCGGCTGTGGGATACGGTGCAGACGCTGGCGCCGATGCGGCCCGAATTCGTCTCCGTCACCTATGGCGCAGGTGGCACCACCCGCAAGCTGACCCATGAGGCGGTCACGGCCATCCACCGCAACACCGGGCTGAACGTGGCCGCGCATCTGACCTGCGTCGATGCCTCGCGGGCCGAAACGCTGGAGATCGCCGAGGCCTATGCCGCGGCGGGCGTGCGCGACATCGTGGCCCTGCGCGGCGATGCGCCCCGGGGCGCCGCGCGCTGGACCCCCCATCCCGAGGGCTTTGCCTCGTCGGTCGAGCTGGTGGCGGCGCTGGCGGGCAAGGGGTTCAACGTCCGGGTCGGCGCCTATCCCGAGCGTCACCCCGATGCCGCCTCGGCCACCGCCGACGTCGCCCATCTGAAGCGCAAGATCGACGCCGGCGCCACCAGCGCGATCACGCAGTTCTTTTTCGATCCCGACACGTTCTTCCATTTCCGCGATGCCTGCGTGGCGGCGGGGATCGACGCACCCATCGTCCCCGGCATCCTGCCCGTCGTCAGCTGGGAGGGCGCCCGGCGTTTCGCCGCGCGCTGCGGCACGACGGTGCCGGCGCGGCTGGACGACGCCTTCACCCGCGCCGCCCGCGACGGCCGCGAGGAACTTTACGCGCTGGCCCAATGCACCGCGCTGTGCGACCGGCTGATCGAGGGTGGGGTTGAGGACCTGCATTTCTACACCCTGAACCGCCCCGACCTGACGCGCGAGGTGGTGCGCGCGCTGGGCATCCAGCCGCAGGCGATGCTGGAAAAGGTGGCCTGAGCCCGCGATCCGGATTTCCGAGGTCTCCCTGTGGCCCCCGTGCGCGTCTGCCGGGGGCCTCTTTTTTTGGGCGGGATTCGGGGTGGCGGCTGTCCAGGGGGGCCGCCGCCTCCGCTGCGCGGAAGGCGGATGTCCTCTGCACGGGTGCGTGCCATCGGCGCGGTGGCTGCTGCGGCCGGCGCTCGAATAGCGGTGCCCGATGGCGGCGGTAGGGCCACCGCCCCCTGCGGGGTCTGCGGCCTCCCCCCCTTGTCGGGGCGGCGCAATTCTCTATCGTCAGGGCGCGCGCCCGCGCAAAAGGAAGCCCCATGTCGAAGCTTATCACCCTCCTGAACGGCCCGAACCTGAACCTGCTCGGCCTGCGCCAGCCCGAAATCTACGGACGTGAGACGCTGGCTGATGTGGTGGCGGCAGCCGGGGCGCTGGCGGCGGAGCTCGGGCTGGCTCTGGAGGCGATGCAGTCCAACCACGAGGGTCAGCTTGTCGACTGGATTCATGCCGCGCGCGGGCGTTCGGCCGGGATCGTCATCAACCCCGGCGCCTATTCCCACACCTCCGTTGCGATCCTCGATGCCTTGCAGGCCTTCGAGGGGCCGGTGCTTGAGGTGCATATCTCGAACATCCACCGGCGCGAGGCGTTCCGGCATCATTCCTATGTCTCGGCCCGGGCCGAGGGCGTGATCGCCGGCTTCGGCACCGAGGGCTATCTGCTGGCGCTGCGCCGGATGGTCACCCTGACGCGCGGCTGATGCAAGGCGATGGGCGCGCGCTTTCACTGGCACCCGCAGGCGCGGCTTTTCGGCCCGGACGGACGGCCGGTTCCGCCCTGCGGCGCGGCTGCGCCGGCACGGCGAATTCCGCCCGCCCCCCCGGGGGCGGCGCTGGCGCAGGCGCTGGTCCATGGCGACGGGTTCCGGATCGGCGGCACCGGATCCGCCCCGCATGCGGGGTTCGAGACGCTGACCTCCGGCTCGACCGGGGCGCCGCGGCGCATCGCCCGCAGCGTGGAAAGCTGGACCGCCAGCTTTGCGGTGAATGCCGGCCTTTTCGGCATCGGCCCCGGGCTGCGGATTGCCGTTCTGGGCGGGCTTGTCCATTCGCTGTCGCTCTATGGCGCGCTGGAAGGGATGCATCTCGGCGCGGAGGTGCATCTTCTGCCGGGCCTGCGCCCGGACCGGCAGGGCCGCGCACTGACCGAGCGCCGGATCGCGCTGGTCTATGCCACGCCGGCGCAGTTGCGCGGGCTGACGGAGCCCTTGCCCGATCTGCGCCGGGTGCTGGTCGGCGGCTCGAAGCTCGACCCCGGTCTGCGCGCGCATCTGGCGCGGCTGGCCCCGGCGGCGGAGATATCGGAATTCTACGGCGCGGCCGAGGCGAGCTTCATCACACTTGCCGATGCCGCCACGCCCGCGGATTCGGTCGGCCGCGCTTATCCGGGGGTGGAGATCGCGCTCGACAGCGGCGAGATCTGGGTGCGCAGCCCCTATCTTTTCCTCGGCTATGCCGGTGATCCGGGCGGTGCGCGCTGGCGCGACGGCTGGCTGTCGGTGGGCGAGATGGGCCGGGTCGAGAACGGGTTCCTCCATCTGTCCGGCCGCCGCGGGCGCATGGTCACGGTGGCCGACCAGAACGTCTTTCCCGAAGAGATCGAGGCACTGATGGAAAGCCTGCCGGGCATCGCGCGCGCGGCGGTGCTGGCCGAACCGGATGCCCGACGCGGCCATGTCCTCCATGCCGTTGCGATGGGCGATCCGGCGGCGGAGGGCGCGGTCCTTGCCGCGCTGCGCGCGGCGCTCGGGCCGCTGAAGGCGCCGCGACGGATCGTCTGGCGCGGCGACTGGCCAGAAACCGCGGCCGGAAAGACCGATTTTGCCGCACTGGGGCGGGGGGCATGACCGCCCCGCGCCTGATCGCCGCGCGCCGCAGCGCGGTGATGCCGCGCGGCGGCGGTTTTGCGGCGCTGCGGGTCGAGGACATGGCCGCGCCGGTGATCGCGGCACTGCTGGCCGATGCCGGACTCGCGCCCGGGGCGGTGGACGAGGTGATCTCCGCCGATGCGCTGGGGGCGGGGGGCAATCCGGCGCGGCGGATCGCGCTGGCGGCGGGCCTGCCCGAGCGGGTGGCGGGCCTGTCGATCGACCGGCAATGCGCGGGCGGGCTCGATGCCATCGCGCTGGCCGTGGCGTTGGTAGAGGCCGGTCGGCACCGGGTGGTGATCGCGGGCGGGGCGGAAAGCTATTCGCGCCGCCCGCTGCGCGCGGCCCCGGATCCGGCGGGCGGACCGCCGGTGCCCTATGATCAGGCGCCGTTCACCCCCTGGCCCGACCGCGACCCGCCGATGGCCCTTGCGGCCGACCGGCTGGCGGCGCGGCTGGGGATTTCCCGCGCGGCGCAGGATGCGCTTGCGGTCGAAAGCCATGCGCGGGCGCGGACGGCCGAATTTCCCGAAATCGTGCCGGTTCTTGGCCGGACGCGCGACGGGTTCACCCGCGCGCTGACCCCGGCGCTGGCCGCACGGGCGCCGGCGCTGGCGGGCACGATCACCGCCGCCAATGCCGCCGTCGCCGCCGATGGCGCGGCCTATGTGCTGGTGGTGGCGCCCGATCTGGCGCGCGGGCGGGCCGGCCTTTGCCTTCGGGCCGCGGTCACGCGGGGCGGCGATCCGGCCGAGCCGGGCCTTGCGCCCGTTGCCGCAATCGAGGCCGCGCTGGCGGCGGCGGGGCTGGTGCCGGCCGATCTGGAGCAGGCCGAGGTGATGGAAGCCTATGCCGCCCAGGCGCTGGCCTGCATTGCCGGCGCGGGGCTGTCGCCCGCGCGCACCAATCCCCAAGGAGGCGGGCTGGCGCGCGGCCATCCGGTCGGCGCCTCGGGGGCGATCCTTGCGGTGCGGCTGTTTCATGCGCTGCGGCAAGGCCCCGGCCTTGCCGCCATCGCCGCGGCCGGCGGCATCGCCGCGGCGGCGGTCTTCGTGCCCGAAGACTGAAGCCGGCGCGCCGGTCAGTTGCGCGACAGAACCGAACCCGGCCGCATCTTCGCCAGCGAGACGGTGATGAAACCCGCCAGCACCGCCTTGATGGCATCGCCGGGCAGGAAGGCGCCAACGAGGAATGCGGCCTCTCCCAGGGTCGTGTCGAGGACTATGGCGAGGCCGGTCAGCCCGAAGACATAGAGCACGCCGATGCCGCCGATCACCGCGCCGGCGCCGGCGGCCAGGCCCAGGGGAAGGCTGGTGCGTTCGACCACCCAGCCCGCGACAAGCGCGGCGAAGGGAAAGCCCACGACGAAGCCTGCCGTGGGCGAGACGAAGACGCCCAGCCCGCCGCGCCCCCCGGCCAGCAGCGGCAGCCCCAGCGCAACCAGCGCCACGAACAGCAGCGTCGCCAGAAAGCCACGCCGCGCGCCCAGCACTGTGCCCGCCAGCATCACCCCCAGCGACTGTGCCGTGATCGGCACGCCGAAGGCCAGCGTGATCGGCGGGATCACCCCCAGGATGGCGATCAGCGCGGCGAAAAGCGCGATATGGGTCAGGCTGCGTTCCATGGGATATCCCTTCCGTTTCGGAATCCTTAGTCGGTGCCGCCCCGGGCGCGCAAGGCCTCGGCCGCGTGGTCGGCATCGTCGATGGCAGCCAGCACGCCCGGCACAAGCACCCGCCAGCCCGGCCGGCGCGGGCTGCGGGCGGCCCAGGCCTCGCGCAGATGCGACAGATGCAGGGCCATGGCGGGCAGGAACCGTATCGTCAGCGCGAAGGCCAGCGCCAGCCGGCGGGGCGGCAGGATCGGCGACAGCGGCCGGCACAGCCGCTCGACCACGGCAAGAAGGTCGGTCAGCCGCGTCGTCAGGGTGACAAGGTTCGCAGCCGCAAGTGCGGCCAGCATGCGCAGCACGATGGCCGCGCCGCGCCCGGGGTCGCCCTGCCAGAGATGCCAGATCAGGATCAGCGCGACGAAGGGCCAGAGCGGGCGAAGAAGCCGCAGCCCGGCCAGTGCGAAGTCCTTGCCCTGCGCGAGATAGGCGATGGCGACCGCAATGAGCGCCAGCGGCGGCACGATGGCCGCGTCGAGGCTGAACAGCACCAGCGTGAACCCCGCGAGGGCCGCCAGCTTCGTCCCGGCGGGCCAGCGGTGATAGCGCGTCTCAACCGGCGAGGTCAGCGTCAGCATCTTCCGCCCCCAGCCGTTCCATCTCGGCCCGGTACGCCGCCAGGACCGGTGCGGCCGGCCCGTCAGCCCTGACGGCGCCGGCATCCAGCCAGATCACCCGCTCGGCATCCGTGAGCGCCGCGGGATCGTGGCTGATGGTGATCAGCCGCTGCGACAGCCCGGCCAGCCGCCGCTCCATCCGCCGGATCGACGGCAGGTCGAGACCCGAGAACGGCTCGTCCAGAAGCAGGGTCTGCGGACGCATCAGCAGAACCGACAGCAGGCACAGGAACTGCCGCTGCCCGCCTGACAGGGTGGAAACCGCGGCGCCGGCCCAATGCGCCCGCCCGGCCCCGGCCAGCGCGCGATGGGCCTCGGCCAGCGCCTCGCGCCGGGACCGGCCCTGCTGGGTCAGCCCGAAGGCCAGCTCTTCCTCGACGGTTGGAAAGAGAATCTGGTGATCGGGGTTCTGGAACAGGATGCCCACCGCCGCAAGCGCGCCGCGCCGGTCGGCGAAGGGATCGACCTCTCCCATCCGCACCCCGCCCGAGGCCGGCGCGACCAGCCCGGCGATCAGCCGCAGCAGCGTGGTCTTGCCAGAGCCGTTGCGGCCGACGATGCCGATCCGCCGCTCGGCCAGCGTCAACGCCAGCGGGTCCAGCACGCGGCGGCCGGACAATGTGACCGGCCCGCAGTCGATGCGGATCGCGGCCGGGCTGGCGGCCGGGCTGGCGAAGGTGTCGGTCATGCTCTGCGTGCGCGCCTTGTCGTCGTCGGCCGGGTTTCGCCGCAGGGCGATCCCCGCGCCGTTCCGGTGCCGCCGGTCTTAGGCGGGCCGCGCGGCGCTGCCAAGCCCCGCCGGGGCGGAAACGAACGGGCGGCCCCGAAGGGCCGCCCTGCAAGACGTTTCGCGATATCGCGGATGGCGTGCGCCGAAGCGCCCCGTGGAAGCCCGTTGCCGGGCCGCCTCAGCAGGGGGCGATATAGGTGCCGCCGCGACCGTCGGCATAGTAGCATTTGCCGGATTGTTGCGTCTGCCCCATCATCGTGCCGGCAAGGGCACCGACGGCGGCGCCGGTCAGCGCCCCTTGCAGCTCGTCACCGTCCGACGACACGGCCGCGCCGACCGCCGCGCCACCCAGCGCGCCGAGTGCGGTGTTCTGGCCGGGGGTGGTGGTGCAGGCCGACAGGCCCAGTGCCGCAAAGATAAGGGGAAGTGCGATGATTTTCATTTCGTCTTGTCCTCTCGGGGTTCAGCACCAGAATGGAACGCCGCCCGTGCGAAAAGGTTCCACTTTCCCGCGGCCGGCGTCAAATCCGGAATCTCAGCCTTGGCGGGCTGCCGCCACCGATTCTTCCAGAATGCCCATGGCTTCGGCGAAATGGGCGTCGGGAATGGTGATCGGCGCCAGGAAGCGGATCACGTTGCCATAGACGCCGCAGGTCAGCAGAATGAGCCCCCGCTTCAGCGCCTCGACCCGGACGCGGCCGGTCATGCCGGCATCGGGTTCGCCCGAGCCGGGCTTGGCGAATTCCACTGCGACCATGAAGCCCGGGCCGCGGATGTCGACGATTTCCGGGGTGACGGCACGAATCGCTTCCAGCTTCTGCTTCAGCCGGCTGCCCAGTTCATTGGCGCGGGCACAGAGATCCTCTTCCTCGATCACGTCGAGAACGGCATTCGCCGCCGCGACGCCCAGCGGGTTGCCGGCATAGGTGCCGCCCAGGCCGCCGGGCTGGCTGGCGTCCATCAGATCGGCGCGGCCGGTGACGGCAGAGATCGGCAGCCCGCCGCCCAGGCCCTTGGCCATGCAGGTGATGTCGGCGGCCACGCCATGGGCCTCCATCGCAAAAAGATTGCCGGTCCGGGCAAAGCCGGTCTGCACCTCGTCGGCGATCATCACGATGCCGTGCTCGTCGCAAAGCTTGCGGATCGCGCGGACCAGATCGGTTGGTGCCGGATAGAAGCCGCCTTCGCCCTGCACGGGTTCGAAGATGATGGCGGCGACGCGCGCGGGATCGACATCGGCCTTGAAGAGCTTGGAGATGCCCTCCATCGCCTGCGCGGTGGTGATCTGATGCACGTCCTGCGGATAGGGCACGTGGAAGACGTCGGGCATCATCGCGCCGAAGCCCTTCTTGTAGGGCTCGACCTTGCCGGTCAGGGTCATGCCCATGAAGGTGCGGCCGTGGAAGGCGCCGCCAAAGGCGATGATGGCGTTGCGCCCGGTGGCGACGCGGGCGATCTTGATCGCGTTTTCAACGGCTTCCGCGCCGGTGGTGGCGAAGATCGTCTTCTTCTTCCAGTCGCCCGGCACTTTCTCGTTCAGTCGTTCGGCCAGGCGGATGTAGTTTTCATAGGGCAGGACCTGGTGGCAGGTATGGGTGAAACGGTCGAGCTGTTCCTTCACCGCGGCCATGACCTTGGGGTGGCGATGCCCGGTATTGACCACGGCGATGCCGGCGGCGAAGTCGATGTAGCGGTTGCCCTCGATATCCCAGACCTCGGAATTCAGCGCGCGGTCGGCGTAGATCTGCGTGGTCATCCCGACCCCGCGCGAGACGGCATCGTCCCGGCGTTTGGCGACTTCGGCGTTGTTCATGACATGCTCCATCTGACCGGGGCAGGGCGCCCCTTTGCGCTGTATTTTGATCAAAGATCGCGGGATTTTCAATCGTGCCGGGTAGGGCCAGATCCCGCGCTTGGATGGACCCAGTGGAAAACGGTGCCGGCTGGCCGGTCCGGTGGGGAATCTCCGGCCGGATTCAGACTCTGTTAACCACTGGCAGGGCATGGTGCGAGTCGCGAATGAGGCGAGGCGACGATGGCAGACGGTCGGCTTTCGAACCCCACACACCCCACTCCACCCTGGACGGAGGAAGACCGTCTGAACGGGCTTCGCCTCATTCGTTCCCGCAGGGTCGGCGCCGTCACCTATCACCGGCTGATGGCGGAACACGGCTCTGCGGCCGCCGCACTGGCGGGGCTGCGCGCGGTGGCCGCGGCGGCAGGGGTGGCGGATTACGAACCCTGCCCCGAGGCCGTGGCGCGGGCCGAACTGGCGCGCGGCCGGGCGATCGGGGCCGAGCCGGTGTTCTTCGGCGACAGGCTCTATCCCGCCGCGCTGATGGATCTGCCCGATGCGCCCGCCATGCTGTGGTTGCAGGGTCGCGCCGATCTGCTGGCGCGGCCGATGGTGGCGCTGGTGGGCGCGCGCAACGCTTCCTCCCTCGGCATCCGCATGGCGCGCAAACTGGCCGGGGGACTCGGTCAGGCCGGGTTCACCGTGGTGTCGGGCCTGGCCCGCGGCATCGATTCCGAGGCGCATATGGCGGCGCTGGCCACCGGCACCGTGGCGGTCCAGGCCGGCGGCGTCGATGTGGTCTATCCCGAGGAAAACGCAGGCCTTGCCGAGGATATCCGCCGCAACGGCCTGCGCCTGTCGGAACAGCCGATCGGCCAGACGCCGCAGACCCGGCATTTCCCGCAGCGTAACCGCATAATCTCCGGCCTCTGCCGGGCCGTGGTGGTGGTCGAGGCCGCGGCCCGCTCCGGCAGCCTGATCACGGCAAGTTCGGCGCTCGACCAGGGGCGGGAGGTGCTGGCCGTGCCCGGTCATCCCTTCGATGCCCGTGCGGCCGGCTGCAACCATCTGATCCGCGACGGGGCGGTGCTGGTCCGCTCGGCGGCCGATGTGCTGGAGGCGCTGGGCTGCCCCGGTGCGATGGCCGAAGACACCGGCGAGATCCGGGATCCGACCGGCCGCGATGAGCGGCGCACGCCGCCACGGCCCCCGGCCGCGGATCCCGCGCCGCGTGCAGCCCCCCC
>JBDHSO010000140.1:0-10547 GCA_039808125.1 Rhodobacter sp. | reverse complement strand
GGCGGCCCCGGTCGCCAGCGCCGCGGCCAGCGTGCCGCGGCCCCCGGTGCCGGGCAGCCGCCCGCCCTGCCGCGCCAGGCCATAGGCCGCCTCCAGCGCCTGCGCCGTCACCGCCTCGATCCGCAGGCGCACCGGCGCCGGTATCACCGAAAGCTGGGTCTCGATGGTGCCGCCAAGGCGGTTCAACAGCCCGATCACCGGCCCGTTCGCGCGTTTCCAGCGCTCGGCCAGCGCGGCGATCTCGGGCGCGGGGTCGGCGGGCAAGGGGGCGGGTACGGGCAGCGATTGGTCCATGATCCAGAATATGGGGACCGCCGGCAGCGGCGCAAGCCGCCGTCGGCGCCTGATCCCGCCGGCGCAGCGGGCCGTCGCCGTCTCCGCCGCAGAGGGCGTCGCCTCAGGTCGCCCGCGCCACCTTGCCGGTCACGCCTTTCCAGGCGCCCGCTTTCAACTCCAGCCCCAGCACGCGGTCGGGGTTGGTGGGGGGCGGCATTTCCACACCGTCGAGCTTGCGAAAGCCGAAACGGCTGTAATAGGGCGCATCGCCCACCAGCAGCACCCGCTCCCAACCCAGGCGCCGCGCCTCGGCAAGCGATTCGCTGATCATCAGCGCCCCCAGCCCCTCGCCCTGGTGGGTGGGATGCACCGCGACCGGACCCAGCAGCAGGATGTCCTCCTCGCCGACCAGCGCGGGCCAATAGCGGATGGCGCCGGCCAGCGTGCCGTCCTCGTCGCGCAGGGTCAGGCACAGTGGCGCGACCGTGGGCACCCCGTCGCGCAGCCGGTAGGAGGACAGCGCCGTCCGCCCCGGCGCGAAGCAGAGGTCGTAAAGCGCCTCGACCTCCCACCAGTCGGCCTCGGTTTCCTCATGCAGGCGAAACATCCGGTCCCCCCTTGCCCCCGCGCGCGCCATAAGGCGCCGCGTCAGGCTCCGAATCTGCGGGCAGCGCCGGTTAACATGCGCTCGTGTCAGGTTCAAACCCGCGCCGCCGCAGGGCCGGCCGCCACCCTGCCCGAACCGGGCGCCGCTCCCGGCCCGCAAGCCGCGCCTCGCCCTTCCTCTTGATCGAAATACCCCCGCCGGAGGCCGCGGCGGCGGGCGTCAGGCGATCCGCCGGAAGGTGGGCACCGGGCCGGAATTGTCGAAGAACGGGACGCCCGGCTGCTCGCCGCCGGAAAGCAGGTTTGCCACCTCCGCCAGCACCACCTCGGTGATGAACGGCAGATCCAGCGCCCGCGCCTCGGCCAGGCCGATCCAGTGCAGATGCGCAAGCTCGCCGTCGGCACCGGAAAAATCGTCCGGATCGCCCGCCAGCGCCTCGGCTTCCGCCAGGAAGAAGGCCGCGTCGAAGCGACGGCTGCGGCCGGCGGGGGTGATGGCGCGAAAGACGAAGCGCAGCGGCGCCACGCCGGGCGCCGGCCAGCCCGGGCGCAGAAAGAGGCCGGCTTCCTCGGCCAGTTCGCGCAGGGCCGCTCCGACCAGTGCCGCGGCCGGCATGCCGGCGCCGGCCATGCGGCGGATGCAGCCCTCGGCCAGCGGCATCGCGCCGTCCATCCCGTCGCCGGGGTCGACCGAACCGCCCGGAAAGACATATTTCGACGGCATGAACGCCGTGCCGGCCCCGCGCTGACCCATCAGGACCCGGACCGCGCCCTCGCTGTCGCGGCGCGCGAGGATCATCGTCGCGGCCGGGCGGATCGCTTCAGGCGGCGTCATGCCCGCCGAAGCCATGCATGCGCTTGGCCCATTGCAGCGCCACGAAGGCGCCCTTCAGCCGGGGCAGCAGAAAGAGCGACAGGCCGACGCAGACGACTGAGAAGACCGCGGCCGTCATCAGCGGATCGGGCTCGAAATTGGCGAACAGGAACAGCATGACCGGCGCCATCAGATGGCCCACCACGATGATGGTCAGATAGGCCGGCCCGTCATCGGCGCGGTGATGGTGCAACTCCTCGCCGCAGACGGGGCAGGCGTCGCGCACCTTGAGAAAGCTGCGCATCATCGGGCCGCCGCCGCAGTTCGGGCAACGGCGGTGCCAGCCGCGCTTCAGCGCAGGCGGCAGCGGGCGATTTTCGGCGGGAAGGGATTGGGCAGGGCTGATCATCTGTATCGACATCGCTTGCAGCAACCGGCGCTGACCGGCAGGCGGAACTTAGGTGCTTTTTGTTGTTTTTTACAGAGAGGTTTTCGACCTGGGACGGGATGTCGCAACTATTTTCGAAAAGCCGCGACGGAATGGTGCGTCTGCGACGTTTTTCCTTGCACAAGCGGCACGGACGCATCCCGGCAGGCCGCAGGATCGAAAGGACCGATGATGAAGAAGACCACCACGATTTCGCTGATCGCGATCGCCGCCGTTGCCGTGGCCTCGCTGTCGACCGCGGCGCTGGCCGACCGCGGCGGCAAGGACGGCGGCGGCAAGGACCGCCGCGGCCCGGCCGCGATGCTGATCGAGCGGTTCGACGAGATCGACGTCAACAAGGACGGCAAGCTGACGCAGGAGGAGATCCTGGTCATCCGCAAGGCCCGTTTCGACGCGATCGATACCGACAAGGACGGCTTTCTGAGCGCCGATGAATCGGCCGCCTTCGCCGCGAATGAGGCGGGCGAGCGGGCGAAGAAGATGTTCGCGCGGATGGATGCCGACGGCGACGGCAAGATCTCGCCCGCCGAGGCCGAAGCCCGCGGCGACGGCGACAAGGGCAAGGACGGCGCCGCGATGTTCGCCCGGATCGACACCGATGGCGATGGCGCGCTGTCGAAGGCGGAACTCGAGGCGATGCAGCAGAAGATGAAGGACCGCCATGGCAAGCGCCGTGGTGACAGCAAGGACTGATCCCCGCCGGGGAAATGCCAGGGGGGTGGCGGGGGCTGGTCCCCGCCACCCCCGCGGTCTAGACATGCCGGACCATGACCATGCCGCGAGACCTGCCGGATCCTGCCTGCGACGACGCGCTGGTCGCCCGCTATGCGGCCGGCGATCCGGAGGCGGCGCGGATGCTGACCCTGCGGCTGGTGCCGCGGGTGCTGGCCTATGCGACGCGGCTTCTGGCCGACCGGGCCGAGGCCGAGGATGTGGCGCAGGAGGCGATGCTGCGGCTGTGGCGGGCGGCTCCGGGCTGGCGGCCGGGCGAGGCGAAGGTCTCGACCTGGGTCTATCGCGTGGCGACCAATCTTGCGACCGACCGGCTGCGCGCCCGCCGGCGCCGCGGCGGCCCGCCGGCAGAGGATGCGCCGGAGCCGGTGGACGATTCCCCCGGCGCCGAGGCGCGGCTGATCGCGGCCAATCGGATGGATGCCTTGCAGGCCGCGCTGGCGACATTGCCCGAACGCCAGCGCGAAGCGGTGGTGCTGCGGCATATCGAAGGCTTGCCCAACCCCGAGATCGCCGAGATTCTGGGCGTCGGGGTCGAGGCGGTGGAAAGCCTGACCGCGCGCGGCAAGCGGGCACTCGCCGCCGCCCTGAGCGACCGCCGTGCGGCGCTGGGATTTGAAGGGGAGTGAGAGGGATGAGCGATGATCGCGACGATTTCGACCTCGACCGCCTGCTGACCAGGGCGGCGGCCGCGCCGGCCGTACCCTCCGACGCGCTGATGGCGCGGGTGCTGGCCGATGCCTTGTCGCTGCAACCGAAGCCGCAGGCCGCGCCCCTGCCGGCAAGGCCGGCCGCACGGCCGCCGCGCCGCGGCGTCTGGGAGGCGCTGGCCGAGGCTTTCGGCGGCCGTGGCGTCCTGGCGGGGCTTGGCGCCGCGGCGGTTCTGGGCCTTTATGTCGGCTATGCCGATCCGGGCGGGCTGATGGCCGACCGGCTGATGCCGACCGAGACCGGCGGGCTTGAGCTGATGCCCGCGGCCGAACTGTTTCTGACCGGGGGCTGACCCATGACCGATATTCCGCCCGCATCCGCCCCGCCCGCCGCCACGCGACCCTGGATCAAGGTGCTGCTGGCCATATCGCTGGCGCTGAACCTTGGCGTCGCCGGCCTTGCCGCGGGCGCGATGCTGCGTTCGCATGATGGTCCGCGCGGCGAGCATGACTTCGGTCTCGGCCCGATCGGCGACGCGCTGACGCGCGAGGACCGCAAGGCGCTGCGGCAGGCCTTCGTCACCGCCCATCCCGACCTGGGCCGCCGCGGCATGGCCGCGCTGCGGGCGGATTTCGATCCGCTTCTCGTCGCATTGCGGGCCGACCCTTTCGATCCCGCGGCGCTGGAGACCGCGCTGCGCGTCATGGCCGACCGCAATGCCGAACGGCTGGAGACCGGGCGCCGGGTGATCGCCGATTACCTGACCGCCATGTCCCCCGCCGCGCGGGCCGAATTTGCCGACCGGCTGGAAGAGGTTCTGGCGCGCGCCGCGAAGCGCAAGGACAAGGACAAGGACAAGACGGACGAGGCGGGGGACTGACGGCGCAGGGGCGGGGCCGGCCGGCGGGCCGCGCAGAAACGGCGGCGGCTCCGGCCCTGACCGGGGTTTCGCCCGGCGCCCGCCCTCAGGCCGCGTTGCGGCTGAAGGTCACGACATTGCGGCCCGCGGTCTTCGAGTTCAGCAGCGCGCGATCCGCCCGTTCGACCATCTCGGCCGCATCCTGGCCCCCGGTCCTCCGGGCCTCGCCCACCGAAACGCCGATCGAGACCGTCACCGGCAACTGATCGCCCGAGGCCAGCCGGACCGGCTGCTCTCCCACGACGCGGCGCAGCCGCTCGGCCACCAGGCGGGCCTCGGCCAGCGAGGTCTGGGGCAGGGCGACGAGGAATTCCTCGCCGCCGATACGGGCGATAAGGTCGTTCATCCGCAGGTTTTCCGCCAGCCGGCGCGCCACCTCCACCAGGACGGCATCGCCGGCGGCATGGCCGTATCGGTCGTTCACATCCTTGAACCTGTCGAGATCGACGACCATCACTGCGAAATCCGACCCTTCCTGCCCGGCCTGCGCCGCGATGCCGGCCAGGCGCGGCATGGCATAGCGGCGGTTGTAGATACCGGTCAGCGGGTCGATCACGGCGAGCCGCAGCCCGGTTTCCAGCGCCGCCCGCATCCGGTCGGACCGCTGCTTGCGCCGCAGCAGGCCGCGCAGCCGCAGATGCAGTTCCCCCTCAACCTCGGCCGGGGAGATCACGTCATGCGCCCCAAGGTCGAAGGCCATGGCCGCGGTGCCCTGATCGCCCGCCGGCGCGACAAGGCAAAAGACGCTGTGGCGGGTGCCGGCATGGCTGACCAGTTGCGACATCAGCCGCAGGCCGCCCTGCGGCCCGTCGAGATTGGCGTCGATCACGAAGACATCCGGCGCATTGCTTGCGGGCAGCGCCATCGCCTGATCGCGCCCCATGACGGACAGCCGGTCGCGCATCCGCGCCTGCAACTGGCGCTTCCAGCTCAGCGCCTCCTCGGGCCGGGTGGCCACCAGCGCGATCTCGCCAGCATGATCGAACCCGATCTGCGGTTCGGCCAGGCCCATGACCGAATCGCCGCTCTGCCCCCAGGCCGAGGCGGCAAGGCCGCCGTCGTCGCCCATGCGCAGCAGGTTGCGAATCCGCGCCATCAGCCGCGTGTCGTCCAGCGGCCGGGTCATCACGTCGTCCGCCCCCGCCGTCAGCGCCACAAGACGCCCCGTCCGGTCGCAATGATCGGCCAGCGCGATGACCGGGATGCCGCGGGTCAGCCGGTCGCCGCGCAGCGCCGCCAGCATCTCCGGCCCGGTCCGGTCGGGCAGCGAGAGCGACAGCAGGATCAGGTCGGGCGCTTCGCTGCGTGCCAGGCGCAACGCGCTCTCCCCGTCCGCCGCGAGGATCGGCCGGTAGAAGGAATCGCTGATCTTGACCTTCAGAACGATCCGGTTCGTTGCCGTTCCGTCCACAATCAGGATGCATCCGTGCATGAGAACCGGGTCCGAACTGAAACAGAAAGCCGTAATTAACTCTGCGACCTCGAAGGTTAAAGAATCCTTTCCAACCCCGGGTCGGGACCAGCATACACGGGAACATGTGAGAACTGGTTCAGAGTTTTTGCACTATTCCGGGGGAAACGCCATGTTCAAGCAGGAATCCGCGCAGATCCTTGCGATCCGGGCACTTGCCTTCCTGGCGGCGGACGAGGATCTGCTGCTGCCTTTCCTGGCGCAGACCGGCCTTGACGCCGAGGCCTTGCGCGCGGGGGCCGATGATCCGCATCTGCTGGCGGGGGTTGTCGATTTTCTACTGGCCGAGGACAGCCGCGTCCTGGCCTTCGCCGCCGAGGCGGGGCTTCGGCCCGAGGCGGTGCTTGCCCTGCGGGCGGCCCTGCCGGGGGGCGATACCCCGCACTGGACCTGATTGTCTTTCGCCGCCCGTCCGGCGACAGTGGCGCGGCGGAAAAAGGAACAGCGCATGATCGACGGAATCGTCTTCGACAAGGATGGCACGCTTTTTGACTTTCGCCGCAGCTGGGGCGGCTGGGCGGCCTCGTTCCTCGGCGGCCTGGCTCGCGATCCCGGGCATGGTGCCGCCATGGCCCGGGCCATCGGCTATCTGCCCGAGACGGGCAGCTTTCTTCCCGACAGCGTGGTGATCGCCGCGACCTCGCAGGAGATCGCGGGCGCGCTGCTGCCGCATCTGCCCGGCCGCGGCCGCGACGAGCTTGCGGCCGAGATCAACGCTGCGGCCGCCAATGCCGCCATGGCCGAGGCGGTGCCGCTGGTGCCGCTTTTTGCCGCCCTGCGGGCGCGGGGGCTGAAACTCGGCATCGCCACCAATGATTCCGAGGTGCCGGCCCGGGCGCATCTGGCGGCGCACGGGCTGACCGATATGGTCGATTTCGTGGCGGGCTACGATTCCGGCTATGGCGCCAAGCCCGGGCCCGGCATGTGCGCGGCTTTCGCGCGGGCGACGGGCCTCGCGCCGGGGCGGGTGGCCATGGTGGGCGACAGCCGCCACGATCTGGTCGCGGGCCGCGCCGCGGGCATGCGCACCGTGGCGGTGCTGACCGGCATCGCCGGGGCCGCCGATCTGGCGCCGGATGCCGATGTGGTTCTGGACGATATCGGCGGCCTCCCGGGCTGGCTGGACGGGATCTCGGCAAGGGAATCCCCGATCATCGCCTGAAAACGACCCATTTGCGTCGCGTTTCCCGTCTCTCTTGCTGCCGGCGCAGGCCATTCTGCACCGGAGGCTCAGCGAGGGGGACATGATGGACGAGGACACGGGGCGCAAGCGCCGCGCCGGCGGGCGTGCGGGGATGAAGGCGCGGACCGGACATGTCATCGACCAGATGCCCTGGCGCATTCCCGTCAACCCCGACCGGCCGATCGAACCGCTTGACGAAGAGGGCGTGCTGCGGCTGCACAAGGCCGCGATGAAGATCCTCTCCGACATCGGGATCGAATTCCTGAACCCCGAGGCGGTGGCGATCCTGAAACAGGCGGGCTGCCGGATCAGCGGCACCAATGTGCGGATGGACGAGGATTTCGTGATGGAGATGCTGGCGCATGCGCCGGCAGAGTTCACCATCACGCCGCGGAACCCCGCGCGCGAGATCGTCCTCGGCGGCAAGCACATGGTCTTCGTCAACGTCTCCTCGCCGCCCAACGCCTGGGATCTGGAGCGCGGCAAGCGGTCGGGCGATTTCGAGACCTTTCGCGAATTCGTCAAGCTGACGCAGTATTTCAACTGCATCCACGTCGCCGGCGGCTATCCGGTGGAACCGATCGACATCCATGCCTCGGTCCGCCATCTCGACTGTCTCTATGAAAAGCTCGTCCTGACCGACAAGGTTTGCCACGCCTATTCGCTGGGCGCCGAGCGGGTCGAGGATGTGATGGAGATGGTGCGCATCGCCGGCGGCCTCAGCCATGAGGAGTTCGACGCCCGGCCGCGGATGTACACCAACATCAATTCGGTCAGCCCGCTGAAGCACGATTTTCCCATGCTGGACGGTGCGATGCGGCTGGCCCGGCGCGGCCAGCCGGTGGTGGTGACACCCTTCACGCTGGCCGGGGCCATGGCGCCGGTGACGATGGCGGGCGCGGTCACGCTGTCGATCGCCGAGGCGCTGGCGGCGGTGGCGCTTCTGCAATACATCAATCCCGGCTGTCCGGTGGCGATCGGAACCTTCACCTCGAACGTCGACATGAAATCGGGCGCCCCGGCCTTCGGCACGCCGGAATACATGCGGGCCACGCAGATGACGGGGCAACTCGTGCGGTTCTACGGCGTGCCGATGCGCGCCTCGGGCGTCTGCGCGGCCAATGTGCCCGACGGCCAGTCGATGTGGGAAACCTCGAACAGCCTGTGGTCGGCGGTGCAGTCGCGCACCAACATGGTCTATCACGCGGCCGGCTGGCTGGAGGGCGGCCTGATCGCCAGCCCCGAGAAATTCGTCATGGACTGCGAGGTCCTGCAGATGATCCAGCGCTATTTCGAGGAGGCGACCTTCGCCTCGACCGAGGACGACATCGCGCTGGATGCGGTCCGCGAGGTGGGGCCGAACGGGCATTTCTTCGGCTGCGCGCATACCCAGGCCCGCTATCAGACCGCCTTCTATGCGCCCTTCGTCAGCGACTGGCGCAATTACGAGGCCTGGAAGGCCGATGGCGCGGTCTGGACCGCCGAGCGCGCGCATCGGATCTACAAGCAGATCCTCGCCGATTTCGAGCCGCCGGAGATGAATGGCGACCATCTGGAGGAACTGCAGCGATTTGTCGCGCGCAGAAAACAGGAAGGCGGGGCACCTACCGATTTCTGATGCAATTCCCGGTTGCATGGCGAGGAGGGTTCGTTAACCCTTGGCGTCTAATGTGCCAGTGAATCGGGTCAAGGTTGCCTCATGTACGGTCTCTTTCTGCGTGCGTTTCAGGGCTATGTCGGCTCGACCTTCGGCCTGCCTGCCTGGGCACAGGTCATGGCACGCGCCGGCATCATGGCGCCGGGATTCGAACCGCTGCTGCCCTATGACGCGCTGATCTTCCGCAAGGTCCTCGCCGCGGCGGCAAAGGTGCTGGAACGCGCGCCCGATGCCATGCTGGAGGATGTGGGCACCTATATCGTGACCCGGAACCCCGCGGCGGCACCGCGGCGGCTTTTGCGTTTTGGCGGCGCGACATTCCCGGAATTCCTGCTGTCGCTGGAGGAACTGCCCGACCGGGCGCGGCTGGCGCTGCCCGATCTCGACTTTCCCCGCCTGACGCTGACCGAACGCGCGCCGGGCGAATACCGGCTGTCCAGCCGGGTGGAGGTGCCGGAACTTGCGCATGTCCTTCTTGGCGTGCTCAGCGCGATGGCCGACGATTACGGCGCATTGGTGGTGATCGAGGTCGAGCCGCCCGGCCGCGCCCGTGCCGCGCTGACCATCCGCCTGGCGGAGGCCAGCTTTTCCGCGGGGCAGAGTTTCAACCTGGTGGCGCGCTGACCATGGCAGGGGCGGCGGCAGGCAGGCGCGCGCGCAAGACGGCGGGGGTACAGCTCGATTCCGCGGCGCTGGCGCAGTTGATGCCGATGCATCTGGTCCTGTCGCCCACCGGCCGGGTGCGGCAGGCGGGGCCGACGCTGCAGCGGCTGTTCACGCGCGGCCGGCTGATCGGCCGCTCGCTCTTTGCGCTGTTCGAGGTGCGCGGGCCGAACCGGATCGGCAATGCGGCGGGTCTGACGGCGAAGGCCGGGCAGAAACTGCATCTGATGCTGCGCGGCGGAGCGGCCGAGGTGCCGCCGTTGCGGATGCGCGGCCTGGCCATGCCGCTGGCCGGGGGCGAAGGGTTCCTGATGAACCTGTCTTTCGGCGTCGACATCGTGCCGGCGGTGGGGCTGCTGCATCTGACCGACGCCGATTTCGCCGCCACGGACATGACGATGGAACTGCTTTACCTGGCCGAGGCCAATGCCGTCGTCATGGGCGAGGTGCGGGCGCTGTCCGAACGGCTCGACGGCGCGCGGCTTCAGGCCGAGGAAGAGGCGCTGACCGACCCGCTGACCGGGTTGCGCAACCGCCGCGCCTGCGACAGCTTCCTGGCGCGCCTTTGCCGCGAGGGCCAGCCCTTCGCGCTGCTGCACATCGACCTCGACCGGTTCAAGGAGGTGAACGATACCCTCGGCCATGCCGCCGGCGACAAGGTGCTGAAGCATATCGCCGGTGTCCTGCGCGGTGCGATGGCCTCCGGCGATTGCATCGCCCGGGTGGGGGGGGACGAATTCGTGGCGATCCTGCCCGGCAGCGCAGGCCCCACGCGCCTGCGGGCCCTGGGCGAGACGATCATCGCCGGGGCGCAGCGGCCGGTGCGGATGATCCAGGGGGGAACGGCCTCGGTCTCGGCCAGCGTGGGCGTGACGACCGTGCCGGCCAATCTGCGGCCCGACCCCTCGCAGGTGCTGGCGCAATCGGATGCCGCCCTTTATGCGGCCAAGGCCGCCGGCCGCAGCCGCGTCGTGCTCGCGGCCGAGATGGCCCAGTATGCACGGCCACCGGCGCTCGCACGCGGGACCTCCTAGATGGCGTCTTCATTTGGGGGATTTCCTGATGTCCTGACATCTGGTTCAAGATCGAAAACGGAGGCGATCTTGATCAGACGGACGCTGGGCGAC
>JBDHSO010000139.1:0-10561 GCA_039808125.1 Rhodobacter sp. | reverse complement strand
CTGATCTCGGCCGGGGTCGCGCTGGCTCTTTTTCCGCTTTTCGGCCTCGCCCGTCTGCGGCGCGACCGGCCCCTGCCCGCGCCGCGACCGCTGCCGCAACCCGAAGCCGCCGCGGCGGTTGCCGCCCGGCGCCGGGCGCGGGGCTGACCGCCGCGGCCCGCCCCGCCGTCCCCCTTCAGCCCAGCCCTACGGCCGACCGCGCCGCGCGGGCGATCACCAGTTCCTCATTGGTCGGGATGACAAGCACCGGGATTTTCGCATCCTCGGGCGAGATGCGGCGGGCATTGGCGGCGTTGCGTGCCGGGTCGAGGCCAAGGCCCATCCATTCCAGCCCCTGCACCACCCCCGCCCGGATGCGGCGCGAATTCTCGCCGATGCCACCGCAGAACACCAGCGCATCGATCCCTCCCATGTCGGCGGCCAGGGCGGCGGTCTCGCGCTGGCAACGGCTGATGAAATAACCGATGGCCTCCTCGGCCGCGGGCGTGCCGGCAGCTTCGAGCGTGCGCATGTCGTTCGACAGGCCGGACATGCCGAGAAATCCCGACCGGCGATAGAGCAGTTCGGCGATCTCTGCCGCCGCCATGCCCTTCTGCTCCATCAGATAGAGCAGCACGCCGGGATCGATCTGGCCCGTGCGCGTGCCCATCGGCAGCCCGTCCAGCGGGGAAAATCCCATGGTCGACGCCACCGAACGGCCGGCCGAGATCGCGCACATCGAGGCGCCGTTGCCCAGATGCGCGACCACCACCCGGCCTGCGGCCAGCGCAGGCTCGCGCAGCGCCAGCTCGCCCGTGATCGACTGATAGCTCAGCCCGTGAAAGCCGTAGCGCCGCACGCCCTCGTCATAAAACGCGCGGGGCAGCCCGTAGGTGTCGTGCACGAAGGTGTGGCCACGGTGAAAGGCGGTGTCGAAACAGGCCACCTGCGGCACGCCGGGAAAGGCCGCCATCGCGGCGCGGATGCCGGCAAGATTGTGCGGCTGGTGCAGCGGCGCAAAGGGCGACAGCCGCTCCAGATCCGCCAGGAGCCCCGCATCCACCGGAACGGGCGCCTGCCGGTCGGGGCCGCCATGCACCACCCGATGCCCGATGGACAGCAGGTCAAGCCCGGGCCAGCGCCGGCGGAAGGCCGCGATCACCGCCGCCATGGCGCCTTCGTGGCCGGTGAGATCGCCGGCCGCCGCGATCGGCGCACCCGCCCCGTCGGCAAGTTTCAGCACGCCCTCGGGGCCGATCCGGTCTGCGATCCCGGCCGCCAGCGGCGCATCCCCCGCCTCGGGAAACAGCGCCACCTTCAGCGACGAAGACCCCGCATTCAGCGTCAGAACCGCCCGCGTCATGCCGCGCCCCCCTTGAAATGATGGATCGCCGCCACGGCGCAGGAGGCCAGCCGCGACATCGCGCTGTCGGACCGGCTGTTCAGGATGACCGGCACCCGGGCGCCCAGGACCAGCCCGGCGCCCTCGGCATGGCTGATGAATGCCAGTTGCTTGGCCAGCATGTTGCCGGAATCGATGCCCGGCACCACCAGGATGTTCGCCCGCCCCGCGACATTGCCCTTCAGCCCCTTGGTCCGCGCGGCCCCGAGGTCGACGGCATTGTCCATGGCCAGCGGCCCCTCGACCTGGCCGCCGGTGATCTGACCGCGGTCGGCCATCTTCGACAGCAGCGCCGCGTCGATCGAGGACTGGATCGCGGCATTCACCGTCTCGACCGCCGACAGGACGCCCACCCGCGGATCCATCCCGAGCGAAAGCGCCAGGTCGATGGCATTCTGGCAGATGTCGACCTTGGCGGCGAGGTCGGGCGCGATGTTGACCGCGGCATCCGAGACGAGGATCGGCTCCGGCCGCCCGGGCACATCCATGACGAAGACATGGGTGAATCGGCGACCGATGCGCAGGCCGGTGGCCTTGTCGAGCATCGGCCTGAGCAGGTCGTCGGTGTGCAGATGCCCCTTCATCACCGCCGCAACCCGGCCTTCGTGCACCAGCGCGCAGGCCCGCGCCGACGCCTCGTGATCGGGTCCGGGCACGTCGATCACCTCGACCCCGGCCAGATCCTCGCCCTCTTCGGCCGCCACCGCCCGGATGGCCGCCGCGTGGCCGATCAGGATCGGCGCGATCAGGCCTTCCCGCGCCGCCAGCAGCGCGCCCTCCAGCGAACGCACGTCGTCTGGGCAGACCACGGCCGTCGGCAGCGCCGGCAGCGGGCGGGCGCGGTCGAGCAGCGCCTCGAAATGGCGGTGGCGCTGCACGATCAGCCCCGGCATCTCGACATCCTCGCGGTCGAAGGGCACCGCCGGCGCCTCGACCTCGGCCTCGCCGGTCAGGATCACGAGGCCGCCCTCGGCGCGCCGCACCTCGGTCGACAGCCGCACCACGCCGCCGGGCAGCTTTTCCAGCACCTCGACGCGGCAGATCAACTCTTCCCCCGCATGCGCGCGCGCGTGAAAATCCAGCACCTGCCGGCGGTAGAAGGTTCCCGGCCCAGGCAGCCGCATCCCCAGCACCGCCGAAAGCAGCGAGGCCACGAACGTGCCCGGCGCGATCCGCTCCACCTGCCCGTCGCCGTCGAGATCGCTGTCGGTCAGATGCATCGGGTTGTAGTTCCCCGAGGCCGCCGCAAAGACGTAAAGATCGTCTGCCGTCACGAGGCGCCTGATCTCGCTGACATCGCCGACCGACAGATCGGCATAGGTCCGGTTGGTGATCCGCATGTTCTCTCCCACGCGGGTCTGCCCCGCCTCTCCGGCACCGCGCCGCCCCTCCATCGCCCGTCTGCCGCGAAAAATCCAGCCTTTCGATCACCGGCAATTGGATCATATGGACTTGATCATCAGGCCATATGATCCTATCTTTACCAAAGCGGCAGGAGGATCGGATGGAAAGCGCTATCAGGGAAAGCCCGCAGCCCGACGTGCAATCCGTCGCGCTGAAGGCATTCGGACGCATTGCCGAGGCCTGGGCGCTGACCGGCACCGAGGCGGCGGCGCTGGTCGACATGTCGGAAAGCACCTGGAAACGGGCGCGGCGCCCCGGCTATGCCGGCACGCTGACCCGCGACCAGATACTGCGGCTGAGCGGCCTTGTCGGCCTTTACAAGTCGCTGGAACTGTTCTTCAGCACACCCGTCGCCTCCCGCTGGGTCAAATCCGCCAATCGCGGGCCGGAATTCGACGGCCAGCGGCCGCTCGACGCGATGATCGCCGGCGGCCTGCCCAAGATCCTGCGGGTGCGGGCCTATGTCGATGCGGTCCGGGGCGGCGCGTGAAGATCACCCAGGTCCGGGACCGCGGGCTGGTCCGGCTCATCGCCGATACCCATCATCGGCCGCCGGTGCTGCGCGGGCTGGTCGACAGCGATGCGGAAGCGGCGATCCTTGCCGAACTGGAAGGCGAGACCAGCGCCCGCCTCATGGCCGAGCGCGAGGGTCTGGCCGGCCTCGACCGCCGCGAACTGGCCTTCGCCCGGCGCGCGAACGATCTGGCGGTCTATGGCCAAAGCCACATCAACGCCGCCTTCACCTATACCCGGGCAACCGGCAACCGCTTCAACGGCGGTGACCGCGGCGCCTGGTATTGCAGCTATGACACGATCACCTCGGCGGCCGAAGTCGGGTTCCACCGCACGCGGGAACTGGCCTTCATCGGCATCTTCCGCGACGCGGCGCGCTATGTCGAGATCCTGGCGGATTTCATCGGCGATTTCCCCGACCTGGCCGATGAACCGGCGCATCCCGCGCTCGATCCCGATCCCGCCGTGGGCTATGTCCGGGGTCAGGCGCTGGCGCTGGACCTGCGCCGGGCGGGCCATCGCGGCCTGCTCTACCCCTCGGTGCGCCATCCCGGCGGGCGCTGCCTGGTGGCCTTCGATCCGGCCATCATCCAGAACGTCCGCCCGGGCGCGCGGTGGAATCTGGTCTGGAACGGATCGCCGGACTATTCGGTCGAGGCGCTGTAGCGCCGCACCCCGGGCGCGCGGAATCCGCGGGCTTTCGCCGCCTCAGCCCTGACCGCGGGCATTGGCATCGGGCTGGTAGGGATCGCTCAGCCCCGAAAGCCCCCCCTCCTCCCGCGCGACGCCGCTCGGAAAGGCGTAGAGCTTCGGACCCACGTCGTTCGGCGCGATCTCCAGCCGGTATTTCGTGCCGAGACGCTCCAGCACGGCCGGCCCCAGCCGGGGATCGGCACGGACCGATCCGCGATGCGAGGCGTCAAGCCGGGGGGAATGCAGCGCCTCCTCCAGCGTCATGCCGAAATCCAGCATCAGCGCCGCAACCTGCGCCACCGCCGGCATGATCAGATCGCCGCCCGAGGCGCCGATGGCGAACACCGCCTGCCCGTCGCGCACGGCAACCGTCGGGCACATGTTGGAACTGTTGATGCGCTTGCCGCCTTCCATGGTCGTGTTCAGACCGGGGCGCGGGTCGAAATAGCTGACACCGTTGTTCATGATGATGCCGGTGCCCGGCAGGGTCACGCCACAGCCGAAATGGTCGAGGATCGTATAGGTCATCGCCACCATGTTGCCCTCGGCATCCGCCGCCGACAGCGACGAGGTATGCGCGCCCGTCTCGGCCAGCGTGCCGTTCTTGATGCGATGCGCGCGCCAGGCGGCCTCGAGCGCATCGGCATAGACGAGCCAGCTTTCGGGCGTGGGCCTTGCGGGCGGCACCGGCAGCGCGCCCGCCACATGGGCCAGCATGTCGCCCAGCCGCTGCCCGCCGCTTTGTGGCCCGGCGGTATATAGCGCCGCGCCGCGATGGGTCGCGCGCATCGCCGGTGTCTCGATCACCTCATAGCCGGCCAGATCCTGCATTGTGATCCGGCTGCCGCCGGCGCGCAGGTCGGCGACCAGGCTTTCGCCGATCCGGCCGTGGTAGAAATCCCGCGCGCCATGATCGCGCAGCCGGCGCAGCGTCCCGGCCAGTTGCGGGATGAACATCCGCGCGCCGGGCTGCAAGGGGCGGCCCTGCGGCATGTAGATCGCGGAACTGACCGGATCGGTCGAGATCACCTCGGCCTCGGTCGCGATCAGAAGCGTGGTGTACCAGCTTGCCGCAATGCCGGTCTCCGCCAGCGCGATCGCCGGGGCCAGCGCCGCGCCAAAGCCCTGACGGCCATGGGCTTGCGCGGCGTGGGACAGGCCCGCCACCGCGCCGGGCAGGGTCGCCGCCGAAGCGCCGCGGGTGTTGCGCCAGTCCTTGACCGCCGGAAAGCCCATCAGTGTCGGCGGCAGATCCGGGTCCACGGGGTAATCCGCGGCGCTCAGCGCCCGGGGCAGCACGCCCTGGAAATCCAGCGCCACGGCGCGCTGTTCGCGGGCCAGCCAGATCACCATGAAGCCGCTGCCACCCAGACCGCACATCCAGGGCTCGACCGCCGCCAGCGCCAGCGCCGTCGCCACGGCGGCATCCACCGCATTGCCGCCCTGCCGCAGCAGCGTGGCCCCGGCTTCGGCAGCCAGGACATGCTGGGCCGCAACCATGCCACGGGCATCCCTCACGGCGGGTTTGCGGACGATCCACTGATCGCGCGGCCAGGGCAGAGGGTGCATATGCGTCCTTCCCGAAGGCGACGCGTGGGATTTGCCCGGTTTCGCGCCCTCAAAATGCTCTCGATATGTTGAAATGGGCGTCGGCCGGCGATCAAGCGCAAAAGCGACGAGGCCCACGCCATTTTGCACCAGCGGATCATGGGCACCGATCTCGCCCCCGGCGCCATCATCGACGACCGCGAACTGACGGGGCAACCGGGCATCGGCCGCACACCGCGGCGCGAATCCATCCTCCGGCTGGAACAGGAAGGGCTTGTCGTCTCGCGCGGGCGGCGGGGCTGTTTCATCGCCGAAACCTCGCCGCTCGACCTGTTCCGCGCCTTCGAGATCCGGCGCGAGATCGAAGGTTTTGCCGCCGAACGCCGCAACGGAAAGGATATCGAGGCCTTTCCCGCCCGGCTGGAGGCCGAACTCGCGGATCATCTGAACGATGTGCGCTCACACCTGAACGCGGATGAGGCGTTTCACTGCCTGATCGCCGCCGCCCCGGACAACAGCTTCGCCGCGCAATATCAGTCGTTCCTGTCCGGCCTGTCGGTCCGCAGCCTCTATCTGTCGCACGTTCCGGTCACGCCGGCCCATGATGAGATGGACGGCGATCGCGCGATGTTCGAGGCGATCCGCCGCTGCGACGCCGCCAGCACCAAGGCGCTGATGCGCGAACATCTGACCATCAGCCCGATGCAGGGCCTGATGAGCGGGACCTCGGTGTCCTCCTTGCGGAAATCGGTCTGATGCGGCGTGCGACCCGCGACCGGCTGGTCACGACGGCGATGCCGGCGTCGTCGGCCCTGCGGCCGGTGGTTTTCGTGCTGATCCCGGTTTGCGTGGTGGCGGACTACAGCTTTGCCGGGCGCGATGCCCATGGCGGCATGGTGCCGGGGTTCAGCCTCGACAACTACCGCGCGCTGCTCGAAAGCAACTATCTGCCGGTCTTCGTGAACTCGTTCAAGCTGGCGGCGGCCACCATGGTGCCAAGGCTGCTGCCGGGCTATCCGGTGGCCTGTTTCATCGCCTTCCGGGCCGGGTCCCGGGGGCCGGTGCTGATGGTCATGAGGCTGATCACGTTCCGGATCAACTTCGTGATCCGCATCTCGGCCTGGGTTCGTGCTGCTGGCGCGCGGCGGGCTGGTCAACCAGAGCGCCATGGCCCTTGGCCTGATCGAAGCGCCGGTCGGAATGCCGGGCGCCTTCGGCGCAACCATGGTGGGGATGGTCCATGCCTTCCTGCCGCTGGCGGTGTTCCCGATCCATGCCGCGCAGCCCCCCATCGACCGCCGGCTGGTCGAGGCGGGCGCCGGCCCGGCCGCGCCCTTCTGGCGCATCACCCTGCTTCTGTCGCTGCCCGGCGTGCTGGTGACGGCGCTCTTCGTCTTCGCACCCTGGATGGGGCGTTCGCCATCCCGGTCCTGCCGGGCGGCGGCGAGCCGGTGATCCCGGACAAGCTGATCGTCTGGCTGTTCCTTGAATTCCGCAACATCCCGCCCGGCGCGGCGGTGTCGATGCTGATGCTGGCCTTCGCCGGCCTCGGCATCCTGCTTTGCATGCGGGCGCTTACCCGGATCGAGGGGGCGAGATGACCGCAGCCCGCGCATCCGCCGCCCCGGGAAAGCCCGGATGGCTGCGCCGCACCTTTCGGCACGGGATTTCCGGCTGGATGACGCAGGCGGTCTATCTCTTCATGTTCCTGCCCATCGTGGTACTGATCGTCTTATCCTTCAACGACGCCAAGTCGACCGTGGTCTGGAAGGGCTTTTTGCCGCGCTGGCATGGCGCGGTTTTCGACAACCGCAACATCGGCCAGGCGCTGCATGTCAGCCTGATCCTGACGGTCGCCAGCGCGGCAATCTCCACCGCCATCGGCACGCTGGCCACCGGTCTGGCGCCGCCGCTGGTTCGGCGCCAGAATATGTGCCAGGGTGCCGAGGTCAGAGACCATTGCGATCCGGCAGATGTGGGATATCGGCTGCAGCCGCGCCATCATCCCGCATATCGGCGATGCCGCCCATGCCGCCCGGGTCGGCGCGGCGTCGAAATATGGCGCCCGCAGCTTTTAAGGCTCCCGGCCCATGCGCCATGACGGTGCAGCGCCTGCGGGAATATGTGGCGCTGCATGTGCTGGCCCATCACCGCGACCTGATGACCACCGACGCCCGGCAGGGCCGGGCCGAATGGACGCAGCTTGTCACGCCGGTTGCGGGCGGGCGCCGCGTCGGCATCATGGGTCTCGGTCGCATCGGCGCGGCCTGCGCGCAGACGCTCGCGGCCCTCGGCTTCAACACTGCCGGCTGGTCGCGCACCCCCCATGACATCGACGGCGTGACCGTCTTTCATGGCGACGCCGGGTTGCGGGATTTCGTATCAGGAGCCGAGATTCTGGTCTGCCTTCTGCCCCTGACCGACCGGACGCGCGATATCCTGAACGAAGATTTGTTCGCCCGCCTGCCCCGTGGGGCCGCCGTCCTCAACGCCGGCCGCGGCGGCCATCTGGTCGAAGCCGACCTGATCGCGGCGCTGGACCGGGGCCAGTTGTCTGGTGCCACGCTGGATGTCTTCCGGACCGAGCCGCTGCCGGCCGATCACCCGTTCTGGCATCACCCCGCATCCGCGTCACCGCGCATATCGCCTCCTGTATCGACCCGGCCACCGGGGCGGCCGTGGTGGCCGACAGCATCCTCGCCTTCGAAACCACCGGCACCGCCCCCGATGTGGGCGATGCCAATCGCGGCTACTAAATTTCGCCGTCGCGTCTCCACCGCGGCGGGCGGCGCGCACCACCCGCCGCGCGCCGCCCGGTCCGGATTGCCCGCGCGGATACCGGGGGTGCCGCGCGGGGGCCGACGCCCCCCGGAGCATCGCGCGTCCGATCCACTTGCACGGAGTCGGGGGTCCCTTCAGTCGCCCTCTGCACCGGTCGGCGACCGGCCGCGCGTCGGACGAATCGGTGCCCCTCCGAACAATTCCCCAAGGTTCCCCAATTGCCCCGCCAGAGGGACGATCACGAAACGCCGGGCGCCGGCGTTGGCCCCGGGATGAAGCTGCGCTACCCCCGCGGCCATCGCGGCAGCACCGCGATCCTTGCCGGCACGGCGGGCATTTATCGCCGCCGAACGATAGCGGCACCCGCTTTCCGGCGGACAGTCGACGAATGCCATATGCGCCATATCCCCGCCGCCACAGGGCAGATCGCCATGACTCCAACTGAAGTCACCGCCATTTCCTGCAGCGCCGCGGCGGTCCCTGTCATCCTTCTGCGCTGCCATGCATTGATTTCTCTGGATATTTCGGCTGCCACCACCGGCCTGCCGCCTCTCACGCCCGACCTCGGCTTCGCTGCGGCGAGGGCTGTCCCGGGTGCAAAGCCTCCATGCGCCGCCCATCGGCCGCTTCCTTCTGCCCGGCGCCCGGACCGGAGACATGTTCGGGAAGCGCCGGATGTTCATCACCGGACTTGGGATCTTTACCGCAGCGCCGGCCGCGATAGGCCTTGCGCCCCGGCGCAGGTAACTGCTTCCCGCGCGTGACGTTCAGGGGCGGCTCGGCCGTCCTTGCACCGGCGATGCCGACCCTCGTGCAAGCCGAATTCGCGCGCGCCCGCCGCGCCCGTGCGATGGCCTTTTGACGGCGCGGCCGCAGGGATCGGAGCCAGCATCGGGCTGGTCCCCAACGGTCTTTTGGCCGAACTGGCCTCCTGCGCGCCGGGCTTCTGATCAACCGCGGATCGGTAGGCACTGATCTGGGCGGCGTTGTGCCTGATCGACGCCTTCCACCAGTTGGGCCCCGCGCTCGGCCGTGGCCGGCACAACCGCCATTGCGGCAACTGGCGCAGGCGGCCTGACAGTGCCGATCTGCGGCCGCCCGCAGATCGCCCCGATGACCGCAACTGACGCCGCCGGCCAAAAAAGGGCGTGCACAACCGGAAACGCCGGGCGGAACGGTTTGTTGCGGACCAGCAGTCTGGTTTACATGGTTCTGCACCCGGGATGGTTCGAGTAGGCACGGCGGATAAGCGGCGGCTGGTCCTGTTGCAAGAGAACCGAACGCTCGTGCCATCGCGCAACCTGCTTGCCGAAGTGATCGTTCCGTCGCTGTATTCGGATGCGGCGCGGCGAAAGATCTTCATTCTCGTGCCGACGCGCGGCGGGGAACAAACCGGCCTCGATCCACTTTTCGCGGCCCTGCGGCCCGGTGAAAGCGGCGCACCGGACAGATTCTTCGACCGACAGGACAGGCCGTTTGAAGACAAGCCCGATGCGATCCGGACGGCGCTGCACCGACTTGCCAACACCACGCATTGGTCGGCCTTGCCACAAAAGCCATGCGCCTTTTCATCCGCCAACCGGATCATTCACACCCCCTATTTCTTCCGGGAACAAATCAGGCGACGACAGGAAACGTGCAATTCGTCTGGCGATCGCCCTTGCCATACCTGCCCTTGCCGAACCGAACCGCATCACTTTTCCGGATGTCGGCGCGATGGCCCGGCCGGTCATGATCCGGGTGAACACGCCCATCCTCGCGGTTGGATTCCACCCATGGCACACTGCCCGCTCGACCCCATCGCTTCCAGCGGTTGTACAGCACCTTCGGCAGGCCAAATTCCCTTGGCACGTCACACCACCGCAATCCATCGCGACGAATGAAATTCACGCCGCCAAGGACGCGACGATCATCGGCGCGCGGACGGCCCATCCTCAGGAAAACACTTCCCCGGGCTGTTTTCCTGAGGATGTCCTTCGGAAAGAACGGCGGGTGCCGCGTCATCCGCGCATCCGTCAACCGGAAAAGACCGCTCACCATCACCACCGCAACGTCGAGAGATCGAATCACGCCGTAACCGCGGCCTGAAGCACATCAATGGGTCCAGGCGCCAGGTCACCTCTCCCAAAGGGGCCTCCCGGCGGGCGGGGGCTGTGATTCACTCTCGGTGAGGTGGGAGGCGAGCCACCGCGCGTTTCGATCTGGCGGATTTGGAGTGAACCGCCGCGCCCGACGAAAATG
>JBDHSO010000138.1:0-10687 GCA_039808125.1 Rhodobacter sp. | reverse complement strand
TGGAACGGCCGCATCTACAACGCCAACAAGGAAGGCCAGGACTTCCGCATCGTCTGGGACAACCAGATCCTCGATTCGAACTACTGGGTGATCCCGAAGGGCGCGAAGGACATCGCCGCCTCGATGGAGTTCATCAAATACGCCGTGCAGCCCGAGGTGCTGGCGGCGACGACGAAATACATCCCCTACGGCCCGGTGCGCAATTCGGCTGCCGAATTCGTCGCGCCCGAGGATGCCGCGAACCTGCCCACCAGCCCCGAGAACCTGACGGTGGCGCTGACGCTGGACAACGCCTTCTGGGCCGACAACGGCGACGAGATCCGCAAGCGCTTCACCACCTGGCTGGCGCAATAGGCGATGAAGGAGGAGCGCATCATGACCGGCCACCCCGTTCCCGGACCCGCCGATGCGCTCGTCCGCTTCGAGCAGGTGAAGAAATCCTACGACGGTCTCCAGTATGTGGTGAAGGACCTGAACCTGGATGTCGCCAAGGGCGAATTCCTGACTATGCTCGGCCCCTCCGGCTCGGGCAAGACCACGACGCTGATGATGCTGGGCGGCTTCGAGCGGCCGACTTTGGGGCGCATCCTGCTGGACGGCAAGCCGGTGGAGCGGCTGCCGCCAGAAAAGCGCAACATCGGCTTCGTGTTCCAGAACTATGCGCTGTTCCCGCACATGACCGTGGCCGAGAACGTCGCCTTCCCGCTGCGCTATCGCGGCATCCGCGGGCAGGCAGCGGCGGCGAAGGTGGCGCAGGCGCTTGGCCGCGTGGGGCTGGAAACGATGGGCGATCGCCGCCCGGCGCAGCTGTCGGGCGGCCAGCAGCAGCGGGTGGCGCTGGCCCGCGCGCTGGTGTTCGAGCCCTCGCTGGTGCTGATGGACGAACCCCTGGGCGCGCTGGACAAGCAGCTGCGCGAGCGGATGCAGGTGGAGATCAAGCACCTGCAGACCTCTCTGGGCATCACCATGGTCTATGTCACCCACGACCAGTCCGAGGCGCTGACGATGAGCGACCGGATCGCGGTGTTCCACGATGGCCGCATCCAGCAGCTTGCCGATCCGCAGACGCTCTACAACGCGCCGGAGAACCGCTTCGTGGCCGGCTTCATCGGCGAGAACAACACCCTGCCCTGCACCGCCGTGGGGCAGGAGGGCGGGTTGCAGGTGGTGCGGATGGCCGATGGCACGGTGATGCGGGCCTGCGGGGCCTCCGGGACGGACCTCACGCTGTCGGTGCGGCCCGAGAACATCGCGCTGGCCGGCGGCACGCCGCCCGCGGGCGCGAACCTGTTCTCCGGCACCGTCACGGATGTGTTCTTCCTCGGCGATCACATGCGACTGTCGGTCGTCGCCTTCGGCGGCCAGACCGTCACCGCCCGCATTCCCGTCGCCGCAGCCCGCGCCTTCGCGCCCGGCGAGGTGGTGCATCTCGCCTGCCAGCCCGCCGACTGCCGGCTGCTGGAGGACTGAGATGGCAGAGACCTACGACATCGAGCGCATCCGCACCTTCGTCGCCGTGCGCCGCGCCGCAAGGCCCGCCCGCCGCGCCGCCCTGTCGCTGGCGCTGCCCTTGGTGGGTTTCCTGCTGGTCGCCTTCGTGACGCCGATCCTCTACCTTCTGGTCACCGCGGCGGACAATCCCGAGACCCGCACCGTCCTGCCGCAAACGCTCGTGGCGCTGGAGGAGTGGGACGGCCGCTCCACCCCCGAAGAGCCGGTCTTTGCCGCCTTCGCCGCCGATATGAAGGCTGCGGAGGCCAGCAGCACCGCCGCGCTGGTGGGCAAGCGGCTGAACTACGAACTCCCGGGGATGCGCAGCAAGGTTCTGGCTGCCGCGCGTATGGCCGCGAAGATGGAGTCCGGACCCTACCGGCAGGCCTTCCTCGACAAGGACCGGATCTGGGCCGCTCCGGAAACCTGGGCGGTGATCCAGCGGAACGGCGCAAGGCTGACGCCCTATTACCTGCTGACCGCGGTGGACCTGAAGCAATCCCCCTCGGGCGGGCTGGAGCGGGTGGAGCCCGATCAGGCGATCTTCCTTGCCGTGCTTGGCCGCACCCTGCTGGTGGCGGGCATGGTCACCGCACTGACGCTGATCCTCGGCTATCCGGTGGCCTATGTGCTGACAATCGCGCCGAAGGGGATCGCCGCGGTGATGATGCTGATGGTGTTGCTGCCCTTGTGGACCTCGCTTCTGGTGCGGACCACGGCCTGGGTGGTGCTGTTGCAATCGGACGGAGTGATAAACTCGGTTCTCCTAGCCCTGCACCTGACGGCCGAGAAGGTGCAGCTGATCTTCACACGCATCGGCACTGTCACCGCGATGACGCATATCCAGCTGCCCTTCACCATCCTGCCGATCTATTCGGTGATGCGGTCGATCCCGGCCACGCAACTGCGTGCAGCGCGCTCGCTGGGGTCGGGGCCAACCTCGGCCTTCTGGCGGATCTATGCACCGCAGACCCTGCCAGGGGTGGTGGCCGGCTGCCTGATGACCTTCATCCTGTCGCTGGGCTATTATATCACGCCCGCGCTGGTGGGCGGGCCGCAGGACCAGATGGTGTCGAACTTCATCGCCGTCTACATCAACCGCGACCTGAACTGGGGCCTTGCCGCCGCGCTTGGCGTGGTGCTTCTGGTGGTGACGCTGGCGATCTACGGGCTTTTCCTGCGCCTTGTGGGCGCCGACAAGATCAAGCTGGGGTGACCGGACATGTGGCTTCCCTCCTACGCAACCCCCTCCGAGCGGCTGCTGCGCATCCTGGTCGTGGCCTTTGCCTCGCTGATCCTGCTGTTCCTGATCGCGCCGCTGTTCATCATCGTGCCGCTCTCGTTCTCGCAGGATCCGTTCTTCACCCTGCCGGTGCGGGAATATTCGCTGCGCTGGTATCAGGACCTGTTCGGCAACCCGCGCTGGCTGGATGCCATGGTGAACTCCGCCGTGGCCGCGGTGCTGACCACGGCGCTTGCCACCACGCTCGGCACCCTCGCCGCCCTCGGCATCGCGCGGCCCGACTTCCCGGCGCGGCGGGTGGTGATGGCGCTGCTGATCTCGCCGATGATCGTGCCGATCGTCATCGTCGCGGTCGGCAGCTACCTGTTCTTCGGCCAGTTCGGCCTGACCAACACCCGCGCGGGCCTTGTGCTGGCCCATACCGCGCTGGCGACGCCCTTCGTGGTGATCACCGTCACCGCCACCCTGTCGACCTATGACACCAACCTGACCCGGGCGGCGCACAGCCTTGGGGCCTCCGGCCCCTCGGCCTTCTTCCGCGTCACCCTGCCGATGATCCTGCCCGGGGTGATCTCGGGTGCGATTTTCGCCTTTGCCACGTCGTTCGACGAGGTGGTGGTGGCGCTGTTCCTGACCGCGGCCGAGCAGCGTACCCTGCCGGTGCAGATGTTCTCGGGCATCCGCGACCAGATCAACCCCACCATCATGGCCGCCGCGACGATGCTGCTGGCGCTGTCGATCCTGCTCTTCGCCGCGCTGGCAGTCCTGACCCGCAAGCGGCGCTGACGGCGGGCGCCTTCGGGGCTGGCACGCCACACAAGGCGGGATCGGCATGCACCTTCAGTGTCGCAAGTCGGGCCTGCTCAGGCATGGACCTTCGCCCCGCCAGACCCTATCTTCGCCAGATGAGCATCCTTGCAGCGCTTCGCATCCACCGGACCAGGGCCGGCTTCGTGCAATGCCCCGCCCTTCCCCGGGTGCGGGCGCGGCTGCGCTGATCCTGCCCCGGGGAATTTCTTAACATCCCCTTCCCTCTGGCCGGAACTACCGCCGCCCGCCTCATTCAGGACCGCTATCATGCCCAGCCAGAAATCGCCGCAGATCACCATATCCCGCGAGACGCTTGACCGTCTTGAAGCCCTTGTCGAAGGCGCGGCCGGCCGGATGCCGGATCTTGCCGATCGTCTGCTGGACGAGCTTGCCCGCGCGCGCATTCTGCCGGCCGCCCGCATGCCGGCCGACGTCGCTGCAATCGGAAGCCTTGTCAGCTGGCGCGATGAAACCACCGGTCAGGTCCAGTCGGCAACGTTGGTCTGGCCGGAACAGGCCGATATTTCAGACGGACGCATCTCGGTTCTGACCCCGATCGGCGTGGCGTTGCTTGGCTTGGAAGCGGGATCCCGATTCCATTGGGATACGCGCAGCGGTGAACGCCGGGCGCTGACGTTGCTTTCGGTCGAGAAGGAAACGAACGGAATCGCAGATGACCGGGGGGTTGCATCATGACCTTTGCGGACGCGCTGACATTGGGACTGGCCGCCTTCGGGGCCGGAATGCTGAACACGGTGGCCGGGGGCGGAACCTTCCTGACCTTTCCGGCCTTGGTTCTGACCGGCATCGCGCCCGTCGCCGCCAATGCGACCAGCGCCGTCGCGGTGTTTCCGGGCTATCTTGCCGGGGCCATCGGGTTCCGGGCCGAACTCGGGCAGATTCCGCGGGCGCGGCTGGTGCGGCTGTCGGCTGTCACCATCGCCGGAGGACTGGCAGGATCGCTCCTGCTGATGATCTCGTCCAATGCGGTGTTTTCGCAGATCGTGCCGGGCCTCTTGCTGTTTGCAACGCTGGTCTTCCTGTTCGGAGACCGCCTGCGCGGTCTTGCGGCACGGTGGGGACTGGGCGAAGGTGCCGCCGGTCTCTTTGGGCTGCTTCTGGTCAGTGTCTACGGTGGCTATTTCAACGGCGGGTTGGGGATCATGCTTCTGGCGCTGTTCTCGCTGTGGGGAATGAACGATCTGCACCAGATGAACGGGCTGAAGAACGGTCTGTCCTTCGTGCTCTCCGCGATTTCGGTTGCGGCCTTTGCACTGGCCGGGCTGGTCGCATGGCCACAGGCGGTGCTGATGATGCTGGCCTCGACCATCGGAGGCTATGCCGGTGCGCCGCTGGCTCGTGCGCTTCCGCGATCCGTGCTGCGCGGGGTGATCGCCGTGGTCGGCTTCGGGATGACCGCGATCTTCGCCTGGCGCGCCTGGGCCTGACCGGCCCGGGCATTCCGTTGCGCGCAAAGGCCGCGCCGCTTTCAGTCGACCGCGACCATCACATCCGAGGCCTTGACCACGGCATAGGCCGTGCCGCCAAGCGCCAGGCCAAGCTCATCAACGGCCTCATTGATGATGGAAGAGGTGATGATCTGACCATTGCCGATGTCGATCCGGATATGGGCCGTCGTCGCCCCCTTGGTCACCGCGACGATCTTGCCCTTCAGCCGATTGCGCGCGCTGACCTTCATTGGTTTCTCTCCAGGATGTTCCAAGACGACAGTATCGTTAGCACGATGTCTGCGCCGAGGACAGAATATGCCGCATTGAAACTGCGACGGCTCTGGATATGTTTGCACGGATATATCGACTCGCCCGTCCCGTGGCGGGTTGGACCAGCGGCGATGGAGCGTCAGCCATGTATTTTTCCCGTTTCACCTCAGGGGTGAAGGTGTCGTTAATCCTGGCCGGGCTGGCCCTTGCCATGCCGGCATGGGCCGATCGCGTCGTGACCGATCAGATCGGGCGCGAGGTGCACGTTCCCGACGTCGTGGACCGTGCGGTGATCCTTCAGCACCAGACCCTGAACATCGCCGTCCAGCTTGATGCGATGGGCAAGGTCGTCGGCGTGCTCGACGAATGGAAAAAGCAGCTTGGCTCGGGGTTCGAGCGGCTGGCGCCCGGCGTCCAGGATCTGCCGATGCCCGGCGGGCTGAAAGCCGTGAATATCGAGGAGCTGCTCAAGCTTGATCCCGATGTGGTCTTTGTCACCAACTATGCCCCCGAGGACATGATCCGGCAGATGGAACAGGCCGGGCTTGCCGTGGTGGCGATCTCGCTGCTGGACGTGCCGCCGGCCGAGGCGGTCAAGACCAACCCGACCGTCGTCGGCGACGAGGCCACCGCCATCGACAACGGCTTCGCCACCGGGGTCCGGCTGATCGGCGACATCCTCGACCGCAAGGACCGGGCCGAGGCGATGATCGCGGTCACGCAGAAATATCGCGGTCTGGTGGCGGACCGCCTTGCCGACCTGCCCGCCGAGCAGCGCGTGTCGGCCTATATGGCCAACCCCGAGCTGAACACCTATGGCCATGGCAAATACACCGGGCTGATGATGGCGCGGGCTGGCGCGCGCAACGTCGCCGATACGCTGGCCGGCTATCAGCAGGTCTCGATGGAGGACGTGCTGAAATGGAACCCGGCCGCGATCTTCGTGCAGAGCCGTTACCCCGAAGTCGTCGAGGAAATCCGCAAGGGCGAGGCCTGGCAACCCATCGACGCCGTCAGCAACGACCGCGTCTATCTGATGCCGGAATATGCCAAGGCCTGGGGCTATCCCATGCCCGAGGCCATGTCGCTGGGCGAACTCTGGATGGCGCAGACGCTCTATCCCGACCGGTTCAAGGATATCGACATCAACAAGGAAGCCGAGGCCTATTACCGCGAATTCTATCGCACCGACTATCAGCCGGCGCAGGAGTGACCGCCGAAGCCCCGTCCACCGCATATCAGGGCCGCATCGTCGCTGCGGTCCTGGCCGCTCTGCTGGTCATCACGGCCCTGGCCGCCCTCGGTCTGGGCCGCTATGGCATTTCGCTGCCGCGGGTGCTCCAGATCGTTCTGGCGCCGCTGGTCCCGCCCGCCGTGCCGGTGACGCCGACCGAGGCGACGGTGGTGTTCACCGTCCGCCTGCCGCGCATCCTGCTGGCGCTGCTGTCGGGCGCCGGGCTGGCGCTGTCGGGGGCGGCGCTGCAGGGCGTGTTTCGCAACCCGCTGGTCGGGCCGCAGATCATCGGCGTTTCGTCCGGCGCTGCCTTTGGCGGCGTGCTGGCGATCCTGCTGAGTCTGCCGCGCGCCGGCCTTCTGGGGTCGTCCTTTGCCTTCGGGCTGGTGGCGCTGGTCATGGTCTATGGCCTGAACGGCATGGTCGCGCGGCGCAATGTGCTGGCGCTGGTGCTGGCGGGCGTCGTGGTCAGCGGCTTTTTCGGCGCGCTGGTCAGCCTCATGCAATATGTCGCCGATGCCGAAGACAAGCTGCCGGCGATGGTGTTCTGGCTGCTGGGCAGCTTTGCCACCGCCAATTGGGAAAAGCTGGGGCTGATCGCCCTGCCGGTGCTGCTGGGCGGCGTGCTGCTGCTGGGGCTGCGCTGGCGGATCAATCTTCTGTCGCTGGGGGACGAGGATGCGCGCGCGCTTGGCGTGCGGGTCGAGGGCTTGCGCTGGCTGGTGCTTCTGCTGATCGCCTGCATCATCGCGGCGCAGGTGGCGGTCAGCGGCACCGTGGGCTGGGTCGGGCTGGTGGTGCCGCATATGGCGCGGATGCTGGTCGGGCCGGACCATCGGGTGATGATGCCGGTCGCCGCCATCATCGGCGCGCTTTATCTGCTGGCCATCGACACCGTCGCCCGCACCGCCACCGGCAGCGAAATCCCGCTGGGCATCCTGACCGCGCTGATCGGCACGCCGGTCTTTGCGCTGATCCTGCGCCGCACGCAAAGGGCGGGACATGGCCTGTGATCCGGTGCTGTTGCGGATCGAGGGCGGCGGCCATTCCTATGACGGCCGGCGCTGGCAGTTCCGCGATCTCGACCTGACGCTTGCCGCCGGTGAGGTGACAGCGATCCTGGGCACCAACGGCCGCGGAAAATCCACCCTGCTGCGGGTGCTGGGCGGCCTGCAGGCGCCCAGTTCGGGCCAGTTGCAGGCGCATCCGCGCACCGGCTTCGTGCCGCAGGATTTTTCCGGCTCGTTTCCCTATACCGTGCTGGACGTGGTGCTGATGGGTCGCGCGCGCCATGTCGGCCTGTTGGCCACCCCCGGCAAACCCGACATGGAGCAGGCGCTCGCCGCGCTCGAGGCCACCGGAATGGCAGGCTTCGCCGGGCGCGAGATCACGTCGCTGTCGGGCGGCCAGCGTCAGCTGGTGCTGATCGCCCGCGCCCTGGCCGGCGAGAATGCGGTGCTGCTGATGGACGAGCCGGCCTCGGCGCTGGATCTGCGCAATCAGGATATCGTGCTGACGCTGCTCGGCCGGCTGGCCGATACGCAGCGCCTTGCCATCGCCTTCACCACGCATCAGCCCAATCATGCACTGGCGGTGGCCGACAAGGCGCTGCTGAAGCTGGACGACGGCCGCTCGCTGTTCGGCGCAACGCAAACCGTGATGACCGAAACCGCGCTTGGCGGGCTTTACGGCATCCCGGTGCAATCGGTCCAGCTTTCGGCCGAGTCGGATGACAGGACCGCCTTCGTGCCGATCTTCCACCAACGCACATGGAAAGGCGCGCCCGATGTCTGACCCGATCCTTCTTCTGTCGGCCGGAAGCCTGCGTCATGTCCTGCCGGACCTTGTCGCCGAATACCGGAAGTCCGGCGGCGGGCAGGTTGCGCTCATCCTTGGCCCCGCTGGCCTGCTGCGCGAGCGGATCGAGGGGGGCGAGCCGTTCGATCTGTTCGCCTCGGCCAATCTGGGCCATCCGCAGCGCCTTTTTGCGCTTGGCATGTCGGGACCTGTGGCACATCTTGCCAGCAACCGGCTTTGCGTGCTGGCGCGTGCCGATCTGGGACTGACCGACGCAACCTTTCTGGAGGTGCTGGCAGATCCTTCGATCCGGATCGGCACCTCCACGCCCGGCGATGATCCCTCGGGCGATTATGCCGCGCAGATGTTCGACCTCATCGAGACGGCGCATCCCGCTCTTGGTGTCTCACTCAAGACACGGGCGCGCCACCTGCTGGGCGGCCGCAACTCACCTCCGCGAACGAACGCCGCCGCACTGATTGCAGAAGGCGATGCAGATGTCTTCGTGGCTTATTGCACCTCTCTGCGGCCGTTCAGGCAGAACAGCAGTTTCGCCATCGTCCCCGTGCCGCCTGACTGGGCACCGCAGATCGAATATGGTCTCGTGGCCAGACTGGACGCGACAGCAGAGACAACCGGTCTCTTGCGGTTCCTTCTCTCTCGCCGTGCAAGAGGTTTGCTTTGTGAATCGGGGTTTGGCTTACCTGCACGATCCTGACCGGGAATCAGGTGGCTTGGCAGGGCTTAGCCGGCAGTTACACCTGCCATTGGCAGATCCATTTCCATATCGGCTACCGGCTTCAGCAGCCCCGCATCTTCCAGCGCCTCGACATCCGGCAGGTCACGCAGGGTTTCCAACCCGAATTGCACCAGAAACTGCGGTGTCGTGACATAGGTGTAGGGCGCGCCGGGTTCGGGGCTGCGCGGACCTCGGGCGATCAGGCCCTGGCGATGCAGGCGGGCGATCAGGTCGCGGCTGACCTCTCGCCCGGTCAGGCGCGAGATCGCGCCTCGCGTCACAGGCTGCATATAGGCGATGATGGTCAGGACGAGAGCCTCGTTCCGGGTCAGATCGCGGGCGGTATCACCCTCGCCTCGCGCGGCGCGGATCGCCGCCGAATGTTGCGATCGCGTGCGGAACTGCCAGCCTCCCGCAATGCGCGCGATCTCATAGGGGCGCCCCGCGAGTTCGGCAGATATATCCTCGATCAGGAGGTCGAGCGCACAGTTCCGTCCGACCACCCGCGCCAAAACCTCGCGGCCCACCGGTTCGGATGCGGCGAACAGCACCGCCTCGACCCGCGCCATCCATTCGCGCCACCGCAAGGCCTGCGGCAGTTCGGCGAATTCGGTGTCTAAGGATTCGGATGATTTCGGGGCCATTGTCACAACCCGTAAAGCCGAAAGGTCGCCCGCCCGGTCAGCTCGCGCACCAGGCCAAGCGCCGTGAGCCGGTGGAGCAGCCGCCGCGCGGCGCGGTCGCTGGCTTGCGCGCCAGCCTGTGCTGCCACTGCATCCTCGGTCAGCAGCAGCGCAATGATCGCGGCCATGTCCTTTCCCGGCCGCCGCAAATGCGCCGCGCGCAGCGCATCGGCGCGATGGGTCAGGTCGACGTGCAGATCAAGCGCCGCAACGGCCCCCCTGCCCCAGGCCCCCGCGCAGGCCACAACCCATGCCTCGCCCTGCAGCCGTAAGGCCGCCCGCGGCAGATGCGCGGCCAGCAATGGCACCGGCCGGTCCCAGCCAAGCGCGCGGGCCAACAGGGCATCCGCCAGCCAGAGCGCAAGGCCGCGCCATGCCGGCCCAAGAGCAAGCACTTCCCGCGCGGCCTCCGCCGCGAACCGCAAGGGCGGCGTGCGGCCGACAAACCGCGCGCCAAGGTCTCGCAAGACCTCAGCACTCGGCTCGGGTGGCAGATCGAAGAAGCCGGGTAGACGCGCGGGCCAATCGGCTGATCTCAGCGCCCGCGCCTCACCCAGGGCGCGCCAGCCCAACAGCATCCGCCCGGCGGGGCCGGGATCATCACCGGTTTTACGCAGCGCAAAGGCATCGCGGAGCCGCGCCTCGCCTTCCCGGCGTCCTTCCAGTCGGCAAACCGCCACGGCGGCCGCCAGCGCCAGCCGCTTGCGCCAGAGAATGCCAACCGGATCCTCAGACCGGGCAATCGGATCCAGCACGGTAAGGGCTGCCCCGGTGGAAAACACCGCCGTTTCAACATCATACCGATCGACGGCCTGCCGGATCCAGCGCGGCAGAGCCGGAGGAGGTGCGGGCGGCAGGGGAGATTTCGCGGCAGGGGGCATGCCGGAACCTTAGCAGATATCGGCGCTTCATGCCACAATTATACGCTTTATCCGCCGCGCCTGTCATTTCTATCTAGTGTCCAATAAG
>JBDHSO010000137.1:0-10884 GCA_039808125.1 Rhodobacter sp. | reverse complement strand
GCCGACGGCGAGACAAACCGCAACGATCCAACACAAAATCAATGGGATGAAGGTTGCTCAGGCGAAACGAATTATGCTGCCCCTTACTTTCGGGGGGATTACCCACGCTGACCCGTTCAGCGGCGCGCTTTATGTGTTCCGGGCAAAGCGGGCGGACCGGGTCAAGATCGCGGCCGTCATCGCCATGGCGCAGAAGCGAGATGCCCTCGGGCCCCACGGCTGGCAGCGCGGAACAGCTTCAGCCAGACCGAGCCCATGGCCAGCCCGATCTGCTGCGTGAGCGCGATGCAATCGGCCCGGGTCCAGGGTTCCGGCCCTTCGGGCTGGTCCAGCAGGGCATATTCCTCGGGCAGGGTCCCTGTGGCGCGCAGCCGGGCAATCTCGGCATTCACCCCGGCGCAATAGGCCTGCAGCATGGTGCGGGCCTCATCGTCCAGCACGGCCAGATTGGCCTGCGCCACCGCCGCGCCCCCAGACGGCGGGCCAGACGGTCGGTGGGCAGCGCCTCGGGCCCCAGCCATTCTGCCACGCGACCCTGCGCCCGGCGGCGGGTGTGATCCATCTGGAACAGGCGGTCGCGGGCATGGACGATGCCCAGACCGGCCCAGGCCCCGGGATCCGTCGCCGCCTCGACATGCGGGATGCCATTCGCCTCGCGCTAGAGGACGCAGCCCCCTGCCGTGCGTTCTGTCCCCTGTGCCGCCATCCGCCTGCCTCCTGCCGCTGCCCATGAAACCGACAGCCCGCCGCATTTCCCGCATTCCGGGCGCAGGCTAATCGGCCGGGCGGCCCCGGCGAAAGCTATCACCCTTGACAGGGTGCCCCCCCATCGCGGCCAATCAGACTTGGGATGTGACGATGTGGCGAACCGATGAACAGCGATCTGGAAACCATCCGGCGCAGCTTTGAGGCGCCCAAGGTTCTGGAAGAGCGTGTCGACGCGGCCTTCGCGCATATGCGCGATCTGGGCTTCGACGGCATGATCTATGATTACACCCCGCTGGCGGCGCGGTGTGGCAACCGGATTCCCATCCCCTCGGTCTTCGCGCAACGCAATCTGGGCGAGGAGATGTGGACTCGCTGGTCGGGCGATGAATACATCCGCATCGACCCGGTGCAGATGGTGGCCCTATCCACCTCGGCCCCCTTCATCTGGAGCTATGAGCCCGAGATCGACAGCGTGATCCGCCCGCTGCTGACGCCCGACATTGCCCCGGTCATCACCTACCTGACCGAGCGGCAGGTGTTTTCCGGCGTGACGGTGCCGATCCATCTGCCCTCGGGCGGGTTCGCCACGCTGACCGGGGTGGCCATGGGGCGCGGCCGGGTCCGGCGCAGCGGCGCGGCGCGGGTGGTCGCGGATCTTGGCCTGATCGCGCACCTCTTCAACCAATCCGCCATCGAGCTGATCGGCGAGGATGAGCTGGCCACCGGCCTGACCCCGCGTGAGATGGAATGCCTCGGGCTTGCCTCGGAAGGCAATTCCGCCAAGGAGATCGCGCGGATCATCGACCGCTCGACGCCCACGGTGATCATGCATCTGAACGCGGCGATGCGGAAATTGGGCGCCCGCAACCGCACCCATGCGGTGACCATCGCCAGCCGCCGCCGCCTGATCTGACGGCGCCCGACACTATAATTTGTGACAGCTATACGACCGTTGGGTTTCGCCCCTAGCCTGTTCCCATGAGATGAATTCGCGCAGGACGGCAGGATGGCTTTGGACAAGGTGGCGGTGCGTGAGGGCTATGCCCCGTTCGGGGAATGGCAGACCTGGTATCGCGTGACGGGCGATCTGAATACCGGGCCGCTGCCCTTGGTGGTGGCGCATGGCGGGCCGGGCTGCACCCATTCTTATGTTGACAGCTTCAAGGATCTGGCGGTGCTGGATGGCCGGGCCGTCATCCATTACGATCAGCTGGGCTGCGGCGCCTCGACCCGGCTACGCGACAAGGGGCCGGAGTTCTGGACGATCGATCTGTTCCTGGCCGAGCTGGACAATCTGCTGGCCACATTGGGCATCCAAGGTCGCTATGCCCTGTTGGGCCAGTCCTGGGGCGGCGTTCTGGGCGCCGAACATGCGGTACGCAGGCCCGCCGGGCTGAAGGCGCTAGTGCTGGCCGATTCGCTGGCCAGCATGAAAACCTGGGTCGAAGAGGCGAACCGCCTGCGCAAGGCCTTGCCCGGTGGCATCCATGAGACGCTGCTGAAACATGAAGCCGCGGGCACGATGGCGGATCCGGAATATCTGGCGGCGACGGATGTGTTCTACCGCCAGCATGTCTGCCGCTGCGATCCCTGGCCGTCCGAGGTGCAGCGCACCTTCGATGCCATGGCTGAGGATCCCACCGTCTACGGCACGATGAACGGCCCGACCGAGTTCCATGTGACCGGCACGCTGAAGGATTGGACCATCGAGGACCGGCTGCCGCTGATCGAGGTGCCGACACTGGTGATCTCGGGCCGTCATGACGAGGCCACGCCCGAGGTCGTGCGCCCCTTTGTCGAGCGGATACCCTTGAATGAATGGGTGGTGTTCGAGGACTCCAGCCACATGCCGCATTACGAGGAGCGCGAGGCCTGCATGGCCACGGTCAGCACCTATCTGAAGGGCCGCGATGATGCGGGACGGGTGCGACCATGACGCCTGAGGAGTATCTCTCGCAGGATGCGGTCGGGCTGGCGACGCTGGTCCGCAAGGGCGAGGTCACGCCGGATGAGCTGCTGGATGCAGCGCTTGCGGCGAATGCTGCGGTCAATGGCCAGCTGAATGCGGTCGTCGCGGCCTTCGAGGAAAAGGCCCGCGCGGCGATCCGGTCGGGCCTACCCGACGGGCCGTTCAAGGGCGTCCCCTTCCTCTTGAAGGACCTGACCGCGCATTATGGCGGCGAGCCGACCGGATCGGCCTGGGCGCCACGGCTGAACCGTCCGGCCCCGGCGGATACCGAACTGGTCCGGCGCTACAAACAGGCGGGGCTGGTCATCTTCGGCAAGACCAGCGTGCCGGAACTGGCGATGGACTGGAGCACGGAATCCCGCGTCCACGGGCCCACGCGCAACCCATGGAACCTTGAGCGCACGACCGGCACCTCCTCGGGCGGTAGTGCGGCGGTCGTGGCGGCGGGTGTCGTGCCGATGGCGCATGGCAATGACGCGGGCGGCTCGATCCGGGTGCCTGCCTCCTGCTGCGGCACCTTCGGGCTGAAACCGACCCGGGGCCGCAACCCCACCGCGCCGGATGGCGACCGCTGGATGGGGATCCTGTGCGAACACGCGCTGACCTGGACCGTGCGCGACAGTGCCGCCCTGCTGGATGCGACGGCCGGTCCGCATCCGCACCAGTTCTACAATTCGCCCGAAGGCAGCGGTTTCGCGGCAGAGGTCGGGCGCGATCCGGGCAAGCTGCGCATCGCGGTCTCCACCACCGCCCCCTATGGCGCGCCAACCCATCCCGACTGCATCTGCGCCGCCGAGGAACAGGTGACGCTGCTGCAGGACCTGGGCCATGTCTGCGAATGGCAGGATCTGAGCTTCCCCGAGGACGGCTGGCGTGACTTCAACATCATGGCCAATGCCGAATATGCTGCAGATATGAATGCCGAGGAAAAGCTGCTGGGCCGCCCGCTTGGCCCCGATGACTTCGCCCCGGTGATCTGGGACATCGTGCTGCGGGGCCGGGCCATCGCCGCCACCGATTATGTGCGCGCGGTTGCCGGGACCCACCGGACGGCCCAGCATATTCTGGGCATCTTCGACCAGTATGACGTCTATCTGTCGCCCACGCTGGCGCAGCCGCCGGTGCCGCTGGGATCTTTCGATCTGGACGTCCCGGCCGAGACCCATTACCGGAACTATCTGGCCTGGATGCCCTACACCCATCCCTTCAACATCGCCGGCGCACCGGCCATGTCGGTTCCCGGGATGCGCAATGCCGACGGCCTGCCCATCGGCTGCCAATTCGCCGCCCGACCTGGGGCCGAGGCGCTGCTGTTCCGGCTGGCCGGTCAGCTGGAGGCCGCGCGTCCCTGGGCCCGGCTGCGCCCCCCGATCCACCCATAACGAAGACAGGCGAAGCCAGCATGTTTGTCCCCTCCAACAGGAAGCACCCGATATGACCCGTCTCACCCTCTCTGCCCTGATCTTTGGCGCCACGGCGCTGACCGCCCTGCCCCTGGCCGCGCAGACCACCCTGACCGTGGCCCGCAGCGTCGACGCCGACGGGCTGGACCCGCAAAAGGTCTCGACCACGCAGTCCAGCCAAGTCACCGACCTGATCTTCGACACGCTTGTCACGCTGGACGCCTCGGGCGCGCCGCATCCGGGGCTGGCCGAGGCTTGGGAGATCTCGGAAGACAACCTGACCTACAGCTTCACCATCCGCGAGGGCGTGCTGTGCCATGACGGTTCGGCCTTCGGACCCGAGGATGTGGTCTTCACCCTGGACCGCGCTGTCGCGCCCGAAACGATGAACCCGCGACTGTCGCAATACGGGCCGATCAAAAGCGTGACGGCGGAAGGCAATGTCGTCACCGTCAAGATGACCGAACCCTACGGACCGTTCCTGTCCTACCTCGGCTCGTTCTCGATCCCGATGATCTGCCGCAGCGCCGTGGCGGTGGATGGCAGCTTCACGCCCATCGGCACCGGCCCCTTCACGCTGGTCGAATGGTCGCGCAACGACCACATCACCCTGAAGGCGAACGAGGGCTATCAGGGTTACAGCCCCCTGATCGAGAACAAGGGCCGCCCCTATATCGACGAGCTGAAGCTGGTCGTGATCCCCGAGGCGGTGGCGCGAATGGCCGCGCTGCGCTCGGGCGAGGTGGATCTGGCGGAGCCTTCGCTGGAAGAGGCGGCGATCCTGGAAAGCGAGCCGGGGTTCAAGGTCTATTCCGCCGATCTGTCGGGCCAGCAGGTCATGGCCGCCTTCACCTGGAAGCTGGCGCCCTTCGACAACCCCGAGGTGCGCCGCGCCATCGGCATGGCACTGGACCGCGATGCCTATGCGATGATCGCCTATGAAGGGCTGGTCAGCCCCACCACATGCCCCGCCGCCCCCGGGCTGATCGGCGTCGATCAGGCGAAATGCGCGGAATGGGGCACCAGATATGATCCCGATGCCGCCCGCGCCATCATGGAGGGACTGGGCTATACCCCGGCCAATCCGCTGAAGATCAAGCTTTCGGTCCATGCCCTGCCCGGGTTCGACCAGATGCACCAGATGATGCAGCAGCATCTGGCCGAGATCGGCGTCGAGGCCGAACTGGAGACCCGCGAGGTCGCCGCCTTCTTCGACCACATGGCCCAGGAGAACATGCGCACCGAAGGCACCCCGGTTCTATGGACCATGGGCTATTCGGGTGTCGATTCCGACTACATGACTGTGATGTGGCAGCGACCTGGTTTCGTGAACATGGGTGTGGGCGAAGAGCTGGACACCATGCTGGCCGACCAGCGGATGCTGACGGGCGATGCGCGGGTGGCCAAGCTACAGGAAGTGCAGCAGTATATCCTCGAAAACACCTATGCGGTGCCGCTGGTCTCGCCGGGCTGGAACTGGCTCTGGGCCTCGACCGACAAGATCGAAGACTTCAAGACGGGCTTTGTCGCCTCGATCATCTTCAACGATGTGAAGATCGCCGAGTGAGGCAGCCCTGTGACTGACCCGGGGCCGGTGCGGGACCTCTCGCGCCGGCCCATCCCCAACCGACCGGACGCCTTATGCTGACATTCGTTGCCAGACGCCTGCTGACCGCCGCGATCACGATCCTCGTGGTGGTCTTTCTTGCGGGCGTCCTTATCCACCTTGTGCCGGGCGATCCGATCACGGCCATGCTGGCCCAATCGGGCAATGCCAGCGCCGTCGATATCGCCCGCCTGACCGAGCAATACGGGCTGGACAAGCCGGTCTGGCAGCAGGCGCTGCTCTATGTCGGCAATGTGCTGCAGGGGGATCTGGGTACCACCATCCGCGGCAACGAACCCGTAGCCCCCCTGCTGCTCGGGCGGTTGCCGAACACCATCATCCTTGCGGTCGCAGGTCTGGGCACCGCCTTGGCCCTTGGCATTCCGATGGGGGTGATCGCGGCGGTGAACCGGGGCCGTGCCGCCGATTTCGCGGTGATGCTGATCGCCATCCTGGGCGTGTCGATCCCCGGCTTCTGGATGGGCCTGACCTTCATCCAGTTCTTCTCGCTTCATCTCGGCTGGTTCCCGGTGGCCGGCACCAGCGCGAGAAACATCGTGCTGCCCGCGCTGACGCTTGGCATCGTCCATTCCGCGCTGGTCGCGCGGATGACCCGCTCAGCCCTGGTCGACATCCTGAACGAGGATTACATCCGCACCGCCCGCGCCAAGGGCCTGCGCGAAAGCGAGGTGCTGATGGTCCATGCCATGCGCCCGGCGATGATCTCGATCATCACCGTGGTCGGGCTGGTCTTCGCGCATCTGCTGGGCGGGCAGGTCATCACCGAGAACGTGTTCTCCTGGAACGGCATCGGACGGTTGGCCATCCAGGCGATGCTGCAGCGCGACTATCCGCTGGTGCAGGGCTTCATCGTGATCTTCGCCACTTCCATCGTGCTTGTCACCACCGCGCTTGACCTTCTTTACGGTCTGCTTGATCCGAGGGTCCGCCGCAGATGAGCGATACCAACGTGCTGCCCCGCCGCCTTCCGCTGCCCGCTGCGCTGCGCCGCTGGAACATCACCGTGGGGGCGCTGATCCTGACCGTGGTCGTGGCCGCAGCCCTGCTGGCGCCCTGGATCGCGCCCTATGATCCGTTCCGCATGGCCTCGGGCCCGCGCCTGTCACCGCCGACCGCCGCGCATTGGTTCGGCACGGATGAGCTGGGTCGCGATCTTTTCAGCCGGGTCCTTCTGGGCGCGCGCGCCTCGCTCGGGATCGGGCTGGCCGCCGTCGCCGCCGGTCTGGCCTTCGGGGTCAGCTTCGGGCTGGCCATCGCCTTCAGCCCCGCGCGGCTGAAGGGGTTCTTCCTGCGCATCGTCGATGTGATCTACTCCTTCCCCGACACGCTGCTTGCGCTGGCGCTGGTAGCCTTCCTGGGCCCGGGGGCCGAGAATGCGACGCTGGCCATCGCGATCAGCCTGATCCCCTTCTATGCCCGCGTCACCTACGGTCTGGCCGCCGTCGAGCGCGCCAAACCCTATGTCGAGGCGGCCGAGATCGCCGGCAATGGCGTCCCGCGCATCATGCGGGTGCAGGTGCTGCCCAACATCCTGCAAAGCCTGATCGTGATCGGCAGCATCGGCTTTTCCTCGGCGATCCTGTCGGCGGCGGGGCTGTCCTTCCTGGGCCTCGGCGTTCAACCGCCCTCGCCGGAATGGGGCTCGATCCTCGCCTCGGGGCGGAACTACATCGCCCGGGCGCCCTGGATCCTGATCTTCCCGGGGGTAGCAATCTGTCTGACCGTCCTCAGCTTCAACCTGATCGGCGACGGGATCCGCGATCTGACCGATCCCAAAAACCGGCACAGGCGCGCATGACCAAAGCCCTGATCTCCCTTCACGACCTGACCATCCGCTATGGCGGGCCAGACAGTCCCGCCGCCGTCGATGGCGTCAGTTTCGAGGTGCAGCCGGGCGAGATCGTCGCGCTGGTCGGTGAATCCGGCAGCGGCAAAAGCAGCATCTCGCTGGCGATCATGGCGCTTCTGCCGGGCGCGGCACAGGTGGGCGGCAGTATCCTGTTCGACGGCGCCGACCTCGCCCGCCTGAACCGTCGCCAGATGGAGGACATCCGCGGCGCCCGGATCGGCATGATCTTCCAGGAACCGATGACCTGCCTAAACCCGGTGCTGTCGATCGCCCGCCAGATGACCGAAGGGTTGATCCGTCATCGCTGGATGTCCAAGGCCGAGGCCCGCGCCCGGGCGCTGACCGCGCTGGCCGACGTGGGCATCCCCGAGCCCGCGCGGGTGATGGACAGCTACCCGCATGAGCTGTCCGGGGGGATGCGGCAACGGGTGATGATCGCGGCGGCGCTGACGCTGGATCCCGCTCTCCTCCTAGCCGATGAGCCGACGACGGCGCTGGATGTGACGGTGCAGGCGCAGGTGCTGGAGCTGCTGGTCGATATCCGCAACCGCACCGGCAAGGGGGTGCTCTTGATCACCCATGACATCGGTGCCGTGGCCGAGATCGCCGACCGCGTGGTGGTGATGAAGGGCGGTCGTGTGGTCGAGGCCGGGTCCTGGGATCAGGTGCTGAACGCCCCCCGCGACCCCTATACCGCCGCGCTGATCGGCGCCCATGCCGCGCTGGAACAGGCGCTGGTGCCAGATCCGATGACCGAGGGAACCCATGGCTGACATCGCACCCATCGTCGAAATTCGGGGCCTGACCAAACACTTCCGTGCCGCCGGGCGCGAGATCCGGGCGCTGGACGGGGTGGACTTGACCCTGGCTCCGGCCGAGACGCTGGGCATCGTCGGCGAAAGCGGATCGGGCAAATCGACCATCGGCCGGATCCTCGCCGGCTTGGAGACCGCGACGGACGGCACCGTCCGGCTGGGCGGGCAGGATCTGCGCCCGGGGCTGTCGGCGGCACGGGTGCAGATGATCTTTCAGGACCCCTATGCCTCGCTGAACCCGCGCCTGCCCATCGGGCTGCAGATCCATGAAACGCTGCGCGGCAACGGCCAGACCGACCGCACCGTGAACCTGGCCCGCGCGGCTCAGCTTCTGGCCCGCGTCGGCCTACCTGCCGATGCCGCCAGCCGCTATCCGCATGAGTTTTCCGGCGGACAGCGCCAGCGCATCGCCATCGCCCGTGCCATCTCGACCGATCCGGCGGTGATCGTCGCGGATGAGCCGGTCTCGGCGCTGGATGTCTCGATCCGGGGCCAGATCCTGGATCTGATGCGCGCGATGAAGGGGCGCACGGCCTATCTGTTCATCTCGCATGACATGGCGGCGGTGGCGAGCATTTGCGACCGCATCCTTGTGCTGCATCGCGGGAAGGTGGTCGAACAGGGCACGACCGCGCAGATCATCGGCAATCCGCAGGCCGATTACACCCGCGCGCTTCTGGACGCCATTCCCCGGATCGGCCGCCGCCGCACCGGCACCGGCGCAAAACCCTTGGAGACACGGGCATGACCGAAAGCTATGATCTCCCGGCCGATCTGGCGGCCCGCATCGACGCCGAGATCGACGCGCTTTTCCCGGAGGCGCTGGAGGTGCTGCGGCAGATGGTACGGGTGAACAGCATCAACCCGCTGTTTCCCGGCATCGCGCGCCCTGACGTGATCGGGGGCGAGGCGGCATCGGGCAGGATCTACGCCGATTACGTGACCCCGTTCGGCTTCGGTCTGGACATCGTCGCCCCCGACCCCGAGCGGCCGAACTACGTGCTGACCCGAAAGGGCAAAGGCGGTGGCCGGTCGCTGATCGTGAACGGTCATCTGGACACCGTGCCCCCCGTCCGCCCCGAAGAATGGCGCGGCGGCGATCCCTGGTCGGCAAAGCTGACGGAAGACCGGCTCTTTGGCCTGGGCTCGACCGACATGAAGGGCGGCCTGATCTCGGCCGCGCTAGCGGCGGCGGCGCTGGACCGGCTGGGCATCGCGCTGAAGGGCGATCTGCAGATCCAGGCGGTGGTGGGCGAGGAGACCGGCCATGGCGATCTGGGCACCGACGCGGTGCTGGCGGCGGGTTTCACCGCCGATGCCGCGATCATCGCCGAGCCCACCAGCGTGCCGGGGCCGCTGGCCATCGCGCCGGTCTCGGTCGGGAATTTCGTGTTGCAGATCGAGGTGGAAGGCTTCGGCACCCATGTCGGCAATCGCGGCTCCAGCATCCGCGCCGGAGGGGCGGGCAATGCGGCGGGGGTAAATGCGGTCGAAAAGGGCATGCTAGTGGTGCAGGCCCTCCAGCAGCTGGAACAGGAGTGGGGGCTGACCAAGCAGAACCCGGCTTTCCCGCTCGGCGTCTTCACCATCACCCCGGCCTTCTTCCATGCCGACAGCGGCGTGCCCAGCGTCGGCTATCTGGCCCATCGCGCCCGGATCGGCGTGCTGGTCTGGTATCCGCCTTTCGTCAATGCCGAAGCAATCAAGGCCGAGATCGAGGCCCAGGTCCATCACGCCGGGCAGATGGACAGCTGGCTGCGCGATCACCCGCCCCGGCTGGTGTGGGAAAGCAACTGGCCCGCTTTCGAGACCCCCGAGGATGCCGCGATCGTCCGCCGCCTGGTCGCCGACCGTGCCGCTGTTCTGGGGCCGGTGCCTGCCGGTCTGCGCGAGACGCATGGCTTCATCGCCTCTTGCGACGCGACCTATTTCACGCAACGCGGCATCCCGGCGCTGGCCTTCGGCCCGGGCGATCTGGGCTGCGCCCATGCGGTGGATGAACATGTGCTTCTGTCAGAGCTAACCGGCGCCGCGCGGATCTTTGCGCGCAGCATGATCGGCTGGTGCGGCCTCACAGTCAAAGAGACCTGATCCCTTTACGGCGCACTTGACAGCTTCGACCATGATGCTGCCCGAGATTGCCAAGACGAAATGCTCGCGAACTGCAAACATGATGGGTATCTCGGTTTCGCCATATCATCCTGCCCTACTGTCGTCAGCTGGCTTTCCACACGTCGGGTAATCAGAAGTCCGGTCGCCTAGGTCTACGCCGAGATATCGGACAGTGCTGTCCATCTTCGTGTGGTCGAGCAAAAGCTGAACGGCCCGCAGGTTGCCGGTCTTCTTGTAGATTTGCGCAACCTTCGTCCGGCGCATCGAGTGGGTTCCGTAAGTGCTCGGCTCGAGACCTATCGATGCAGGCTGGCCTGCTGCCGATTTCGTGGACACGAAGATAAGATCGTGACCAAGGAACTGGAGGGTGGATATGACGAGACGGAAGTTCAGCCATGAGT
>JBDHSO010000136.1:0-10903 GCA_039808125.1 Rhodobacter sp. | reverse complement strand
CGATTTCGGCGACAGCTATTTCCGCAAGATCTCGGTCATCGACCTCGTGCTGGAAAAGATGCCGGTCTCGATCACGCTCGGCCTGTGGTCGACGCTGATCGCCTATCTGATCTCGATCCCGCTGGGCATCCGCAAGGCGGTGCGCGACGGGTCGCGCTTCGACACCTGGTCGTCGGGGATCATCATCGCGGCCTATGCCATCCCGGGGTTCCTGTTCGCGATCCTTCTCATGGTGCTGTTCGCGGGAGGGAGCTACTGGCAGATCTTCCCGCTGCGCGGGCTGGTGTCGGACAACTGGGAAAGCCTGTCGCTGTTCGGCAAGATCAAGGATTACCTGTGGCACATCACGCTACCGGTCACGGCGCAGCTGATTTCCGCCTTTGCGACGCTGACCTTGCTGACGAAGAACAGCTTTCTTGACGAGATCCGCAAGCAATATGTCATGACCGCCCGCGCCAAGGGCCTGTCCGAGCGGCGGATCCTCTACGGCCATGTCTTCCGCAATGCGATGCTGATCGTGATCGCGGGCTTTCCGTCGCTGTTTCTCGGCGTCTTCTTCGGCTCGTCGCTGATCATCGAGATGATCTTCTCGCTCGATGGGCTGGGCCAGCTTGGCTACAAATCCGCGATCGACCGCGATTACGCGGTGATGTTCGGCACGCTTTATGCCTTCGGCCTGATCGGCCTTGTCGTCGGGATCCTGTCCGACCTGATGTATGTCTTCGTCGATCCGCGGATAGATTTCGAGAAGAGGGCGGGATGAAACTGTCGCCGCTGAACCAGCGCCGCTGGCGGAATTTCAGGGCGAACCGCCGTGCCTTCTGGTCGCTGATCGTCTTTGCCGTGCTGTACGGCCTTTCGCTCGGGGCCGAACTTCTGGCCAACGACCGGCCGCTTCTGGTCAGCTATCGCGGCGGCTATTACACGCCGTTCCTGACCTTCTATTCCGAAAAGACCTTTGGCGGCGATCTCGGCACCGAGGCGAACTACACCACGCCCGAGGTGCAGTGCCTGATCGTCACCGGCGGGGCCGAGGCCTGCTGGGACGACCCCGAGGGCGTCATCGCCGAGGCCAAGGCCACGGGCACCGTCGAGGGCGAGCCGGTCGAGAAGGGGTGGATTCTCTGGCCGCCGGTGCCCTACAGCTACAACACCATCGTGAACACCGGGGGCACGGTGCCGGGGCCGATCACGGCGCAGAACTGGCTCGGGACCGACGATGCCAGCCGCGACGTGCTGGCGCGGGTGATCTACGGCTTCCGCCTGTCCGTCACCTTCGCGCTGATCGTCACGGTGCTGAACACCATTTTCGGCGTCATTGCCGGCGCGATCCAGGGCTATTTCGGCGGCCGGATCGATCTGGTCTTCCAGCGGGTGATCGAGATCTGGGGCTCTGTCCCGTCGATCTATGTCATCATCATCCTGACGGCGGTCTGGTCGAAAAGCTTCTGGCTGATGGTGGCGATGATGGTGCTGTTCGGCTGGACGGCGCTGGTCGGCGTGGTCCGCGCCGAGTTCCTGCGCGCGCGCAATTTCGAATATGTCCGCGCCGCCAAGGCGCTGGGCGTCTCCGACGGGCAGATCATGTTCCGCCACATGCTGCCCAATGCCATGGTCGCCACGCTGACCATGCTGCCCTTTCTCGTCACCGGGGCCATCGGCTCGCTTGCGATGCTCGACTATCTCGGCTTCGGCCTGCCCGCCTCGGCGCCGTCGCTGGGGCAGCTTTCCCGGCAGGCGCAGGCCAATCTCCAGGCGCCGCATCTGGCCTTTGTCAGCTTCTTCACCTTTGCGATCATGCTGACGCTGCTGATCTTCATCTTCGAGGGCATTCGCGACGCCTTCGATCCGCGAAAGACCTTCCGATGAATCTGCTGACGGTCCGCGACCTGACCGTTTCCTTCCGCCAGGACGGCCGCGACATTCCCGCGGTCAGGGGCGTCTCCTTCGAGGTGGCGCGCGGCGAGACCGTGGCGCTGGTGGGGGAAAGCGGCTCGGGCAAATCGGTGACGGCGCTGTCGACGGTGCGGCTGCTGCCCGACAATGCGACCGTGGGTGGCCAGGTGCTGTGGAAGGGGCAGGACATCGCCGGCCTGCCCGAGGCAGAATTGCGCAACCTGCGCGGCGACGACATCAGCTTCATCTTCCAGGAGCCGATGACCAGCCTCAACCCGCTGCACACCATCGAACGCCAGATCATGGAAAGCCTGGCGCTGCACCAGGGCCTGACCGGGGCGCCGGCGCGCGAGCGGGTGATCGACCTCTTGACCAAGGTCGGCATCCGCGATGCCGAAAGCCGGCTTTCGGCCTATCCCCATCAGCTTTCCGGCGGGCAGCGGCAGCGGGTGATGATCGCCATGGCGCTGGCCAACGGCCCTGACCTGCTGATCGCCGACGAACCCACGACCGCGCTGGACGTGACGATCCAGGCGCAGATCCTCGATCTGCTGGCCGATCTGAAACGCAGCGAGGGGCTGTCGCTGCTGTTCATCACCCATGACCTGAACATCGTACGCCGCATCGCCGACCGGGTTTGCGTGATGCAGGGCGGCGCCATCGTCGAACAGGGCCCCGCGGCCCGGATATTTGCCGATCCGCAGCATCCCTATACCCGGAAACTGCTGGCCGCCGAACCCTCGGGCGCCCCTGCGCCGGTCGCCCCAGACGCGCCCGAGATCGCCCGGACCGAGGGTCTGCGCGTCTGGTTCCCGATCCACCACGGCTTTCTGCGCAAGGTCACGGGGCATGTGAAGGCGGTGAACGACGCCAGCATCGCCGTGCGTGGCGGCGAGACGCTGGGGATCGTCGGCGAAAGCGGCTCGGGCAAGACCACGCTGGCGCTGGCGCTGATGCGGCTGATCGGATCCGAGGGGCGGATCCTCTTCATGGGCCGCGACATCTCGGCCCTGCGCGGCCGGGCGCTACGCGCGCTCCGGCGCGAGATGCAGATCGTCTTCCAGGATCCGTTCGGCAGCCTCTCTCCGCGCATGACGGCCGGGCAGATCATTGCCGAGGGCCTGGGCGTGCATGGCGTCGAACCCGGGCGCAACCCGACCGAGATGGTCGCCGCGATCATGACCGAGGTCGGCCTAGACCCGGCGACGATGGGCCGCTATCCGCATGAGTTTTCCGGCGGGCAGCGCCAGCGCATCGCCATCGCCCGTGCGATGATCCTGCGGCCGAAACTGGTGGTGCTGGACGAGCCGACCTCGGCGCTGGACATGACGGTGCAGGTGCAGATCGTCGATCTCCTGCGCGACCTGCAACGCCGCTGGGGGCTGGCCTATATCTTCATCAGCCACGACCTGCGCGTCATCCGCGCCATGTCGCACAAGGTGATGGTGATGCGCGCCGGCGATGTGGTCGAGGCCGGGCCGGTCGATGCGATTTTCGATGCGCCGCAGACCGCCTATACCCGCGCATTGATCGCGGCGGCCTTTGCCGTCCCCTCAGCCGAAGAGGGCGTACCGGCATGAAAATCCTCTTTGTTCACCAGAATTTTCCCGGCCAGTTCGTGCATCTCGCCCCCGCATTGCGCGCGCGTGGCCACGATGTCCGCGCGCTGACCGATGCCACGAACAACCGCGAGAGCGCGGTGCCCGTCTGGCGCTACACCCACAAGCCCGAGCCGGTGGATCCGGCCGCCACCCGGCTGGGGCGGAACTACACCACGATGTCGGACCGCGGCGTCACCGTGGCGCGGGCCTGCCTGCACCTGCGCCAGCGCGAGGGCTATGTCCCCGACGTGATCGTCGGCCATTCCGGCTGGGGCGAGACCCTGTTCCTCAAGGAGGTCTGGCCTGAGGCGAAGCTGCTGGTCTATGCCGAATTCTACTATCGCGGCCGGGGCGCCGATGTGGGATTCGATCCCGAATTCAATCCGCCGACCTTCGATCAGGTGATGATCGCGCAGGGGCGGACCGGCCATCTGGGCCAGTCGCTGCTGCATGCCGACAAGGGCCTGTCGCCGACCTACTGGCAGGCCTCGACCTATCCGCCGGCGCTGCGCTCCACGATCGACGTGATCTTCGACGGGGTGGATACCCGGGTGCTGCGGCCCGATGCCGCCGCGGCGCTGGTGCTGCCCGGCGGCCGGGTGCTGCGCGCGGGCGACGAGGTGCTGACCTTCATCAACCGCAACCTCGAACCCTATCGCGGCTATCACGTCTTCATGCGCGCGCTGCCCGAGATCCTGGCCGCCCGGCCGGGGGCCGAGGTGGTGATCGTCGGCGGCGAAGGCGTCAGCTATGGCGCGCCGCCCAAGGGCGGCAAGGGCTGGAAGGACATCTTCCTCGACGAAGTGAAGGACCGGCTCGACCTGTCCCGCGTGCATTTCCTGGGCAAGGTGCCCTATGCCGATTTCGTCCGGCTGATGCAGGTCAGCCGCGCGCATGCCTATCTGACCTATCCCTTCGTCCTGTCCTGGTCGACGGTCGAGGCGATGGCGGCCGGCGCGCTGATCGTCGGCAGCCGCACCGCGCCGGTCGAGGAGGTGATCGAGGACGGGGTGAACGGCCGGCTGGTCGATTTCTTCGACATCGCGGGCTGGAGCCGGACGCTGACCGAATGCCTGGCCGAACCCGAGCGCTTTGCCCCGCTGCGTGCGGCGGCGCGACGGACAGCGGTCGAGCGCTACGATCTGCAGACCATCTGCCTGCCGCAGCAGATCGCGCTGGTCGAAGGGCTGGCGGCGTAGGGGGCTGGCGGGGCAGGGCTGGCGCCGGCCGGGTCGCGGGCCGAAAGACCACGCGCGCCCTCAAGGACACGGGGCGGCCTGGGACGGCTGAATGCGGCCCGGATCGGGATCGGCCGGCCGTGCCGGTCAGATCGCGGCGGAATGCTGGGCCTTGGTCTGGTCGTAGGCGTCGAAGGCGCGGGCGACCATCCGCGTCAGGGGCCGTGCCCGCTCCGGGATCGTCAGGACGCCTCCGGCCAGTTCCAGCATGTCGCCGAACTGGCCCGCCGCCTCTGCGAACAGCCGGTCCACCCGTGCCGGAGTCACGCCGAAGCTGCGCACCATCTCGGTCCGGTCGGCGCGGAAATCGCACATCAGCGCCTCGATGATGCGGCCGCGCAGCAGGTCCTCGCCGGCGAAGACATGCCCCTTTGTGATCGAGAAGCGGCCATCGCGGATCGCCCTGGTATGGGCGGCGGTGGCCGGGGCATTCTGCGCATAGCCCTGCGGAAAGCGCGAGATCGACGAGGCGCCCAGCCCGATCAGCGCCGGCGCGGTATCGTCGGTATAGCCCTGAAAGTTCCGCCGCAGCCGGCCCGCGGCCTGTGCCACAGCCAGCCCGTCCGCCGGCCTGGCGAAATGGTCGATGCCGACCTCGGCATAGCCGTCCCAGACGAAAAGTTCGCGCGCGGTCTCGAACAGCCGCAGCCGTTCCTCGGGCGTCGGCATCGCGTCGGAGGGGATCATCTGCTGCCGCCGGCTCATCCACGGGACATGGGCATAGCCGTAAAGCGCCACCCGGTCGGGGCCGAGCGTCAGGAGCTTCTGCACCGAGTTGGCGATCCGGGTCGGGGTCTGGTGCGGCAGGCCGTAAAGGATGTCGGCATTCAGGCTGCGGACGCCGCGGGCGCGGATCGCTTCGGCCACGTCGCGGGTCAGTTCGAAGGATTGCTCGCGCCCGATCACCTTCTGGATTTCGGGGTCGAAGTCCTGCACGCCGATCGAGGCGCGGTTCATCCCTGCCTCGGCCAGCGCATCCAGCCGGGCATCGTCGATCTCGTTCGGGTCGATCTCGACCGAGAACTCGCCATTCCGCGCCAGCGGCGCCACTTCAAAGATCGCCGCCGCCAGCGCCCGCGTCTGGTCCGGGGGCAGCATGGTCGGGGTGCCGCCGCCCCAGTGCAGACGCGACAGGGTGACGCCGCGCGGCAGATGGCGGGCCAGCAGCGCGATCTCGCTTCGCAGCGTCTGGGCATAGGCGACGACCGGATCGTCCGACAGCGTGCCCTGGGTGCGACAGGCGCAGAACCAGCACAGCCGCCTGCAAAACGGCACATGCATGTAGAGCGAGATTTCGGATCCTTCCGGGATCGCTTCGATCCAAGAAGTGAAGAGGGCGGCGTTGACGGAACTTCCGAAATGCGGTGCCGTCGGGTATGATGTGTACCGAGGCACCCGCGCGTCAAAAAGTCCGAGCCGCGTGAGTTGCGCGTCCGTTGTCATGTCGCTAGTTAAAGCGCATGACGGCTTTCGGGCTTTGATGCAGATCAAGTGCGGCTCAGGTGCGGCCGGATCAGGCGGGAAGGACAGGACCGGGTGCTGCAAGACCATCAGACCCTGCTTCATCACGATTGCGGCGATTGCGCGATCCGTCACCGCGCGGTCTGTGCGCGCTGCGATGCGGACGAATTGTCGCGGCTTGAGCAGATCAAGTATTACCGCAGCTTCCAGGCCGGGCAGACCATCGTCTGGGTGGGCGACCGGATGGATTTCGTGGCCTCGGTCGTGACCGGCATCGCCACGCTGACCCAGACGCTGGAGGACGGGCGGCGGCAGATGGTGGGCTTGCTGCTGCCGTCGGATTTCGTCGGCCGGCCGGGGCGGGCGACGGCGGCCTATGACGTGACGGCGACGACCGACGTGCTGATGTGCTGTTTCCGCAAGCGGCCGTTCGAGGACATGATGGCGCGCACGCCGCACATCGCGCAGCGTCTGCTGGAGATGACGCTGGACGAGCTGGACGCCGCGCGCGAATGGATGCTGCTTCTGGGCCGCAAGACCGCGCGGGAAAAGATCGCCTCGCTGATCGCCATCATCGCGCGGCGCGATGCCTCGCTGAACCTGCGCCGGGCGGCGGGGACATTGGCGGTCGACCTGCCGTTGACGCGCGAGGAAATGGCCGATTACCTCGGGCTGACGCTGGAAACCGTCAGCCGCCAGATCTCGGCGCTGAAGCGCGATGGCGTGATCCGGCTGGACGGAAAGCGGTCGATCAGCGTCCCCGATTTTGATCGCCTGCTGGAAGAGGCCGGCGATGATGCCGATGGCGGGTTGCCGGTCTGATTGACGATCTGACGGGCCCTGTCCGGAATACCCGCGGACTGGCGCCTGGGGATACTGGGGGATGCGGCGGGTCTGGCGGATGATGCCCCAGCCCGGATCCGTGGCAGGATGGCACGGCCGGACCGGCATCGGTGGCAGGCCGGCGCGACTGGGCAGGGGCAGGCGACGAAAAAAGGCACGGGCTGCATGAAAAACAATCGGACGGGGCGGGCGATGATGCGGAAGGCAGCGGCGGTCGTGGCAGTTCTGGGCGGGATCGCGTCGCCTGTGGGGGCGGGGACAATGGGGGCCGCGCCGACGGCCTGTCGCCTTGCGCCTGATCCGGCGGGGGTGGCGCCCATTCCCGGCCTGGCCCCCGGCATGCACGAGGCCCTGGCCGTGCTTTGCGAGGAATTGCGCACCACCTTGGCCGGGCGGGCCGACCTGGCCGGGCGGCTTGCCGCGCCGGGTACGGAACTTCGGCTTGAACTGGTGGCGGCGGGAAAGGCCGGCATGACGGTGCGGCTTGCCCTGCGCGAGGGCGGGGTCGAGAAAACCGGACCCGAGTTCGGCGTCGATACCATCGACAGCGCAGGAATTTCGCGCTCTACTCTTCGCAGAATGGCCGATATCCTGATTAAATCTGGCCCCTTGCCCGAATCGCCCTGAGCAGACCCAATTACCCAGAAACGATTGATCGGAGTGACATGAGATGACCAGCACCGCCGAATTGCCTGATCTGCCGTCGCGCGCAATTATCACCGAAGGTACGGATGCCCCGGACTCGACGCTGACCCCCTATCGCCTGGGCGTGGGTGACACCTTCAATGGCCGTTATGGCTCGGGCACCGACAATGACTGGATCGGCGTCAACCTGGTGGCGGGCCAGACCTATGTGTTCAATCTGAATGCGCCGTCGAACGATGCCTATCTGTTGCTGCTGTCCGGTGCCGGGACCTGGCTTGCGGAAAACGATGATGGCGGGCCCGGCGTGAACTCGCAGCTGACCTTCACGGCCACGACGACCGGGCTCCATTTCCTCGAAGCCTCGCAATATTACGCCGGCGCGTCCGCCGGAACCTATTCGCTCAGCGTTTCCCAGGCCGAGCCGGTGCCGGCCTGGAGCGTGCAGCAGATGGTCGACCAGCTGGTCAGTGGCTACTGGACGGACAGCAGCCGCGAGGCGCGGCATTTCGACGTGCAGGTGGGGACGGGCGCGACGATCTCCCTGAACCTGACGGACCTGACGCCGACCATGCTCAACCTTGCCCGGATGGCGTTGCAGGCCTGGACCGATACGACCGGCCTCGTCTTCCGCGAGGTCCGCAGCGGCGCCGACATCACCTTCAATGCCGGTCCCGGCGATCCCGGCGCCGACGCCTATGCCGACAGCATCACGGACAGTGGCTTCATCATCGCCTCTACCGTCACCATCGACCAGGAATGGCTGGACGAATCCGGTACCGACCGGGCCTCCTACACGTTCCAGACCTATATCCACGAGATCGGCCATGCGATCGGCCTCGGCCATGCCGGCAACTACAATTCCTCCGCGACCTATGGCTCCGACAATCTGGCGCTGAACGACAGCTGGCAGCTGACGATCATGTCCTATTTCGATCAGGTGGAGAACAGCTACATCGCCGACACCCGTGCCTATCTCCTGACGCCGATGCTGGCCGATATCGCCGCGATTGCGCAGATGTACGGCACGACGACCCAGTTGCGCAGCGGAAATACCATCTACGGCGAAGGGTCGAATGCCGGGGGAACCTATGACAGCTTCGTGGCCGAGAATACCGACGGGGACGAAGACGTCACCGTGGCGATGACGGTGGTCGACAGTGGCGGCATTGATACGTTCGACTTCCGCTCCGACAGCCGGGACCAGCGCATCGACCTGCGGGAGGGCACGGTCTCGGATGTCTATGGCGACCTTGGCACGGTGCAGATCGCGCTCGGGACCGTCATCGAGAATGTGATCGCCGGCATCGGCTCGGACCATGTGACGGGCAATGCGGCGGCGAACAGGTTCGAGGGCAGCAACGGCAACGACATGCTGATCGGCAACGGCGGCAACGACACGCTTCTGGGCGGAAATGGCGTCGACACGCTGAACGGCGGGGCGGGGGCGGATTCGCTCGTGGGCGGCGCCAGCACGGCGGATCTGCGCGATGTGATCTATGGCGGCGACGGCAACGATACGATCAGCGGCGGCTATGGCAATGACGACCTGAACGGCGGCAACAACGACGACCTGATCTATGCCGGCTTCGGTGCGGATACCGTGATCGGCAATGCCGGCCACGACGTGCTCGGCGGCGAGGCCGGCTCCGACGCCATATTCGGCAATGCGGGCAATGACACGATCAACGGCGGGTTCGGCCACGACCGGCTGAATGGTGGCGCGGGTGGCGACAGCTTCCTGCACGCCGGTGTGTTCGGCCATGGCAGCGACTGGATCCAGGACTATTCGGCGGCCGAGGGCGATGTGCTGGTCTTCGTTCCCGGCGGTGCCTCGCGCAGCCAGTTCCAGGTCAATATCGCCACGACCCCGAACGCCGGCGCCGGCAATGTGGCCGAGGCCTTCGTGATCTATCGCCCCACCGGCCAGATTCTCTGGGCGCTGGTCGACGGCGGCGACGATGCCGTGATCAACCTCCGGATCGGCGGCGTGGTCTACGATCTGGTGGCCTGACCAACCGGCTTGGGCCGGGCGGCCCGCAACCGGCCAGACACATGCGACCTGACGCAGCCGGCCCGCGCCGGCACCGGAATCGGGCGGTGACATGCCCGGTTCCGGTTTGCATTTGGCCGCAGTCCCGCCGGATCGTGGAAATGCCGCAACGCGGCGGACATAAAATTACAAAATGTGCTTTTCAGTCATTGCAAAGTTGCGCGGCAAATCCTAATCCTTGCCGCAAGCGGCGTCGATTCTGCGGCGCGGCATGGATGAGGGAACCATGGCTCTGGATACGCAGGCACCGATCATGACCTACGACGCGCCCAAGAAGGACCTGTACGAGATCGGCGAGATGCCGCCCCTTGGCCATGTGCCGCGCCAGATGTACGCTTGGGCGATCCGCCGCGAACGCCATGGCGCGCCCGAAGAGGCGATGCAGCTTGAGGTGGTGGATACCTGGAGGCTCGACAGCCAGGACGTGCTGGTCCTGGTGATGGCGGCGGGGGTGAACTACAACGGCATCTGGGCCGGCCTTGGCCAGCCGATCAGCCCCTTCGACGGCCACAAGCAGCCCTATCACATCGCCGGCTCCGATGCCGCCGGCATCGTCTGGGCGGTGGGCGACAAGGTGAAGCGCTGGAAGGTGGGCGACGAGGTGGTCGTCCATTGCAACCAGGACGATGGCGACGACGAGGAATGCAACGGCGGCGACCCGATGTTCTCGCCCACCCAGCGGATCTGGGGCTATGAAACCCATGACGGCAGCTTCGCGCAGTTCACCCGCGTCCAGTCGCAGCAGTTGATGCCGCGGCCGAAGCATCTGACGTGGGAGGAATCGGCCTGCTACACGCTGACGCTGGCCACCGCCTACCGGATGCTGTTCGGCCATGCGCCGCATGACCTGAAGCCGGGGCAGAACGTGCTGGTCTGGGGCGCCTCGGGTGGCCTTGGGTCCTATGCGATCCAGTTGGCGAATACCGCCGGCGCCAATGCGATCGGCGTCATCTCGGATGAATCGAAGCGCGATTTTGTCCTCGGCCTCGGCGCCAAGGGCGTGATCAACCGCAACGATTTCAAATGCTGGGGCCAGTTGCCCAAGGTCAATTCAGACGAATACAACGCCTGGCTGATAGAGGCCCGCCGCTTCGGCACGGCGATCTGGGACATCACCGGCAAGGGCGTGAACGTCGACATGGTGTTCGAGCACCCGGGCGAAGCCACCT
>JBDHSO010000135.1:0-10999 GCA_039808125.1 Rhodobacter sp. | reverse complement strand
GAAACCCTCCCGCCCATGGCAGAAATGAAGCACAGCAAGAACCCAACCGGAATCCCCCTGTTGAGTACGACGCCTAGCGCCGCAGACGATCGTCCGTATCGTACAATTCGGCGCGGGCAGAAAGCCCCGCGGACATGGGCGCTCAAGGCGCGCAGCAAACGGCTTCGTGTCCGGCGCCGTGTCTCGGACCGGGGGTGTTGATATCTCCGGTATCTGATGACCCGCCGAGATCGTGTAGGAAATTGCCGAAAAGGCGACCGGCACGTTTGCACAATGCGCCGTCAGAGACCACTAAGTCGGCCACTTGTCACTTGAACACCAAATCCTGGAACGGCGGATCAAGGGCGCGGATAGAAATTACAAGGGCCATCTGTTCAGTCTCGGCATCATGCGGCAGATCCAAACCCCCCGGTTTTGAAGTTGTCCATGTTGGTCAAGGTGCGGTTTTGGCCCATTTCCGGTCATCGCGGATCAGCGCGTTGGCGAGAAGCAGGAGCTTGCGCATGTCGGCGATGATCGCGACTTTCGCGGGTTTTCCGGCACCGCAGAGCGTCCGGTAGACCTGGGCGAGTTCGGTGTTGTGGCGGATCGTGACCAGAGCTGGCATGTAGAGCGCCCGACGCAATCCGCGCCGTCCGCCGCCGATCCGTCACTGACCCTTCCATGTTCCCGACTCGCGGGTGATCGACGCAAGGCCCGCGAGGCTGGCTGCCTCCTTGCTGTCCAATGCGCCGGGTTCCGGCATCTCGACGATCATCGCGATCCCGGCGACGGGGCCGATGCCGGGAATGAACAGCAGGATCGCGAAGCGATGGGCGAGCGCGGAGCTGCGCCAGGACAACCTTGTTGCGCGCCGCCTGCAAGCAGTTGCGACAGGCCGTCCGGTCCTTGATCAGGCCAAGACGGGCGACGTGCAACTCCTTGATCTCGTGCATGCTCTCGCTGCGGACCGGCGTGGCGTCGAGGTCGAGCGCCATACCCATCCGCGCCAGCATCGCGGCTTCGACGCGATCGGTCCTGGCCCCGTAGCCAGCGGCCTGCGCGAAGCGACGCGCCCGACCGGGGCTCACCTTGACCTGCGCATGACCTGCGGCGTCCAGTGTGGCCCCCATGTCGCGGTGATCACGACCGATCGCTTCGCAGACCACGCGAACCGGGGCCTTGCCGATCCATCGGCGCAGGGCAGTGAGGCCCGTCCTGTCATTGCCGAACCGGGCATGCCTGCCGTTCGACTGGCGGTGAATGTCCAGCGTGGCTTTGGAAATGTCGATGCCGATGGTGTCCTGCATTGCCTTTGCTCGACCGGTCCTCGAACCGGTTTGGCGGACACCGTCTCGCCCTGTACTTGTCGTACGGGGCAATGCGCGCAGCATTCCCCATCTATTCGTTCAGGACATGCGAAAGGCGGGGGCGATCCAACTTCTGACCGGTCCTTGGGAACCAGCATCCTTTCGACCCGTCCCCCGCCGCTCTCCGGCATGTATGAGATGCCGGAGAGCGGCTCCCGTATCGCACAGGTGCCACGGAGAACCTTAAGACAAGTCATCCGTCTGTGATCCGCGCGCCCCAGCGGCGTTGTTGCGCAACTCACGCCTGAGGCACGACGTCCCCTATCCCCGTCAGCTTCAGGCCACGCGGTCGATCTCGGCGGTGCCAAGGGTCGAGAAGCGGTTCATCAGTGCGACGCGGATCTGGATTTCGGCGGTTTGGCGGTCTGGGTCTCGTGCAGCGATGCGCTCGCCGAAGGCTTTGAGGTCGAGCAGGTTCAGCGCCACAGGTTCGAGCCACCCTGCAAGGGCATCTTGGCCTCGATCCGGCCGGGCATGGTATCCTGTCCATCGCTTCCAGAACGCCCGGCCATAGTGCCGTGCGGCACGAAGGGTCTCGTTTCGTGCCCGGGCTGCCGGGCAGTCATCTTTCTATAGCGGCCGGTCTTGCGGATCGGGATGATCGCGGCAACCTGGCGGTCGATGATGGCGGTGTGGCGCCTGCGGGTGTCGCAGGCACCGTCCGCCGTCACAGTGCCGATCTCTTCACCTGCGGGGATCTGGTCGAGCAATTCCGGCAGCACGGGGCTGTCGCCATCGCCGCTGGAGGCAAACTCAACAGCCCTGATGTCCGAAGTGGCCGTGTCCATTGCCAGATGCACCTTGCGCCACTGGCGCCGACCCTGAACGCCATGCTTGCGCGCCTGCCATTCGCCATCGCCAAGAAACTTGATGCCGGTACTATCCACGAGCAGGTTCAGCGGACCATCGGCGGATCTGGAAGGCCAGGGTCTTCTGCCGTCGGCACAGGGCCGTATAGTCCGGGACCGCCCAGTCCAGGTTAGCCATCTTCAGAAGTGAGCTATTCGCCGATTGTTGGACAGTTTTCGGGCTGACTTAAGCTGCTGCCTACACTTGCTGACCGGTTTCGATGGTTTTGAAGTAGACCACGGCGGGCGGTTGTCCGCCATGGGCAGTGTGTGGGCGATGGTTGTTGTAGAAGGTGATCCAGCGCCCGATCCCGGCCCTGGCCTGCGATCCGGTCTCCCAAGCGTGCAGGCAGGCGCAATCATACCTCAGGGACGGCCAGAGGCGTGACATGTCGGGGGCAGTCCTGCCATCGGTCCGAAGGAATGCCCGAGGGTTCCATCGGTGATGATCTCTATCTCAGACATAAGCACATGCTCAGGCATAAGCCTAAGCCTCCATGGTCATGCCAAAGTGTCCGGTCGAAACAAGGGCCAGTTCAACAGGTTCAGGACAGTACCTGAATATACCGACTTTCCGGCTGTTGGTCTGCCAGCAGCGCCGCGCGGACTTCCCCCGGGATGGCCGCCGTCGAGATCTCCATGATCGCGACGTTGGCCAGCGCTTCGCGCGGGTCGGTCCGGTGGTCCAACCGTTCCAGCACGATACGTGAGGCGACAATGCGCCGTGCCCGGTCAAGTCCGGTGCCCAGAACCAGCCCTTCCAGCTGGGTGATCACCTTGGTCGGGCTGGGGAACAGGATGGTCAGCGTGACCTCGGCCTGCAATTCGCGGTCGCATTCCACCCAGAACATGCGCCCACCCAGCAACCCGACGGTACCGCGATAGGTCAGCAGCCGCCGCGTGGACCGCCGCGTGCCCGTCGCGATGACACGCTCTTTTGTGGAGGTGCACAGCACGCCGGAATTCATGCGGAACAGACAGAGATCACGCCGGATCTTGTCCGGCTCCGACATCGAGTAGAAGTATTTGTAGTACAATCCGGCATAGGGTCGGGCGGCGGCACTGTTGGCCGACAGCGTGTCGATGATCTGCCGGGCGACATCCAGGCCCACCTCGCTTTTCGAGCCCGAACTCAGCCTGACGTTGAAGATGCGGGTAAACTCGGCATGCGGCAGAAACAGCTCATGATCGTCCAGCCCGAAGAAATCGCTGATCCGCTTGTGGTTGTGTCGCGAAGGCTGCGAATGACCGTTGATGTATTTGTTGAACTGCTGGCGGTTGATGTTCAGCCGCCGGCAGACGACTGAGATCGACCGGAAGTGATCGCAGCAATAACGAAGATTTTCACCGTAATCGCTGAACATGCCCCGTCGCCATCGCCCACCTGAACGATCGGCAGTTTACGATTCGTCAACGGTTCCGCAAGGTGGCTTCCTAAAATTTATGCTCTCTGATGCTGACATAGCATAAAAAAGCTTATGTCCGTATACAGTCACCAAATGGAAATTTCAGCCCGTGCCGCTAAAGTCAGCTGCAGGAACAATCTTTCACGAGCACAGCAATGCAAGGCATCCCGAGGGTTCAGGACTGGGACTGTATCATCATTGGCGGTGGCATCGTCGGCTGTTCGGCAGCCTATTATCTGGCGCGTCAGGGAATGCGCTGCCTCATCGTCGAATCCGAAGGAATTGCCGCCGCGCAGTCGGGCCGCAACCTTGGTTTCGTGCGCCAGCAGGGCCGCGACTTCCGCGAGCTGGAACTGGCGATGGAGGCCCAGGCGATCTGGCGCGGCCTGTCGCAGGAATTGTCCCGTCCGACCGGCTTTGTCGCAAACGGCAACGTGGCGCTGGTCGGTGACGAAGCGGCCGGCGCGGCGTTCGAGACCTGGACCCGGCGCGCGCAGGACTTTGGCCTCGATACCCGCATGATGTCGGCAGGCGAGCTCAAGTCGCATGTGCCCGGACTGGTCGGAGAGTTTCAGGGCGGCATGTATACCGCCACTGACGGCAAGGCCGATCCGCCGCTGGCCACGCGCGCCCTGTTCGAGGCGGCCCGCGCACTGGGCGCTGATGTCGCCATCGGCCGGCGTGTCGATGCGATCGAAACCGAAGGCGGGCGCGTCTCGGGCATCCGCATCGGCGGCCAGCGGCTGAAGGCTCGCATGGTGATCTGCGCGGCTGGTGCCGGAACCAGCCGGCTGGTTCGTCCGCTGGGCGTCAACCTGCCGCAGGACTGGATCCGCGCCACCGTCCTGCGCACCGAACGCAGCCCGGTAAAGATCGACATCGGCCTCTGGGCGCTTCATATCGGCGTCCGCCAAAGCGCGGATGGCACCTTCCACATGTCGAATGCCGGCGGCGAATATGACGTCCGTTGGGATTCGATCCGCTATGCCCGCTATTTCCTTGGACCGCTGAAGAAGAAAGCGTCCGAAGTTCACCTGAATTTCCTGAACCTGCTGGGGCCGGGCTTTTCGGGATCGGATGACGTCCAGATCACCGATATGGCGCACAGCAGAACGACACCGCGGCCGAGCCCGCGCTATGCCGCCGAGGCGATTGAAGAGTTCCGCCGCATGCTGCCGCAGCTTGCGCATCTGAAAATCCTCTCGGCCTGGGCCGGAAACATCGAGAACACGCCGGACCTGATTCCCGCGATCGGCACCACCAAGGCCAAGGAGGGCCTTCTGATCGCCACCGGCTTTTCGGGCCACGGCTTCTGCCCCGGCCCCGCCGCAGGTCGCGCCCTGTCCGAGATCGCACTGGGCAACAAGGCTCCGGCCAGCATCGCGGAACTGTCGCCGGATCGGTTTGCCGACGGCACCTGGCATGCCGGCGACGCGGTGCTGTGACTGGCCGGCGCCCGCCGTAAAAGACGATTCACCACGAGGGAGAAGACCAATGAAGATCCTGAGGACAACCCGCAAGCTGCTTGCCTCTGCGGCACTTTGCGCACTGGCAACCGCGGTCACCGCACAAGAGCCCGAGCTGAACACCGAGGGCGAGCTGAACCTCGCGACCCACCTGCTGCCCGGCCTGATGAATGTCGACGGCGACAAAGTCAGCGGCATCATGGGCGAGGTCTATCTTGAGGTCGCCAAGCGCCTCAACCTCAAGCCGGTGGCCAGCGTCTACGACTTTCCCGCGCTGATCCCGGTGCTGCAATCCGACCGCGCCGACCTGATCGGGCCGGGCCTGTCGATCACCCAGCCGCGGTCGCAGGTATTCTATTTTGCGCCGCCGGTACTGATCCAGCCCGAAACCATCGCCGTGAAGCCCGGCACCCGGATTGACTCCTGGGAGCAGGCCAAGGCCGACGGGCTGACACTTGCCTCGATCACCGGCTATTTCCAGATCGGCCTCTGGGAAGGCATGGGCATCGCCGTTCATGCCTTCGACAATGTCGGCGCCTGCATGCTGGATGTCGCCAAGGGCGGCTCGGCCGGCTGCGATGTCGGCGCCTTCGATCTGGCCTATTTCCAGCTGCAGAACCCGGGTTCCGATGCCGACAGCCTGCAGATCATCTCGGTTTCGGGTCCGCAGATCACCACCGACATGAACTCGTTCGGGGTCAGCAAGGGCCGGCCGGACCTGTCGCTTGCGGTGAACGGCGCGATCCGCGACATGTGGCGCGACGGTACGATGGAAAACATCTGGCGTACCGGCGTCGGCGAACAGCGTTATCTGAATTTCATCAATCCGCCGGTTGGCCAGGCGCTTTACATCCCCGGCCCCTGGGAAGAAAACGTCGTTCCGCCCGCCATGGATGACACCGCCCCGTTTGAAACCGTGGATCAGGGCAAGCTGACCGTCGGCTATATCGCGGCCAACGGTATGCTGGATGCAGCGAATGCCGCCGGTCCCGAAGCGGCGATCATCGCCACCGTTGCCGACAGCCTCGGGCTGGAGGTCGTCTACAAGGAAGTGACCGATCCGGTTGCCGCCCTTGACGGCGGAGAGGCCGACATTATTGCCGGCGGTCTGGTCCAGGACATCGATCTGTCACGGAAGATCTGGTATTCGCTGCCCATCGGATTCAACCCCGATTACATCTACATCAAGCCGAACGACGATGGCGGCTATCCGGGCTGGAAGTCGTGGGAGGATGTCGTGGCTGCTGGCGGCAAGATCGCGGTGATCTCGGGCAACCCGCGCGCGACCGACATCGGTGAGGCGAACGTCATCGGTTATCCTGATGCGGGCGCCGCGATGGCCGCCGTGATCGGTGGCGAGGCGGCGGCCTTTGTCGGCAGCAGCCCCGATTTCCTGGCCGCGGTTGCCGCCGATCCGGCACTGGCCGATGCCAGCCTCAGCTGGGTCCGCAACGCCAACATCCATCTGCATGGCGAGGCCTACGCCTGGGGTATCCGCTGGGGCAACGCGGCCCTGGCCGATGCGCTGGACAACGCGCTGACTGGCGCCTGGCAGGACGGCGACATCGCCGGTGCCTACCGCAAAGCCTTCCGGGGCGCCAATATCACCGCGATCACGGCGCCTGGCCCGACCGCCATCGGCACCAGCTTCGGCGCCTCGAAAGACTATCTGCTGGCCGGCATGTTCTACGCCGGTCCCTGGACTCAGCGTCCGGGCTGGAAGCAGTAATCGTCTGCCGCCGGGCAGCCTTCCCCTTTGGGAGGCTGCCCTCATTCCGTTCGCCTTGGATCGCAGAGGCCCGCATGATCGACAGCTTCTTCTTTTGGCTGGCCGAGATGGACGCCAATTTCGCCCAGTCGCTCTATCTCTTCCTACAGCGCCTTCCCGGTGCACTCTGGATCACGCTTCAGGTCACTCTCGGCGCCTGCATCATGGCGAGCCTTCTCGGCTTTCCGCTGGCGCTTGCCGAACGGTCGCCGGTCCGCTGGGTTTCGGTTACCGCCAAGATCCTGGTCGGCATCGGCCAGGGCATTCCCCTGCCGCCGCTGGTTTTCCTGATCTACTTCACCTCTTTGTCGCTGTTCCCGGCCACACCCACCCAGGCCGCAACCCTGTCGATCGGCATCTTCACGATGCCCTATGCGGCGGCCGTCTTCCGCGCCGGCCTGCGCGCCGTGCCCGAAGGCCAGATCGAGGTGGCGAAGGCAATGGGCATGCCGCCCCTGACACTGATCCGCCGCGTCACTTTGCCAATCTCGTTGCGGGTGGTCCTGCCGTCGCTGGGCCATCTGGCGGTCGTGACGCTGCTCAACTCGTCCTTTGCCTCGGTGATCGGCGCGACCGACATCACCGGCATGTCCCGTAACATCATCAACGCCAACTTCTCGACAACGCTCTGGCTTGTGGTCGGTGCGGTCTATTTCCTGATCGCCTTCCCGGTTTCCCGCCTTTTGCTCCGTATCGAAGGGAGGACGAACAGATGATCGCCAACTGGGCAAGCTATGCGGGCGAGCTGTTCGAGGGGCTGAAGATTACCCTGCTGGTGACACTGGTGGCCAGTATGCTGACCGTGATCTGGGCCAGCTTCGTGGCCTGGCTTCGTCTGGGCCGGAATCGGATCTTGCGCGGGATCGCAATCGCCTACATCGAGTTGTTCCGCAGCACCCCGATCATCATTCAGATCTTTGCCATCTTCACCGTCCTGCCTTCGATCGGACTGCGTATCCCGCCCTTTGAATCCGCCATCGCGGCCCTTGTGCTGAACGCCGGCGGCTATCTGACCGAAAACGTCCGTTCGGCCTTCCGCTCGATCCCCGAAGGCCTGACCGAGGTGGCCGACGCACTGGGCATGTCGCCTTACACCAAGTTGCGCCGGGTCATCCTGCCGCAAAGCCTGAAGGTGATGATTCCGGTCTGCGCCAACACCCTGCTTTTCATCCTGCTGACCACGCCCTTTGTCTTCCTCGTGGGTCTGCAAGAGATGATGATGAAGGCCAATACGATCCAGGCCCGGACCGGCGACTATACTGTCTTCTTTCTGGTCTCGATCATCTATGTGGTCCTTTCCCTTCTCGTCCACCTTGGCGCCAACGTCCTGGAACGCCGCACGATCAGCCATTTCTGAGGTCCCCGATGATATCTCTCAAGAACGTCAGCAAGAGCTTCGGTCCGGTCAAGGTTCTGCAAGGGGTAAACCTTGAGGTGGTCGAAGGTGAGACCGTCGCCGTGATCGGCCCCAGCGGCGGCGGCAAAAGCACGCTTCTGCGCAGCATCAATCTGATGACCCCGCCAGACAGCGGATCGGTCGAGGTCGCCGGAACCTGTCTCTTCCGTAAGGTTGCCGGCCAGGCCACGGTGGCGCTTCGGCCCGCTGATCTGCGGCTGGCGCGGCAAAGCATCGGCATGGTGTTCCAGCAAAGCAACCTGTTCACCCATCGCACCGTGCTGGAAAACGTTGTCGAAGGCCCGCTGCAGGTGCTCCGCTCTGACCGCGCGGCCGCCGAGAAACAGGCGCATGAACTGCTGGAACGTCTTGGCCTGGGCGGTTTCGGCGGTCGCTACCCGCGCGAATTGTCGGGTGGCCAGCAGCAGCGCGTGGCGATCTGCCGCGCACTGGCAATGAACCCCCGGGTAATGCTGTTCGACGAACCGACCTCGGCGCTTGATCCCGAACTGGTCGGCGAGGTTCTGTTGACCGTGCGCGAGATCGCCCTTACCGGCATGACGGTCATCATCGTCACCCACGAGATGAGCTTTGCCCGCCATGTCGCCAATCGCGTGGCATTCATGGATGGCGGCCGGCTGATCGAAACCTCACCTTCGGCCACCTTCTTCACCGACCCGCAGACCGACCGGGCAAGGCAGTTCCTGGCGGCTATCCGCGATCCCTTCGGCACACATACTGTCACGGAAGGAGTCTGAGATGTTCCATCTTGACCATCTCGCCTATGCAACACCCTCGCTCGACGATTGGTCCGACAGGCTGGCCGCGGATCTGGGCGTGCGCGCCATGGCCGGCGGCTCTCATCCCGGCAAGGGCACCCGCAACGCGCTTCTCGCGCTGGGTCCTTCGCTTTATCTGGCCATCGACGGCCCCGATCCGGCGCAGCCCCTTGCCGGCACCACCGGGGCGATGATGTCGGCGCTGAAGGCGCCGCAGATGAACGTTTATGTGCTTGCCACCGCGGATCTTTCCGGCACGCAGGCGGCGTTGGCAGGACTTGGCTACCGCAGCACCCTTGACCGCCTCAGCCGCAAACGTCTGGACGGCGTCGAGGTTGCCTGGCTGTCGCTGACGCTTGATGACGCGCCCTTCGGTCTGGCGACGCCGATCCTGACCCAATGGCTGACCGACCAGCACCCCGCCGCGGATTCGCCCGCGGGCTGCCGGCTTTCGTCATTCAGCGTCGCGACCCCTCGCGCCACGGAACTGCGGCGCCTGTTCGGGGTCATCGGCTACGACCAGCCGGTCACGGAAGGCCCCGTCGGTCTTGAGGCCAGGATCGACGGCCCCGCCGGCTCTGTCACCCTGCGCTCGGCCTGAGGATCGGTCATGTACGATGTCGGCATCGTCGGAATGGGCGCGATGGGCAGCACGGCGGCCTGGCGCATGGCCAGGCGCGGCCGCCGCGTCATCGGGTTTGAACAATTCTCCCTGGGCCACGACCGCGGCGCGTCGGCCGGCGAGACCCGTATCTTTCGCGTCGCCTATCGCGAGGGTGATGCCTATGTCCCCCTGCTGCTCAGCGCCGAGCGGCTTTGGGAAGAGCTTGAAGCCGACACCGGGTTCACCCTGCGAAGCCACGATGGCGTGGCGTCGATAGGCGCCGAGAACCACCCCTATATCTCGACCACCTTGCAAACCATCGAACGCCATGGCCTTCGCGCCGAAGTGCTCGAACCCGGCGCAGCCAACCGCCGATTCCCCGCGCTGAACGTACTGCCCGGCGAAGTGGCAGTCCTCGACAGTCACGGCGGCCTGATCCGTCCCGAGATGGCAGTGACCGTCGCCGCCCGTTTTGCCGAGGACCGGGGTGCCCGGATCCTGCGGCATACAAAAGTAACGGCAATCGAGCCGGACAGCAGCGGCGTCTGGGTGCATGCAGGCGGAGCCCAGTATCGGGTTGGCCGGCTTGTCGTCTGCGCCGGTGCCTGGATGGACCGATTCCTCAATCCTTCCCGTGCCGGGCTGATCACGCCGCATCGCCTTGTGCTACACTGGTTCCCGCTGCGCCGGCCGGAACTGTTCATGCCGGGCCGTTTCCCTGTGGTGCTGCGCAACAGTCTCGGGTCGGACCTGGGTATCTTCCCGTCGCAGGATGGACAGACGATCAAGGCCGGTCTTGCCGTCGATATCGGCCCCATTGCCGACGCCGACGGCCTTGACCGCTCGGTCGAGCCTTGGGAATCCGCCCGGACCCGCGCGCTTCTGGCCGAGCTTTATCCCGATGTCTGGCCCGAGCCCGTGCGCGCCGCCTCCTATGTCGACGGGTTCACACCCGATGAGAATGCGGTTGTGGGCAGCCTGCCGGATATGCCGAACGTAATCTTCGCCGGCGGCTTTTCGGCCCACGGTTTCAAGCTGGCGCCAGCGATCGGTGAGGCCCTTGCCGACCTGACGGAGCGGGATGAGACCGTCCAGCCCATCGGCCACCTCGCCTTGGATCGCAAAATGAACGCCATCGGGCGCAACTACCTGCGCTGACACTTGCCGACGGTGCAATCCAGGGTCAGGACCCATCGATCTGCTTGAGGCATCCGGGCCTGCGTGCGTCAAGCGCCCAAACTGCCGGGGGTGATGATGAGCGACTTTTTCTGACTGACGGACGCGCAGATGTTTGGGGTAGCCACGCCTAGGCTGTGGCCTCATAAGCGCGTGTCCAGAGCCTTGAGCATGCCATGAGGACGGCGGCGAGGTAGTTTGTTGCCG
>JBDHSO010000134.1:0-11038 GCA_039808125.1 Rhodobacter sp. | reverse complement strand
CGCTGGGCGTTCGCTTCATGGGGATCGGCGCGGCCCCGGAATGGCGGCAGGAGGACATGCCGGTCATGCCCAAGGGGCGCTACAGGCTGATGACCGCCTATATGGGGCGCGTCGGCACCCATGGCACCCAGATGATGTACCGCACCTCGACCGTGCAGGTGAACCTCGACTATGCCAGCGAGGCCGACATGGTGAAGAAGCTGCGTGTGGCCCTGGCGCTGCAACCGGTGGCGACGGCGCTTTTTGCCTCGTCGCCGTTCTTCGACGGCCGCGAGAACGGCCACAAGTCCTGGCGCTCGCGCATCTGGCGCGGCCTCGATGCCAGCCGGACAGGCATGCTGCCCTTCGTCTTCGGCGAAGGCATGGGATTTCAGGCCTATGTCGACTGGGTGCTCGATGTGCCGATGTATTTCGTCTACCGCGATGGCCGCTACATCGACGCGCTGGGACAGAGCTTCCGCGATTTCCTGAAGGGCGAATTGCCCGCATTGCCGGGCGAGAAGCCTACGCTGTCGGACTGGGCCGACCATCTGACCACCGTCTTCCCCGAGGCGCGGGTGAAGAAATACATCGAGATGCGTGGCGCGGATGCCGGCGACCGCGCGCATATGGTGGCCCTGCCGGCGTTCTGGACCGGGCTGGTCTACGATTCCGCCGCGCTCGATGCCGCCTGGGATCTGGTGCGTGGCTTCGATGCGGAAACCCGCGAAGGCCTGCGCGTTGCGGCCTCGGTCTCGGCGCTGCAGGGCGAGGCGGGCGGGGTGAAGCTCATCGACCTTGCGCGGGCGGCGGTGGCGCTGTCGCAGGCCGGGCTGGCGGCGCGCGGAATGGACGAAGAGCGCTTTCTTGCGCCGCTGGTGGAAAGCCTCGCCGCCGGCGCGGTGCAGGCGGACCGCTGGCTCGCGCTCTATCACGGCGCATGGGGGCGCTCGCTCGCGCCGATCTACCCGGCCTCCAGCCTCTGACCGGCGATCCGGTGGCGCGGCTGCGCTGCAAGCCTTTCTCTCACCCGCGCCGCGAAGGGCGGCGCGGGATCGGGGGCGCTTCGCGGAGGGTATTTGGATCAAGAGGAAAAGCCTGTCCGGTGGCTGCGGCTTCCTCTTGACGAAAATACCCCCGCCGGAGGCGCAAAGTCCGGCGGTGCGATCCCGCGGCAGGGATGGCGTAACTGGACAAAGCGCGGCCTGTGTGACAGAGGAGGCCGGTCAAGGAGACCGCCATGTCGAGACCCGTCGTCACCCGCTTCGCCCCTTCGCCGACCGGCTATATCCATGTCGGCAACCTGCGAACGGCGTTGATGAACTATCTGATCGCGCGCAAGGCCGGCGGCACCTTCATCCTGCGGCTGGACGATACCGACCAGGAGCGGTCGAAGCAGGAATATGCCGACGGGATCATGGCCGATCTCGACTGGCTCGGGCTGCATTGGGACCGGCTGGAGCGGCAGTCGCTGCGCTATGATCGCTACGGGGTCGCGGCGGAGGGGCTGCGGGCGGACGGGCGTTTCTACGAATGTTTCGAGAGTCCGACCGAGCTTGACCTCAAGCGCAAGAAGCTTCTCGGCATGGGGCGGCCGCCGGTCTATGACCGCGCGGCGCTGGCCTTGAGCGAGGAGCAGAAGGCGGCGCTGCGGGCGGAGGGGCGGGCCGGGTACTGGCGCTTTCTGCTCGACCGGACACGGATCGAATGGACCGACGGGATCATCGGGCCGGTGTCGATCGATGCGGCCTCGGTTTCCGATCCGGTGCTGATCCGCGCCGACGGGCAGGTGCTTTATACCTTTGCCTCTTCCGTCGACGATGTGGAAATGGGCGTGACTCATATCGTCCGCGGTGCGGATCATGTGACCAACACGGCCACCCAGATCCAGATCATGCAGGCGATGGGGGGCACGCCGCCGGCCTTTGCGCATCACTCGCTGCTGACCGGGGCGCAGGGGGAGGAACTGTCGAAGCGGCTCGGCACGCTCAGCCTGCGCGACCTGCGTGCCCGGGGGGTGGAGCCGATGGCGCTGCTGTCGCTGATGGCGCGGCTCGGCTCGTCGAAGCCGGTGGAACTGGCCTCCTCGCTGGACGAGCTGGCGGCGGGGTTCGACATCGAGAGCTTCGGCGCCGCGCCGACGAAATTCGATGCCGAGGATCTGTTCCCGCTGACCCGTGGCGTCGTCCAGGGCCTGCCCTTCGATGCCGTCCGGGGCCGCATCGCGGCGCTTGGCGTGCCGGAGGGCGAGGCGGAGCGGTTCTGGGCTGTGACCCGCGGCAATATCACCGTTCTGGACGATCTGGGCGACTGGTGGGCGCTGATCCGCGACGGGGCGGCGCCCGAGGTGGACGCGGCCGACCGCGCCTTCGTGGCCGAGGCGCTGGCCTTGCTGCCGCCCAGGCCCTGGACCGAAGCGACCTGGGGGGAATGGACGGCGGCGGTCAGGGCGGCGACGGGGCGCAAGGGCGAGGATCTGTTCATGCCGCTGCGCAGGGCCCTGACCGGACGTGCCCGCGGGCCGGAGATGGCCGATCTCATGCCGCTTTTGCGCAAGGTGCCGACGGTCTGACCGGCGCCGGGCCGCCCTGCGGCGGCCGGCGGGATCCTGTGCGGCGGCGGCGGCCGGCGCCGCGTCCCGGCCGGGCCGGCGTTTTCTCCTTGCCAACAGCCTGCGCGGCAGGCTACGCCAGCAGAAGGATCGGGAGAATCCGGGGGGCCAGGGCTGCCCCGGTGCCGAAGGAGCAACCGCCCCGGTAAACTCTCAGGCGCAAGGGACCGTTCCTGCAGGAAGACTCTGGAGAGTGGCGCGCGAGGCGCCCGCCGAAGGGATAACGATCTCAGGCGCGCCAGGCGGCGCAGGGACAGAGGGGGCGCCGGGCGGCAGGGGAACTGCCGTGAACGGTGCCGGTTCGTGTTCCGACCGGACAAGGGGGGAGGCGCGGCGTGAGCGATCTTCTGAGGTTGCCGCTGCATGAGCTGCATGTGGGGCTGGGCGGCAAGATGGTGCCCTTCGCCGGCTACGAGATGCCGGTGCAATATCCGTCCGGGGTGATGAAGGAGCATCTTCACACCCGCGCGGCGGCCGGACTGTTCGACGTGAGCCATATGGGGCAGGTGATCCTGCGGCCGAAGACCGACATGGCCGGTCTTGCGCTGGCGCTGGAGCGGCTGATGCCGGTCGATGTGCTGGGGCTGGCGCAGGGGCGGCAGCGCTACGGGATATTCACCGACGACACTGGCGGCATTCTGGACGATCTGATGTTCGCCAACCGCGGCAGCCATTTCTTCCTGGTGGTGAATGCCGCGCGCAAAGCCCATGATTTCGCCCATCTGGAGCAGCATCTGGCCGATGTGGCGACCATCGAGGTGCAGCGCGAGCGTGCGCTTCTGGCGGTGCAGGGGCCGCTGGCCGAAACGGCGCTGTCGCGGCTGGAACCCGGCGTGGCGGCGATGAAGTTCATGGATTCGGCGATCTTCCTGACCGAGTTCGGCGAAATCTGGGTCTCGCGCTCGGGCTATACCGGCGAGGACGGGTTTGAAATCTCGGTCCATCCGGGTGGCGCGCTGGAGCTTGCCCGCGCGCTGCTGGCGATGGAGGAGGTGCTGCCCATCGGCCTTGGCGCCCGTGACAGCCTGCGGCTGGAGGCCGGGCTCTGCCTCTACGGCCACGACATCGACGCGACCACCTCGCCCGTCGAGGCAGGGCTTGCCTGGGCGATCCAGAAGGCGCGCCGTGCGGGCGGCGCCCGCGCGGGCGGCTTTCCCGGCGCGGCGCGGATCCTTCGGGAACTCGACGACGGCCCCGAGCGGCAGCGCGTCGGCCTGCGCCCCGCCGGCCGCGCGCCGATGCGCGAGGACACGGCGCTTTTTGCAACTGACGGCACGCCGCTTGGCACCGTCACCTCGGGCGGGTTCGGCCCCTCGGTGGGGGAGCCGGTGGCCATGGGCTATGTGCCCGCCTCTCACGCCGCGATCGGCAGCGCGCTTGAAGGCGAGGTGCGCGGCAAGCGCCTTCCCGTCACGGTTGCGGCGATGCCCTTCTATCCGACCCATTACAAACGCTGAACAAGGGAACTTACGGCGATGAAATTCACCAAGGAACATGAATGGCTGCGGGTCGAGGGCGATCTGGTCGTCGTCGGTATCACCGAACATGCGGCCGAGGCGCTGGGCGATGTGGTCTTCGTGGAACTGCCCGAACCCGAAACCATGGTCGCGGCAGGCAGCGAGGTCTGCGTGATCGAAAGCGTCAAGGCGGCCTCGGACATTCTGGCGCCGGTCGAGGGCGAGATCGTGGCGGTGAACGGGAAGCTGTCCGACAACCCCGGCCTTGTGAACGAGGATCCGATGGGCGAGGCTTGGTTCTTCAAGCTGAAGGTCGATGATCTGGGCGTTCTCGACGATTTCATGGACGAGGACGAATACAAGGACATGATCGGCTGACCGATGACCGTCCGCCGGATCGTTGCGAACCTGTCCTGCGACGATCCGCAGGCGCTGGCGCGGTTCTACCGCGATCTGCTCGGGCTGGAGCCGGTGATGGACCATGGCTGGATCGCCACCGTCGCGGCGCCGGCGCCTGGCCCGGTGCAACTGGGGCTTGCTGCCGAGGGCGGCTCGGGCGCGCCCTTGCCCGCGCTTTCGGTCGAGGTGGACGATCTCGACTCGGCCCTGGCGGCCGCGCGGCGGCTTGCGGCCCCGGTCGTCTACGGCCCGGCCGCTGAGTCCTGGGGGATACGTCGCTTCTTCCTGCGCGATCCGGCAGGCAATCTGATCAACATCCTGTCCCACGCGGACCGAGGAGCATCTCGATGACCTTCACGCCAACCGACTATGATCCTTACGATTTTGCCAATCGCCGCCACATCGGCCCCTCGCCGGCCGAGATGGCCGAGATGTTGCAGGCGGTGGGCGCGCCCACGCTGGAGGCCCTGATCGAGGAGACGGTGCCTGCCTCGATCCGGCAGGACAAGCCGCTGTCCTGGCCCCCCTTGGCCGAGCATGAACTGCTGGCCCGGATGGAGGCGGTGGCGAAGAAGAACCGGGTGATGACCAGCCTGATCGGGCAGGGCTATTACGGCACGGTCACGCCGCCGGCGATCCAGCGCAACATCCTGGAAAATCCGGCCTGGTACACCGCCTATACCCCCTATCAGCCGGAAATCGCGCAGGGCCGGCTTGAGGCGCTGCTGAACTATCAGACCATGATCTGCGACCTGACCGGGCTCGACATCGCCAATGCCTCGCTTCTGGACGAGGCGACGGCCGCGGCCGAGGCCATGACCATGGCCGAGCGCAGTGCGAAATCGAAGGCACGGGCGTTCTTCGTCGACCGTGCCTGTCATCCGCAGACCATCGCCGTCATCCGTACGCGGGCCGAACCTCTGGGCATCGAGATCATCGAGGATGCGGTCGAGAAGCTGGATCCGGCAAAGGTCTTCGGCGCGATCCTGCAATTTCCCGGCAGCTACGGCCATGTCCACGACTTCACCGCCGAGATCGAGGCGCTGCATGCCGCCAAGGCCATCGCCGTGGTGGCCACCGACCTGCTGGCGCTGTGCCTGCTGAAGGAGCCCGGCGCCATGGGGGCCGATATCGCCATCGGTTCAAGCCAGCGCTTCGGCGTGCCCATGGGATACGGCGGCCCGCATGCCGCCTTCATGGCCTGCCGCGACGCCTTCAAGCGCAACATGCCGGGTCGTATCGTCGGCGTGTCGATCGACAGCCATGGCAACAAGGCCTACCGGCTGTCGCTGCAAACGCGCGAGCAGCATATCCGGCGCGAAAAGGCGACCTCGAACGTCTGCACGGCCCAGGCGCTGCTGGCCGTCATGGCCAGCATGTATGCCGTCTTCCATGGCCCCAAGGGCCTGCGCGCCATCGCCGAACGGGTGCATTTCCTGACCCTGCGCCTTGCTCGCGCCCTGAAGGCCGCCGGCGCGAATGTCGGCCCAAAGGCATTCTTCGACACGATCACCGTCGAGGTGGGCGTGGGCCAGGCCGGCATTCTGGCCGCCGCCCGGGCCGAGGGGCTGAACTTCCGCAAGATCGGCACCGACCGGATCGGCATCTCGCTGGATGAGACCTCGAATGAGGATGTGCTCTCGCGCATCCTGCGCGTCTTCGGCATCTTCGGCCTGCCGCCGCAGGAGGCGGCACTGGGCTTCCCCGAGGCCTTGTTGCGTACGAGCGACTATCTGACCCATCCGGTCTTTCACATGAACCGGGCGGAATCGGAGATGATGCGCTACATGCGCCGCCTGTCGGACCGCGATCTGGCGCTGGACCGGGCGATGATCCCGCTTGGCTCCTGCACGATGAAGCTGAATGCAGCGGCCGAGATGATGCCGATCACCTGGCCGGAATTTTCCAGCCTGCACCCCTTTGCGCCGCAGGACCAGGCCGCGGGCTATCACGAGGCGATCGGCGATCTGACCGCGAAACTCTGCGAGATCACCGGCTATGATGCCTTCTCGATGCAGCCGAACTCCGGTGCGCAGGGCGAATATGCCGGGCTGATGACGATCCTTGCCTATCACAAGGCGCGGGGCGACGATCAGCGCCGGATCTGCCTGATCCCGATTTCGGCGCATGGCACCAATCCGGCCAGCGCCCAGATGGCGGGAATGCAGGTCGTGGTCGTCAAATCCTCGCCCAATGGCGATGTCGATCTGGACGACTTCCGTCTGCGCGCCTCCGAGGCCGGCGACCGGCTGGCGGCCTGCATGATCACCTATCCCTCGACCCATGGCGTGTTCGAGGAAACCGTGCGCGAGGTCTGCAAGATCACCCATTCGCAGGGCGGGCAGGTCTATATCGACGGGGCTAACATGAATGCGCTGGTCGGGTTGGTGAAACCCGGCGAGATCGGCGGCGATGTCAGCCACCTGAACCTGCACAAGACCTTTGCCATCCCGCATGGCGGCGGCGGCCCGGGCATGGGGCCGATCGGCGTCAAGGCGCATCTGGCGCCGCATCTGCCCGGCGATCCCGAAAGCGGCAAGGCCGGGGCGGTTTCGGCGGCGCCCTACGGGTCTGCCTCGATCCTGCTGATCTCCTGGGCCTATTGCCTGATGATGGGCGGCGCGGGGCTGACGCAGGCGACGCGGGTCGCGATCCTGAACGCCAATTACATCGCCAGCCGGCTGAAGGGCGATTATCCCATCCTCTTCATGGGCAACCGCGGCCGGGTGGCGCATGAATGCATCCTCGACACCCGGCCCTTTGCCGAGGTGGGCGTGACGGTGGACGACATTGCCAAGCGACTGATCGACAACGGCTTTCACGCGCCCACGATGAGCTGGCCCGTCGCCGGCACGCTGATGGTCGAGCCGACCGAAAGCGAGACCAAGGCCGAGATCGACCGTTTCATCACCGCGATGCAGGCCATCCGCGCCGAGATCCGTGCGGTGGAGGCGGGCGAGATCACGGCCGAGGAAAGCCCGTTGCGCCATGCGCCGCATACGGTGGCCGATCTGGTTGCCGACTGGGACCGCAAATACAGCCGCGAGGCCGGCTGCTTCCCGCCCGGGGCCTTCCGCGTCGACAAATACTGGCCGCCCGTCGGCCGGGTGGACAACGTCTGGGGCGACCGCAATCTGATGTGCATCTGCCCGCCGGTGTCGGATTACGCCAACGCGGCCGAATGATCGAAACGGGCGGCGGGGTTCGCCTTTCCGCCGCCCGCCCCCCTCTCCCGGACGGGTATCGCCCGATGTGCGCCGGCGCCGGCCCGGAAAGGTCGCGCAGGGTCGGGCTTGCAACGGTTGCTCCTGCCCGCCGTGATCTGGCACACTGGTCCCGCGGGGCGACTCGGCAGTCCGGTGGGCCCATGCGCCGAAATCCGGCCGGGTCAGGGCCGCAGGAGGTTGCCATGATCGAAATCGCGCCGGCCAAGGTAGTCCAGGTCGTCTTTCTGGCCCGGGAAGGCAAGATTGCCGAGCCGGAGCTTTATGGCCTGATCGACGGGCTGAACGACGAGGAAAAAGCCCATCTGACCGCGGTGGCCTGGGTCGGGCGGGGCGCCTTCGAGGCCGAGGACTATGGCGAGGCGGTGCGCACCGCCTATGCCGGGGCAACCACCCCCACGGCCGATTACCTGATGGGCATGCCGCATCTGGCCGAGAATCTGGAAGCCGGGCTCGATGCGCTTGGCATCGACGTTTCGGGCGAGGAGGAGGATCTGCTCTGACCTCTTGCGGGGCGGCGGCGGGGTGCCAATATATTCCACGACATGAATGCGAGGGGCGAGACGATGCCTGCAACTCAGGTGGATGGTGTGAAGCTGGTCTGCGCGGTCTGCGGCCAGATGAACCGCGTGCCGGCGGCCCGGCTGGCCGAGAATCCGAAATGCGGCGCCTGCGGCGAAGCGCTGGCCGACGGAAAGGTGGCCGAACTGGATGCGGCCGCCCATGACAAGGCGGTCCGCAGCGACGGGCTGCCGCTTCTGGTGGATTACTGGGCCCCCTGGTGCGGACCCTGCCGGGCGATGGCGCCGGAATTCGCCAAGGCGGCCAAGGCGCTGGCGCCCACGGCCCGGCTGATGAAGCTGAACACCGAGGACCACCCCGAGGTCGCGCAACGCACCGGCATTCGGGGCATTCCGGCGCTGGTTCTCTACCGCAACGGGCGCGAGGTGGCGCGGCTGGCCGGCGCGCGGCCTTCGGCCGAGATTGCCGCCTTCGTGCACCAGCATATCGGCTAGGAAGCGCATCGCGCGCCCTTGACAAGGCGCGCCGCCTGCGCCAGAACCCCGCGCACGGACATTGGGGCAGTAGCTCAGTTGGGAGAGCGTATCGTTCGCAATGATAAGGTCAGGGGTTCGATCCCCCTCTGCTCCACCAAACAATATCCGTAAGCCTCTGATTTGAACGGTCGCCGCTCTGTGCGGCCCATTTTCTTTCCCCAGCCTTTCCCCCAATGGAGATTGGAAGGTGCGGGAACCGGACGCATGTCGCCGGACTTCTGTCATGGCTTCTCATCCGTTGAATCTCCCCGATTGGCGGATGCGGCGATGTCGTTCGGCGTCATCCTGCCCCTCGACTGAGCGCCGGTCTATCCAGCGCCAGGCCTCGGCGTTGGTGGCACAGACGGCCAGCACCTCACCGGTCAGCGTCTGCAACTCATGCTGCCCATCCTCTCGGGCGACCACCCGAAGCCCTGCCTCATTCATGGCTCTGGACCTCGGGCCATGCCTCAAGGGCGCGTTCGATGCAGAGCCGGGCCAGCTTGAGCCGGGCGGCATTCATCTCGGCATAGCGCGGCTGATTGCGGCGCTTCCTCGCCCCTGTCACCAGCCTGCCCGCGAACAGCAAGATTTCTTCCGCCGGGATCAGCGGCACCACATCGGCCAAGAGGTGATCTGCAGGGGCCGCAATGACGGCGTGGCTATCGAGAACGAACGGGCCGCCGGGCAGATGCAGCATCCGGCCATCGGTCAAGCGAACACTGCTCATGCCCTCGCCTCCTGACCAGCGAAGGCACGGAAGGCGTCAATGCGGGCCTGCCCCTCTTTCAGCATCCGGCTCACCTCGGCCTCACAGCCCAGCCGCCGGTCAAGGAACAGCAGCGCGCCACCGGCCACGGCCAGATGTTCATGCAGCGCGTCCAGCGTCTCGCCCATGTCGCGCGGGCTGGTGCGGTCCGTGGCCTCGATGACGCGGCGGCCGATCAGGGCGATAGCGGCGGCGGCGGCGATCAGTTCGGGGGTGGTGGGTTCGCGGCTCATGGCGTCACCTCGCCCAGCGGGCGGCGCGTGTCGCGCAGGGCATGGCGCAAGTAGCTGCGGGCCTCGGGCATCTGCTAGCGGCTCGGCTGGTTGTCGTCCGTGGCGTCCAGCGCCAGCAGCAGGCAGTCGTGGATTTCGTGAAGGGTGGCAGCAGGCAAGCCGGTAGCGGCTGCCAGAATGCGGATGCGTGGCATTGCGGCGTCTCTCAATATGGGCCATAGTAGCATGGCTACCATTTCAGAGGTGGCGCCAATCGTCACAAAAAAGTAGCGAAGTTATCATTTGAACGCGATGCAGTGCAAAATGGCTCGGGTGGCCACAGGTCTGGGCATTCGTGAACTGGCGGTGCTGGCCGCTGTTTCGCCCAACACCATTTCACGCCTTGAGCGTGGCGAGGACCTGCGGGCCTCAACGATAGACGCCATCCGCGCAGCCCTTGAAGCTGCCGGGGTCGAGTTCATCGCGGAGAATGGCGGTGGCGCTGGAGTGAGACTGAAAAAGGAACAGCAGACAGGCAGTGATTCTTGACTCCCCCGGCGGCCAGCGCCGACCCTAGGCAAAAGGGAATCGGGGAAGAATGTCTTTTCTGTCATGGCTTTTCGGGAGGAAACCCCAGCGCCCCGGCACCGGAACCAGCACCGGCCCCCGTTCAATCCTGACCACCCCGGGGGCTTCCACAACGCCACGGCGGCCCGCCACACCACCAGCCCCCGCCCCGGCGACCTTTTCCCTGCCTGCCGGGCTGTTCCGCTTCATCGCCCTGGACGTGGAAACCGCCAACTCCGATTCATCAAGCATTTGCCAAATCGGCCTTGCCTGCGTCCGAAATGACGGGACCGTGCATGTCGCCAGCACCCTCATTGACCCGGAACAGCCGTTCTCCGATTTCAACGTGAACCTGCACGGCATCGGCCCGGCACAGGTCAGGGGCGCTCCAAAGTTTCCGGCCGTCCTGCGCCAGATCGCGCCGCTTCTCGGCCGACAGCTCATCATCCAGCACAGCGCCTTTGATCGGGGCGCAATCAATGGTGCCTGCCGTGCCTACGGCCTGCCGGAACCGGGCTGGCAGTGGGCGGATAGCGTCCAGATTGCCCGCCGGGCTTGGCCTGAGTTTCGCGGCAATGGCGGGCACGGTCTCGGGCACCTCAAGCAGGCGCTGGCGCTGGACTTTGAACACCATGACGCGGGCGAGGATGCGAAGGCCGCCGCGCTTGTGGTGCTTCGTGCTGAGGCACACACCGGGCAATCTCTTGAGGACCTGATAGCCCCAGCCAGAAAGCCCCCAACAAAGCAGCGCAAGGCCAAGGCGCAGGTTTTCGCACTCCCCCC
>JBDHSO010000133.1:0-11107 GCA_039808125.1 Rhodobacter sp. | reverse complement strand
CATCCGGGAAGAGAACCCGGTCCTGATCGCCACCACGGCGCAACAACCGGTCGAGATCGGCAAGGCTGCCTATGAAGCCGCCCGGAAGGCGGCGGCCGGCGAGCCGGTCGAGAAGGTCATCGAGGTTCCGGTCCTGCCGCTGTCGCTGTCGGATCCGGCCGGCCTCGACGCCTATCTGGCTGCCTCGGCCGCCTACAAGTGATCCGTTCCCGGCCGCGAAACAGGAGAAAACCATGACCCAGCCCGCAGTCGAGTTCAGGAACGTTTCCAAGACATTCGGCCCGGTGAAGGCACTGGTCGACTTCAGCCAGCGTTTCGCGGCCGGCGAAGTTCACGCCCTGATGGGGCGCAACGGATCGGGGAAATCCACCGCGATCAAGGTGCTTGGCGGCGTCCTTGCGCCAAGTTCAGGCGAAATCCTGCTCAACGGCAGCCCCGTCCATTTCCAATCGCCCCGCGATGCCAAGGCGGCGGGCATCGCGACGGTCTATCAGGAGCTTTCACTGGTTCCGTCGCTGACGATCGCCGAAAACCTGTTCCTGGGCGATCTGGCGCCGCTGCGCCGCGCCGGCGGCCTGATCGACTGGAAACGCATGAATGCGCTGGCCGCAGGGCATCTGCATCATGTCGGCGTCGATCTGGATCCGCGGGCGCTGGTCTCGAAGCTGAGCGTCGGCCAGCAGCAGATCCTCGAGATCGCCAAGGCCATGCACTCTTCGCCCTCGGTGCTGATCTTCGACGAGGCCACCTCGGCACTGGCGCAACGCGAGGTCGAACAGGTCTTTGCGCTGATGCGCGACTTGCGCGGGCGCGGCGTGACGATGCTTTATGTCACCCACCGGATGAGCGAGATCTTCGAGATCGCCGATACCTGCACGGTCCTGCGCGACGGGCATTTCGTATCGGCCGCGCCGATGAAGGAGCTGACCCCGCGGACCATCGTCGACGAGATGTTCGGCGCCGCCGAAATTGCCCGCCGTCCGGACCGCAGCGACCTGCGCGGCGCCCGCGATCTGCTGGTGGTGCGGGGACTGTCGCGCGGCAGCGCCTATCGCGACATCGACCTGACGGTGAAGGCCGGCGAAATCCTCGGAATCGCCGGGATTCTCGGGTCCGGGCGCTCCGAGCTTTTGCGCGGGATTTTCGGTGCCGATCCACCCGATGCCGGCGAGGTCGTGATCGACGGCACGGCGATCCGCCCCGCCTCTCCGCAGCAGATGAAACGTGCCGGCGTCGGCTTCACCCCCGAGAACCGCAAGGAGGTGGGGCTGGTGCAGGCGCAATCCATCCATGCCAACCTCTGCATGGCCAGCCTCGATCTGCTGGCAAGGCGGGGACTGGTGTCCGAACGGCGCGAGCGCCCGGCCGTCGACCGCCAGATCCGGGATCTGGCGATCAAGGTCAGCGCGCCGGAGGCGGCGGTCTCGACCCTGTCGGGCGGCAACCAGCAGAAGATCGTCGTCGGAAAATGGCTGAACAGCGCGCCGAAGATCCTGCTTCTGGACGAGCCGACACGCGGCATCGACGTGCAGGCCAAGCGCCAGTTGTTCGAGATCATCTGGCAGGAGGCGCGGGCCGGCCTCGGCATCGTCTTCGTCTCCAGCGAACTGGAGGAAATCCTCGAGGTCAGCGACCGCATCGTCATGCTGCGCCACGGCCGCATCGTCGGCGAGGCCCAAAGCGCCGATGTCACCTTGCACGACCTTTACGCAACCTGTCTGGGGGAGTGACAGACATGACAGCTTCGAAAACCGACATCCCTTCGGCAGCAGCCGCGGGGAACCGGCATCGCCGCTTTCGCGTCGAGAGCATGGCGATGGAACTGATCTTCGTGGCACTGGTGATCGTCCTGATCTTCGCCGCGCCTGGCTTCGCCTCGATCAACAATGCGCTGAATGTGCTTCGCACGATCTCGATGCTGGGGATCGTCGCCTTCGGAATGACGGCCGTCGTCATCTCCGGCGAAATCGACCTGTCGGTCGGTTCGGGGGCGGCGCTGGGGGGCTGCATCACCGCCGCGATCACCGCGGCGACCATGGCGACGATCGGCGCCGTGCCGGCAGTAGTCGTCGGGGTCTGCGTGGCGCTGGCCGCCGGCATGGCCTCTGGCTACTTTTCCGGCAAGATCAAGCAATTGCTGAACGTGCCCACCTTCATCACCACGCTTGCGCTGTTGACCGCGCTGCGCGGCGTGGCCAATATGATTACCGGCGGCTATCCCATCATCGACCTGCCCGACTGGTTCCAGTTCTTTGGCGCGGGCTGGTTTCTGGGTCTGCCGGTGCCGGTCTTCTTCTTTCTCGGCGTCTTCGTGATCCTGCATCTGGTGATGACCTCCTCCACCTTCGGGCGCGAGATCTATGCCGTGGGCGGCAACGCCGAAGCGGCACGGCTGTCGGGCATCAACGTGGCCCGTGCCAAGACCGGCGCGCTGGTGATCACCGGCCTTCTGGCGGCGTTGAGCGGCATCCTGCTGTCGTCGCAGATCGGCTCGGGCAACGGGACCATCGCCATCGGCATGGAGCTTGACGTGATCGCCGCGGTGATCATCGGCGGCGCCAGCCTCTATGGCGGCAAGGGCACCATCTGGGGCACCTTCGTCGGCGTGCTGCTGCTGGGCTGCATCTCGAACGGGATGACGCTCCTCAACGTTTCGGAATACGAGCAATATGTCGCCAAGGGCGTGATCATTCTCGGCGCGGTGATGCTGCGACAATATCTCGACCGGCGCGGCACCTGAGCGCATCGGCTGCGCAGATGACGCGCAGGCCTTGCGAGAAAACTCGGTCCCAGGACGCCGGCCGGTGAGCCAAGAGTATCCGTGATGGTCAAGCGAGGTTTGGCTGCCAGGGCATGGTTTTTTTCAGAAGCGCGTTTGCGATGACAACGAGTTTTCGCATGATGGCGGTGATGGCCTGTTTAGGTGCTTTTCCGGCGCTGGTGAGTTGCTCGTATTTCGCCTTCATGTCTGGATTGAACCGCAAGGCCACAAAAGCTGGCATGTAGAGGGCGTGTCGCACCTGCTTGCGTCCGCCCCGAACGAAGGATTTGCCCTTCCATCGTCCGGATTGTTGGGTGATGGGCGCAAGCCCCGCGACCGCTGCAGCCGCCTTGGGATCCAGGCTGCCCAGTTCCGGCATCTCGACTACCGGCATGGCGGCGGTGACCGCTGCGACACCCGGAATGGAGACGAGGATGGCCATGCGCGCGGCCAGGGTCGGATCGGCACCGATCTGTGCGACGACCCGCCGTGATCTGGGGTCGGTTTCGTCGACCCGGAGATGCTCGAGCCGCGCGGCGGTGTGTCTGGTGATCTGGGTTGGATTCATCGCATGAACCCCGCTGCCTGGGCTTCCTGCGCAGTGATCAGCCCCAACCCAGCCGCTTCGCGGACTTGCGGCTCTCTCAGATGGCGGCAAAGCTCACTGCGCGTTTTCACCCAATGCGCGACGATTGCCCGCCACTCCTCGGTCATCATTCCCGAGCCAATGCTATCCCTGCGGAGTTCCTCGACATGCCGCCGCCATTTTCCGTCCCGCAGCCGGTGGCGATCACAAAGGGCTTCGACGTGATAGCTCATCGCACGGCCTCCGCAAAACTTGCATGACCGACGCGGGTGGCGTAGAATTCAAAGCTATCGAGACTTTGAATTGCGTCGAGGCGGGTGCCAGCCCCTCGGCGTTTTTCGTTTCAGGGCGCAGATCACCTTGGAAAGGTTCGTCACGCGCCAAGTTTCTTCAATGAAACCAACTGACCGCCTTTGTGGGTTCGCCGCACCAAGCCATTGATTTACTGTCGGTGCCGGATATCCTACGGGCCTACCGTGTCCGCCAACCCGCCGCCCCGGGGTCGAAGGCCGCTCATCTCGAAACGGCGGGCCGGCCGCGTGATGATGCGAGGTTGTGGCGGTCTGGCGGGGGGGCGTGGCAGGTCGGGGCGGCGGCGCGATGGGTGGCTGCGATCCGAAGGACGGCCGGGGGCCTTCCCTTGCCCGCTCGTCGCTCGTTTTCGAAATTGTGCCGGGCGGCCGGCGATCCCGGGGCGCGGATAGGGCGGCGCCTGCTGGCCTGCGCAGGTGGTCGGGTCGGAGCGAAAGCACTTGCCACGGGGGGCGTCACGGCCATATCCTTCAGGCGATCCGATGCACGAATTTTCGCCTGGAATTGCCGACCACCCGCCGCGACATGCCGGGCTTTCGCCTCGACGCCCCCGGATCGCGTCCGCCTGTTCAGGAGGGCCGGAGACCGCATTCCCTGCGGCCTGATTCATCCGGTCCCCGAAACCCGCGGCACGTCGGCGCGAGACGGGGCGTTCCGCCGCGATTTCGCCCCGAGGCGCCGGAACAGGGTGCCGGAAATGGCCGCGGCAGCATCGGCGCCGTCCGGCAACGGAACCGATCCTGACGGCATCCGCGAGTCCGGTAACAGGATATTAACCCTGTTCTCCGATTCTCATCCTGGTTCCCGAGGAACAGGCCATGACGGTCTTTCGCATTTTCGCTGTTGTTCTTGCCCTTCTCGGCCCACCCGTCCGGGCCGAAACCACCGTGATCGAAGCGCTGACCGATCTGAACGTGAATTTCGATCCGGTCTATTCCAACAATGTCAGCAGCCCTGTCCTGATCGGCAGCCTGTTCGACACGCTTGTCGCCTGGGACGCCGCGGGCGAGTTGCTGCCCGCGCAGGCCGACCGCTGGGAGATCTCGGAGGACGGGCTGATCTACACCTTCCATCTCCGCTCCGGCAGCCGCTGGACCGATGGCGCGCCGGTGGTGGCCGAGGATTTCGCCACCGCCTTCCGCCGCTTCGTCGACCCCGCGACCGACGATCTGACGGTGCTGCGCTATCTGCTCGATCCGGTGGTCAATGCCATCGACATCGCCGCGGGCAAGCGGCCGCCCGCGGACCTGGGCGTGCGTGCGCTGGATGACCGCACGCTGGAGATCACGCTCGCCTCGCCCGCCAGCTATTTCACCGAAATCCTGGCACAGCCGGCGCTGTCGGCCGTGCCCGTCCATGTCCTGGCCCAGGGCGAGGAGGGCTGGACCGCGCCCGGCCGGCTGGTGACGAACGGCCCCTACCGGCTCGACACCGCAGAGCGCGGGCGGGTGACGATGGTGCGCAATCCCGATTTCCACACCCCGCCCGCCGTCGACCGCATCGAACTGGTCTTCGTCGACGATACGGCCGAGCTGATGCGGCTTCTGGCCAGCAAGAAGGTCGACATCGTGCTTTCCCTGCCGCAGAAGGCCGTCGCGGCGCTGCGCAGCGGCGCCTGGACCAAGACGATCGAGGTCGAGGCGAACCTCGCCACCACCTATCTGTCGATCAACACCGCCCGGCCGCCACTCGACGACCTGCGCATCCGCCGGGCGCTCGATCTGGTCATCGACCGCGAGGCGCTCAACCAGGCGCAGGACGAATATGCCGGCGTGGTCGCGACCTCCTTCACCTCGCCCACGCTTTTCATCCATGTGCCGCCACCGGGCCCTCCGGCCCTGCCGCCCTATCCCGAACGGGTGGAACGGGCCCGCGCGCTGCTGGCCGAGGCCGGCTTCGACGCGGACAACCCGCTGTCGCTGTCGCTGATGCGCCGCGCCTCCAGCCCGCAAAGCGGCGCGGCCTTCGTCGGCATCCGCGCGATGCTGAGCCAGCTTCCGGTCGAGGTCACGCCGCTGGAGCCGGATCGCGACGAACTCCTGCGCCGGCTGCGCATCGGCGACTTCGACCTTGCCGTGCTGACCTGGCAGGGCGACTACAACGATCCGATGACCTTTCTCTCGCTGTTCCGCGCCGGCGGATTCGCCAATTTCTCGGCCTGGGCGAACCCGGAATACCAGCGCCTGCTCGACAAGGCGCTGCGGATCCCCGACAAGGCGCCGCGCGAGGACCTATATCTGCGCATGGAGGCGCTGATCCGCGCGGAAATCCCGGTCATCCCCCTGCGCCACAGCGCGATTTCGATCGTCTCATCGAGCCATCTGCTGATGCCGAAACTCGTGAACGGCATCATCTATCCGCGGCTGGTGCGTTTCAGGGATGGATGAGCATGAAAGAGCCGGTCCGGATGCGGCGGGGCGCGCGCCGCGCGCATCTGCACGAATTCCTGCGGGTGGTGCTGTGGTTCTGGCCGTTCGGCGACCGCTCGGCCGATTGGGCGATCGTCCGCCGGCTGATCGTCATCGTCTCGGTCGGCGCGGGGCTGATCGGCGGGTCCTGGGTTCTGGTCTCGAAACTGCAGCAACTGCATTTCCAGCGGCAGATTCTGGAAAGCACGACCCAGACCGCCTCGAACGGCATCGCGATGAACATCGGGGTGATGGACTATGCCTCCGCCGCCTTTCTGGCCGAGGCGCATCGCGCCACAAGCGGCGCGCTGGCCGTGCAGGTCACCGACCGCTACGGCTTTCTGGTCTATGGCCCCGAAACGATCGACATGGCGGACTATCCGTCCGAAGCGACGCTGATGGAGCGGGCGCTGGTCGACACCGGCGGAGAGCCGGGCGGCACGGCCGAAACCGTGGGCATCCTGCGGCAGGTGGTCGAGGAGCCGACGGTGCAGGGCATCCTCATCGATGTGCTGTGGAAGGGCCTGGCCGCGGCGCTGCTGTTCGGCAGCGCCGTCGCGCTGACGATGCAGGTCTACATGCACCGCTTCGTCATCGCCCCGCTGGAGCATTTCATCGACGCCGTGGCCCGGGCAAGCCAGACGGGCAAATATGTGCGGGTCGAATATCTCTCCGAGACCAGTTTCGGCATCTTCGCGCGCAATTTCAACCTGATGCAGGACCGGCTGGAACGGCAGGATCTGGAAAAGCAGGTGCTGCTTGACCAGAACAGCCGGATCAACAGCGACCTGTGGGACGCCTACGGCCGCATCCGGCAGGATCAGCGGGTGAAGCTCGCGCAGTTCGAGGCGCTGGGCCGCGTCCTCGACCAGGCCGAGATCCTGATCACCTATGCCGATGCGACGGGCCACCCGGTCTTCACCAATCTGCACAGCCATCCCCTGCCGGCCATTGCCGAGGTGATGCGGCAGACCGGCTTCGACGGGCAGGAGATCTTTCACAAGCTGACCGCGGCGGGACTGTCCTGTCAGTTCGTCAGTACCGGCTCTCCGGGCGCCCATGACATGCATGACGGCTTCGCCATCGAGGTCGCCTCCCCGGACGGGCGGGCCTGGGTGCTGGTCGCCGGCCCGCAGGATGTCGAGGGGCAGGTGATCCTCTGCACCCACATCTCGAAACTGCGCGAGATGGAGCAGCGGCTGCGCCAGGCCCAGAAGATGGAGGCGCTGGGCCGGCTGGTCGGGGGCGTCGCGCATGAATTCAACAACATGCTCTCGATCATCTCCGGCAATCTCGACCTGCTCGAGATGGCGGCCGCCGGCGGCGATCCGATGCAGCGCGATTCCCTCGCCGCCGCGCGCCGGGCGGCGGAACGCGCGGGCGCCACCGTCTCGCAGCTTCTGGCCTTCACCCTGCGCAAGGTCTTGAACCGCCGCCGGGTCGAGATCACGCCACATTTCGCCGGATTGACCGGGATGCTGCGCGGCGTCCTCGGCCCCGGTATCTCGCTTCAGGTCTCGATCGAGCCGGGCATCGTGATCGACTGCGATCCCGACCAGCTCGACGGGGCGGTCATCAACCTGGCCACCAATGCCCGCGACGCGATGGAGCGGTCGGGCGTGCTTTACCTGCGGGTCTTCCGGCGCGGCGAATGGCGGGCGGGAGAGGACGGCCGGTTCTGGCAGGACTTCTGCGTGATCGAGGTCGAGGATACCGGCCCCGGGGTGCCCCGGGAACTCTGGCACAAGGTCTTCGACCCGTTCTTCAGCACCAAGGCCGCAAGCGGCAAGGGCGTCGGCCTCGGCCTCGCCGCGGTCTCGGGCTTCGTCGAGGCCTTCGGCGGCGGGGTCGAGGTGCAAAGCGGGGCAACCGGCGGCGCGCTTTTCGTGCTGCGGCTGCCGGCCGGTTGCAGCCACCAGGCCGACATGCCGACCGAGGCGCCCCCGCTTTTCGCAGGCGGCGGCATGGCCGCGCTGGTCGGCGAGGACGAGGCCGATGTGCAGCGCATCGCCGTGCTGTTCCTGCAACGCTGCGGCTTCGCCTGCGACACGGCCTCGACGCTTGCCGAGGCAGGGCAGGTGCTGGAGGAACGGCCGGGCAACCATTATTGCCTGCTGGTCTGCGACCTCCAGCTTCCCGATGGCAACGGCGCCGATTTCCTGCCGCCCTTCCGCGCCGCAAATCCGGCGGCGCGGGTCATCTGCGCCAGCGGCTATTCCGATGCGACGCTGATCGAGCAGCTGGACGGGCTGGCATTCCTGAGCAAGCCCTACAGTTTTGCCGCCCTGAACGAGACCGTGGCCCGGCTGTTCGCCACGCCGGGCTGAAGCGCCCGCCCCGCGTTGAAAACACTCGCGGTTGCCGGGCCGGCCGCGCGCCGGCGCGGCGGGTTTTCTCGCGGCATGGCGCACCGCGCCGCGCCCTCCGCCGCGGTTTGCCGGCGCGGACCCGATCCGTGCGGAAACGACACGGATCAGCGCATGCTTACGGCGCCCCCGGCCCTTCGGCTTGACGTGGCGCCGCCCCGGTCCTATCGCCCCCCGGGCAGGATCTCCGCTTTCCTGCCCGCCAAACGGAGCCGCCGCGATGCGTGACGTCCTGTGGTCCGCCCTGCATGTGCAGAGTTGGACCGAGTTCATCTGGGTGATGGTCGGCCTTGCCGGGCAGTTCCTGTTCACCGCGCGGTTTCTCGTCCAGTGGCTCGCCTCGGAAAAGCAGCACCGTTCGGTGGTGCCGGTGGCGTTCTGGTATTTCTCGCTGGCAGGCGGGGTGGTGCTTCTGACCTATGCGCTCTGGCGGCGCGACCCGGTCTTCGTCCTTGGCCAGTCGATGGGCCTGCTGATCTATATCCGCAACCTCTGGCTCATCCATGCCGCCCGCGCCGACAGTGCACGCGAATCCTGACGCAGTCCTGTCCGGCCGGGCCGGCATGACGCATTCCACCCGGCTGGCGCTGGCGGCAATCCTGCTTGTCACGCTCTGGCGGGTGATCCTCGGACTTTTCGACAGCACCGGCCTGTCGACGGACGAGGCGCAATACTGGGCCTGGGGGCAGGCGCTGTCCTTCGGCGCCTATTCCAAGCCGCCGCTGATCGGCTGGATCATCCGCGCCTCGACCGAAGTCTTCGGATCGCAGGTCTGGGCGGTGCGCCTGCCCGCGGCCCCGATCCATGCGGCGACGGCGCTGGTCCTGCTGGCGCTCGGGCGGCGCGTGGCGGATCCGGGGCTTGCCGCGGGCGCCGCGCTGGCCTATCTGACGACCCCCGCCGTCGCCCTCGGTTCGGCGCTGATGACGACGGACACGCCGCTTCTTCTGGCGGCGGCGCTGGCGCTTCTGGCGCAGGTCGATCTGGCGCGCGCCGGGCGGGCCGGCAGGCGGACGATCTGGCTGGCGCTGGGTCTGGGCCTTGCGGTCGGGATCGGCTTTCTGGCGAAATATGCCATGGCCTTCGCCCTGGCGGGCATGGTCCTGGCGGCATGGCTTTCGCCGGCCTGGCGGCCGCGGGGGCGCGATCTCGTGCTGGCGACAGTGACGGCGCTGCTGGTGATGGCCCCGCATCTGGCCTGGCTGGTGCAGAACAGCTTCGTCACCTTCCACCATCTGGCCGATTCCTCGGGCATGGGCCACGGCGGGCTGGCCCTGGGCGAGGCCTTGCGTTTCCTTGCCAGCCAGCTTGCGGTGATGGGGCCGATCCTCTTTCCCGCGATGCTGATCGCCATGGCACGGGCGCGACGCGGCACGGCGGCGGCCGGGCTGGCCGTGCTGGCGGCGGCGCCCCTGGTCATCGTGCTGGGCCAGGCGCTGTCGGGCAAGGCGCTGGCGAACTGGGCGGTGCTTTACCTGCTGCCCGGCGCGATCCTTGCCATGGACCCCCTTGCCGCCCGCCCGCTGCTGCGGCGCCTGTCCTTCGGGATCGGCCTTGTCGTCTCCCTTGCCCTGCCGCTGGCCATGGTCGCCGGCCCGGCACTGCGCCTGCCCGGAGACCGGCCGGCGCTGGCGCGCTATCTGGGGCACGAGGCGCTGGCCGCGCCGATCCTTTCCGCGGCCGAGGCGGCCGGCGTGCGGACCCTTGTCGCCACCGACCGCGACCTTCTGGCCGATCTGACGTGGTTTGCCCGCGACAGCAGCCTTGCGGTCCGGGCGCTGCCGCCGCAGGGCACGGCACAGAACCACTGGGAACTCGCCTTCCCGTTCCGCCCCGCGCCCGGGGATGGCCCCGCCCTTCTCGTCCTGCGCGAGGGGGGCGTGCAGCCCTGCCCCGCCGCCGCTCCCGCCCTGCAACTGACCGCCGGCGAAGGCTTTGCCGCCGGCGACGTGATCCTTGCCATTCCCATCTCGGCCGGCACCTGCCCCGCCCTTTACGGATCCGAGCCATGAACGCTTCGCCGCAGACCCGGCTTTTCCTGCTGTGGCTTTTCGCCATGGCCCTGTCGCAGGCGCTGTTCGCAGCGTTTCCCGGGCTCGACCTTGTGGTCTCGCGTGCGCTGACCGACGGCAGCGGCAGCTTCGTCGCGGCGCGGGGGCCTCTGCCCTGGGTCAGCGGGTTTGTCCGGCTGATGGCCGAGATCGCGGCTGCCGTCATCGTCTTCGGCACGCTTGCCGGCTGGGTCGGCGGCCGGCTCCGCGGCACGCCGCTGCGGCTTGCCGGCTATGCCGCAGCGAATGTGCTGCTGGCGCCGGGGCTGATCGCCAACCTCGTGCTGAAGGCCCATGTCGGCCGCGCCCGCCCGGCCATGCTGACCGAATTCGGCGGCACGCTGGCGTTCACGCCGGCCTGGCAGATCTCGGACCAATGCGACCGGAACTGCTCTTTCGTCTCGGGCGAGGTGTCGATCGCGGCGACGCTGGCGCTGATCGCCATCGTGGTTCTCTGGCCGCGGATGTCGAGCCGCGGGCGTGGCCTGGCCATTGCGGCGGGCTGTGTGGCCGTCATCGCCGTGGCGGCGATGCGGCTGGCGCTGGGGCGGCATTTCCTGTCGGATGCGGTCTTTGCCGCGCTGATCTCGGCCGGGGTCGCGCTGGCGCTTTATCCGCTGTTC
>JBDHSO010000132.1:0-11178 GCA_039808125.1 Rhodobacter sp. | reverse complement strand
CAACGAAGCGTTCCGCCGGACATCTACCGCCGCCGCAACCTGATCGAACGGTTCTTCTGCAAACTCAAACAGTTCCGCCGCATCGCCACGCGCTTCGAGAAACACGCAACAAATTTCCTCGCCGCCGTCGCACCCGCATCAGCAAGAATATGGCTGCAATCAATTGAGTCCGCGCTCTAGACGCCGATGCCGCAGCGGGGTGTTTGAAGCGCCTCCGGCGGGGGTATTTGGATCAAGAGGAAGCGGCAGGGCCAAGGTGGCGGAGGCGATCCGGGGGCTGTTGTGTTTTTGGCGGCGTGGGGCGGGGCGGGGTCCGGCCTGCGTGGCGGCCGATCCGGGCGGGGGCGGTGGCTGTCTGGCGGGCTGTCGGGCGGCGGGCATGGAGCATCTGTCGGGAGCGGCGGCGGAAACTTCGGCGGGGGCTATCGCTTCGGCGGCCGGGCGGCGCGTGCAGGGGGATGCGGGTGGCGCGGCGATCTGTCGGCCGGCGTGCCGCCCGGCGGATCGCTGCGCCGTGCCGTGCGGCGCATCACTGAGTGAGGCGGACGACGCGCACCTCGCTGCCCTTGGCGGAAAGCGCGATCTCGCCCTTGCAGAGGCGCAGAGCATCTTCGCCGAAAGCCTCCCGCCGCCAGCCCTTCAGCGTCTCGCCATCGCGGCCGCCGGCGGCGATGGTGTCGAGATCGGAGGCCGAGGCGATCAGCCGCGGCGCCACGCCGAGGGATTCGGCCTTGGCCTTCAGCAGCACGCGCAGCAGATCGGCCAGGGCGCCGTTGCCCTGCGGCGAATCCTGGGGTTCGACCACTTTCGGCAGGTCCTCGGGCCGCGTCTCCATCCCCGCCTTGATCGCGGCAAGGATGCCCTCGGCGATCTCGGGCTTGCGCCCCTCGCGCAGCAGAAGGCGGGAGCGGCCGAGTTCCTCGGGCGTCTGCGGCCGGGTCGAGGCCAGTTCGAGCAGCGCGTCGTCCTTCATCACCCGGCTGCGTGGCACGTTCTGGGTCTGGGCATAGGTTTCGCGGAACCGCGCCAGTTCCCGCACCACGGCGAGAAAGCGCCCCGAGGAGGAGCGGGTCTTGATCCGCAGCCAGGCCTCGTCGGGGTGGACGGTGTAGGACGCGGGGTCGGTCAGGATGGCAAGCTCTTCCTCGACCCAGCCGGCGCGGCCGTTCTTGCGAAGCTGGGCCGCGAGAAATTCGTAGATCACCCGCAGATGGGTGACATCGGCCAGGGCGTAATCCTTCTGCGCCTCCGACAGCGGGCGGCGCGACCAGTCTGTGAAGCGGCTGGCCTTGTCGAGGCTGGCCTTGGCGATGCGCCGGACCAGGGTTTCATAGCCGACCTGCTCGCCGAAGCCGCAGACCATGGCCGCGATCTGGGTGTCGAACAGCGGATGCGGGAAAACCCCGCCCTCGACGAAGAAGATCTCCAGATCCTGCCGCGCGGCGTGGAACACCTTGACCGTCGCCTCGTGGCGGAAGAGGTCGTAGAGCGGTTCGAGCGAGAGATCGGTACCCTCGATCGGGTCGACCAGCACCGCCTCGCCATCCTTGCCGGGCAGGGCCATCTGGATCAGGCAGAGTTTCGACCAGTAGGTGCGTTCGCGCAAAAATTCGGTATCGAGCGTGACATAGGGCGCGGCCTTGGCGGCGGCGCAGAACTGGGCGAGATCTTCGGTCGTGGTGATGGTGCGCATCGGTCCTCGTACGGGTTCGGCGGGGGCATCCCGCAGGTCGCGCAAGACGCGGCTGGTTCAAGCTGTAGTGGGCGCCGGCGGGATTGAAAAGCCTTTGCGCATCGCGGCCGATCCGCGGTCGATCCGCATCGGCCGGGCCGGGGCTGCGGCATCGCGGGGGCTTCCTTTTGCCGCGGAAATCCCTAGTCTTCCGGTCGGAAAACTGGAGAGCCTGCCGGGAATGCCCGCCGCGACCTGCCTGCCGTCATGAGAATCGTCTGGATCGCGTTGGGGTTGCTGGCGCTGGCGCTGGCGGTTCTGGGCCTGTTCCTGCCGCTGCTGCCGACGACGCCCTTCCTGCTGCTGGCGGCAGCGGCCTTCGCGCGTTCGTCCGACCGGCTGCATGGCTGGCTGGTCGGCCACCCGAGCTTCGGTCCGGTCATCCGCAACTGGCAGGAGCATCGGGCGATCCCGCCGCGGGCGAAGCTGATCTCGATCCTGGCCATGGCGGCGGCGCTGGGGTTGAGCCTGGCGCTTGGTCTGGCCGGCTGGCTGGTCGCGGTGCAGGCCGCGGTGCTGGCGATCATGGGAACCTGGATCGCCACCCGCCCGCCGGGGCCGGGGGCATAGGCCGGCGGCCGGCCCGCCATGCGGCCGCCTCGCCCCCGGTCTCGCCCCGCCGCTCTCTCCCCTTGACCGGCCCCGCGCGACAGGTCAAATCCCCGAACCATGGTTCCGCTCGACAGACTTGCCCAGATCACCCAGCGTTTCGAGTTTCTCGAGGCGCAGTTGAACGCGGGCGCCGCCCCGGCGGAGATCGCCGCGATCAGCCGGGAATATTCCGACCTGAAGCCTGTGGCCGAGGAGGTCGCGGCCTATCGGCAGGCGCTGACCGACCTTGGCGATGCCGAGGCCATGCTGGCCGATCCCGAGATGCGCGCGCTGGCCGAGGACGAGATCCCGCGGCTGAAGGCGCGGATTCCCGAGATGGACACCCGGCTGCGGCTGGCGCTGCTGCCGAAGGACGCCGCCGATGCCCGTCCGGCGATCCTGGAGATCCGCCCCGGCACCGGGGGTGAGGAGGCCAGCCTGTTCGCCGGCGATCTGGCGCGGATGTATCAGCGCCATGCAGAGCGCATGGGCTGGCGCTTCGAGATCCTCGAAAGCCAGATGTCCGATCTGGGGGGCGTGAAGGAATTCACCGCCCATATCGCGGGCGAGGGGGTCTATGCCCGGCTGAAATACGAAAGCGGCGTCCATCGCGTGCAGCGGGTGCCGGAAACCGAAGCGGGCGGGCGCATCCATACCTCGGCCGCGACGGTGGCGGTGCTGCCCGAGGCCGAAGAGGTCGATATCGACATTCCGGCCGCCGATATCCGGATCGACACCATGCGCTCTTCCGGGGCGGGGGGGCAGCATGTCAACACCACCGACTCGGCCGTGCGCATCACCCATCTGCCCACCGGGATCGTCGTCACCTCATCGGAAAAGTCGCAGCACCAGAATCGCGCCATCGCCATGCAGGTGCTGCGCGCGCGGCTGTTCGAGGCCGAGCGCGAGCGGCTGCATTCCGAACGTGCCGCCGACCGCAAGGCGCAGGTCGGCAGCGGTGACCGCAGCGAGCGCATCCGCACCTATAACTTCCCCCAGGGCCGGATGACCGACCACCGGATCAACCTGACGCTCTATGCCCTGCCGCAGATCATGGCCGGCGACCTGACCGAGGTGATCGACGCGCTGATCGCGCATGACCAGGCCGCGAAGCTGGCCGAGATGGAGGGATGAGGGTCCGCGACGCCCTGCGCGGTGCGATTGCCCGCCTGCGCGCGGCCGGGGTCGAGGATCCTGCCCGCGATGCAAGGGCGCTGATGGCCCATGCGCTGGGGATCGCGCCGCTGCATCTCGCGGCCGCGACCGGCGATGCGATGACCGGGGCGCAGGCCATCGCCTTCGAGACGGCTGTGGCCGCGCGCGAACGGCGCCAGCCGGTGACGCAGATCACCGGCGAGCGGGTCTTCTGGGGGTTTCCGTTCCGGGTCACGCCCGACACGCTGGACCCCCGCCCCGAGACCGAGATTCTGGTGGCCGAGGCGCTGCGCGCGCCTTTCGCGCGGATGCTCGACCTTGGCACCGGCACCGGCTGCATCCTGATCGCCTGCCTGCTGGAAACCGGCACCGCCACCGGCACCGGGCTTGACGCCTCGGCGGCGGCACTGGTGGTGGCGGGGGAGAACGCCGCCCGGCTGGGCGTGGCGGACCGCACGGGGTTCGTCCGGCGCGATTGGCTCGATCCCGGCTGGTCCGGCGGGCTTGGCCGGTTCGACCTGATCGTCTCGAACCCGCCCTATATCGCCGCCGACGAGATGGCCGCCCTGTCGCCCGAGGTGCGCGACTGGGAGCCGCATCTGGCGCTGACGCCGGGCGGCGACGGGCTGGATGCCTATCGCGCGATTGCCTGCGACGCGATGTCGCTCCTGCGGCCGGGCGGCCGGATTCTGATGGAAACCGGCCCGACGCAGGGGCCGGCGGTGGCCGGTTTCCTTGCCGCCGCGGGGCTGGTTTCGGCGCGAATCCTTGCCGATTTCGATGGCCGCGACAGGGTGGTGGTGGCCGAAGCGCCGGATGGCGGGGCGGGCCGTGGCGCCTGAGGCGGGGCAAATCGCCGGAGATTGCGGCAGTTGGGCGGAAAACCCCGCATTCCTGCGGCGAAATGCCGAGAAACCGCTTGCCTCGGCCGCCACTTCCTGCATAAGCACAACCCATGCACCGGGCGCCGGGCGGTCCTGCACCGCGCCCTTGCAGAAACCGATCCCTGCTCCCGATCTTTCGCGCGCCTGTTGCGGCGCCCGGGGGTACAGGCGATCCACTGATCATTTAGGAAAAGATGCGCTCTTCCAAGAAACGCTCGCGTTCCAGCCAGAACCGCCCGCGCACCCTCGGCAACATCGTCAACCGGGTGTTCGATTCCTCGGGCCCCGAGGGCAAGGTGCGCGGCACTCCACAGCAGATCATCGAGAAATACCAGGCGCTGGCTCGCGACGCGCAGCTTTCCAACGACCGGGTGGCGGCAGAGAATTTCCTCCAGCACGCCGAGCATTACACCCGCATGCTGGCCGAAGCGCAGCGCGAACAGGCGGCCGAGCAGGAGGCGCGGCAGGCGCAGTACCAGCAGCAGAACGGCAATCGCGAAAACGGCAACCGCGACAATTCCGGCAGGGACGGCAACCGCGGCGAGTATCGCGACCGCAACGACCGTGGCGACCGCAATGACCGCGGCGATTATCGTGGTGACGGCGCGCCCGCGGTGGCAGAGGTGATCGACTTCGGCGGCGACGACGCCGGGCTTGTCGACCTGCCCGAGGTGCGGCCCGGCACGCCGGAGGATGGCGCGGGCGGCCGCAGCGAGCGCCGCGAGCGGCAGCAGGGCGAGCGGTCGCAGGCTGAGCGCGGGCAGGCTGAACGCGGGCAGGGCGACCGGAATGCCGCCGACCGGCCGCAGCAGGGCGAACGGCCGCAGGGCGAACGCCGCGAACGGTCGCAGGGCGAGCGGCGTGATTTCCGCCGCGACCGCGACGACCGCCGCCGCGCCTCGGGCGAGGGGCCGCAGCCCGAGCTTCCCGCCTTCATCACCGGAACCCCCGTGGCTGCGACCGAGGCGCCCGCTTCTGCCCCGGCCGATCCTGTCCGGACCGCCCCCGCCAATCCTGCCCCTGCCAATCCTGCCTCGGCCGATCCTGTCCCGGCAGCAGAGCCGGCAGCCGAAGCAGCAAAGCCGAAGCGCCCGCGCGCGCCCCGCAAGCCGAAGGCCGAACCGGCCAAGGCCAAGGGCAAGGACGGCGATGCGAAACCGGCCGATGACGCGCCGGGCGCCGCAGCGGGCGCCGCGACGGACGGCGATAGCGCCGAGTAACCGGCAGGCCGAGGCCAGCCAACCTGATCGCCGGCGAATGACCGGCGCCCGGGCAACGACGGCGGCCCGGACGGCCGTTCCGCCCGCCGGGCGGAACGGCGGTCAGGCCAGCGACGGTCAGGCCAGCGACCGGACCAGAGCGCAGAACTGCTCCAGCCCGATTTCCTCGGCCCGGGCGGCGGGCGGAATGCCGGAGGCCAAAAGCTTCCGCTCGATATCCGGACCGAGGCCCTTCAACGACGACCGCAGCATCTTGCGCCGCTGGTTGAAGGCCATGGCGGTCACGCGCGCCAGCACCGCACCATCGGCCGGATAGCGCGGCGCCTCCAGCCGGGTCAGATGCACCACCGCGGAATGCACCTTGGGCGCGGGCGTGAAGGCCTCGGGCGGCAGCGTCATCACGATCCGCGGCTCGGCCCGCCATTGCGCCAGCAGCGCCAGCCGGCCATAGGCGTCATCGCCTGGCCGCGCCACGATCCGCTCGGCCACTTCCTTCTGGAACATCAGCGTCAGGCTTTGCCAGAAGGGCGGCCAATGCGGCGGCGACAGCCAGCGGATCAGCAGTTCCGTCCCGACATTATAGGGCAGGTTCGCCACCACCTTGACCGGCGGCGTCAGATGCGCCGCCACGTCCAGCGCCAATGCATCGCCCATCAGGACGGTCAGCCGGCCGGGATAATGCGCGGCGATCTGGTCAAGCGCGGGCAGGGCGCGCGGGTCCTTTTCGACCACGACCACATGCCGCGCGCCCTCGGCCAGCAGGCCGCGGGTCAGCCCGCCCGGGCCGGGGCCGACCTCCAGCACATCGGCGCCGGTCAGATCGCCGGCCGCGCGCGCGATCCGGGCCGTCAGGTTCAGGTCGAGCAGGAAGTTCTGGCCAAGCTGCTTCTTCGCCACCAGATCATGCGCGCGGATCACCTCGCGCAGGGGGGGCAGACCGTCGATGCTGGCCAAGGGATGCTCCTTTCCGGGGCGGGATGCGCGTTTGCGGGGCGGTCGGCCTGATCAGGATGGGCGCGCGCCTCCGGGGATCAAGCCATAGCGCGGGCGCGCGGGCGGGTCCATCCGGGGTTGCCCTGGGGGGCGAGGGGTTGCGGCCGCTGCGGCGTCATCGCAGTCTGGCGGCCATGAGGGAGGCAGCGAAGGGGCAGGGCCGTGCGTGACAATCTTTCCCGCGCCTTCGCCGCACAGGCACAGGCCTGCCGCGACCTCGGCTCGCCCTTCACCGCGGCGCTGATGACGGCGCTGGCTGCGCATTGGCCCGGGCCCGGGACGCGGCTCGGCGCGCGTGCGGCCGGCTTCGGCGGTGATCTCGGCCCGGCGGGCGTCTCGCTGCCGCTGCGGGTGGCCGGGGGGCTGCATCACCTGCATCTGGCCGGGAACGAGCCGGCACTGGCACGGGTCTGGCCACCCGACGGCGATGCCGGGCTGCTGGCTGGGGTGCTGCCCCGCGTGTTGCAGCGGCACGACCGCTGGCTGGCAGAGTGGATAGACCATGCGCCGCAGACCAACGAGGTCGGGCGCAGCGCCGTGCTTCTGGCCTTCGGTGCCGAACTGGTGGGGCCCGCACGGGCCTGCCGCTGCGGCTCTCGGAACTGGGTGCCAGCGCGGGGCTGAACCTGCGCTTTGACCATTATGCCCTCTGCGCCGGCGGCGGCGGGCCGGTCACGGGGCAGGCCGACAGCCCGCTGCGCCTGACGCCGGACTGGCGCGGTGCCGCGCCGCCGCACCCCGGCCCGGTCCCGGTGGTCGAGCGGCGCGGCGTCGATCTCAACCCCTTGTCGCCGCAGCGCGATGGGCTGCGGCTTCTGGCCTATGTCTGGCCGGACCAGCCCGAACGGCTGTCGCGCCTGCGCCTTGCCCTGTCGCTGGCCGTGGAAAAGGCCGCGCCGGTCGATCGGGGCGACGCGGCGCCCTGGCTTGCCGTGCGGCTGGCAGAGCGCCGGCCCGGGACCTGCCATCTGGTCTATTCCACCGTGGCCTTTCAGTATTTCCCGCCTGAAGCCCAGGCCGAAATCGCCGCCGCGATGGAGGCCGCCGGTGCGCGTGCCAGCACCGACGCCCCGCTGGCCTGGGCCGCGATGGAGGCCGACGCCACCCCCGACGGCGCGGCGCTGACGCTGCGGTTCTGGCCCGGGGATCTGCGCCTGACGGCTGGACGCGCGGGCTTTCACTGCCAATGGGTGGACTGGCGCCCTGGGGTCCAGACCCGTTGATCGTCAAAGCCGAAACATGACGGTTGCGGCCGGCGCAGTGGCGGTGAGGAAGGTCTTGGCACATCGGTCGTCGCGCGTGGCGACATGGCGCCCGTCCTTGAGGCGGGCGAAGATGTTCTCGATCCGGTCACGCGGGCGATAGAGGTCAGGGTCGTGTGGAATCGGGACTTTCCGGCCGATGCGGCACGGGATGGCCGGCGAAATCCCCGTCTCGATCAGGACGTTGCGGAACCGGTTAGCATCGTGGCCCCGGTCTGCCAGCAACGCCCCGGCTTGAGAGGTGGAGGACAGGAACGCCCGCGCCTGATGTCGCCTGAAGTTTGGCCGGCCGGCAGGAGCATCCGGATCTGGCGTCCTTTCGCATCCGCCAAGACCGCGCAGTTTCGAGTTGAGCCCGCCCGTCGTGCGCCCGATCAACCATCCGCGGCCCCCTTTTGAACCGCGAGGTTCGCGGCCGTCCGGTGCGCCTTCGCATGGGCCGCATCGATCATCACGGGTCTCGGTCTGTTGCGCCTGGACGGCCAGTTCGGTCATGATCCTGGCGAACAGCCCCGTCCGGCACCACCGCCTCCAGCGGTTGCAGAGCGTCCTCGGCGGCACCCAGGCCGCAGGCGCGTTCGGGCTGACCCACCGCGACCAATGGGGCTCAGCCCTTACTCCACATCAACCCATTGCGCCGGATGAAGATCATGCCACCCGGCGCCCGCCTGTCACCGATGCGGGACGCCGGAAAGTACGGTCACAGACGCTCCATCTGCTCTTCCGTCGCCCATTACAACTCGCCCATGATCCCTCCCTAATTCGGGTGCTTGAACCACCCCGCCAGCCGTCACTCAGGCAGATTTATGGGACCTGACTCCCGGTCAAGCACTTGCCAAATCGTTTTATCGGGGCCGAGCCGCTGATTGCCTGAGCGAACAGGACCAATCGACAGCTTGAATGCGAACGAGACACTGCTTCTGGTCAACCATGTGGGCGAAGGCTTCCGGCCGGGCGCCGGATTGTCGGGGTCAGCCCGACGGCCGACGAGGCGTTCGGCCGCTCGCCGCCCTCGCGCCGGTATCCCGTCGTCGGCTCCGGCCCCGGCAAACTCAGTGTTTGGGGTGACGAGCATGGTCGACATCTAGGACTGGATCGCCTCGGTGCCGCCTTCCGAGCCGAAGTCGCTGTCGAGGACGCCGCCGAACGGCGTCTCGGGCAAGGCGAGCGCGAAGTGGTTCAGCCCCAGCATGCCCGCCCGCATCGAGGCCGCGATCCGGGTGGCGGTCGCTTCCGAACGGGTGAAGGCGTAGGAGCCGAGACCAACCGGCAGGCGGTTCGTCTCGGCCAGTGCTTCATCCAGCGAGGCGGTGCGCATCACCAGCGCGACCGGGCCGAAAGGTTCCTCGTTCATGGCGCGCATCTCGGGCCGCATCCCGGACAGGACGGTCGGCCGGTAGAAATTGCCGATATTGCCGATCCGCGCTCCGCCGGTTTCCAGCCTGGCCCCCCGCGGCAATGGCCTCCCGGATCATCGCATCCACCGATTGCAGTTGCCTTGAGGTGGTCAGGGGTCCCATCTCTATCGTCGGCTTCAGACCATTGCCAACCACCATCCGGGCCGCCTCGGCGGCAAGGCGGCCGACGAAGGCGTCGTGCAGGGTATCGTCGACCGGAAAGCGGATGGGCGAGACGCAGACCTGACCTGCGTTGCGGACTTCCACGTCACCGCCATCGGCACCAGCGTGTCGAAATCGGCATCGGCGGCAACGATCACCGGGGCATGGCCCCCCAGTTCCATCGTTGTCCGCTTCAGTTCGGCCCCGGCGGTGGTGGCCACCAGCCGGCCCACCCGGGGCGCGCCGATCAGCGAGATTTTGCGGATCTCGGGCGCCTTGACGAGCGCGTCGGATATCTCTGCGACGCGGCCCCAGACCAGGCTGGCCGCCTGCAGCACGCCGGCATTCCCGGTTCCGCGGGGGGTACCGCCGATGATGAATGCAGCCTGATCGAACATGTCAGCGGTCCTTTGCATAGGTGTCGAGAATGTATTCGGCGATGGCCAGCGAGGAGGTTGCCGCGGGCGAGGGCGCATTGCAGATGTGCAGCATCCGCGGCGTCTCGAGCACCAGGAAATCGTGCATGATCGCGCCGTCGTCCATGATGACCTGCGCCCGCACCCCGGCCTTGCGCGACAGCAGATCGCTGCGCTTCAGCGAGGGCAGGGTCTTGCGGCAGGCCTCAAGATAGACCGAGGTGAAAAGCGAGTTCTTCATCTCGGCCAGGCCCGAACGCAGGTTCTTTCTCATGAAGCGCCAGAAGCCGCCGTAGGACAGGGTTGCCCAGAGGTCGCGTAGATTGACGGAGAAACGCGGCAACCCTTCTCGCGAGAGGCCAAGCACCGCGTTTGGCCCGACGCTGAGGCGGTTGTTCACCTCATGCGTCAGATGGATGCCGAGAAAGGGCAGATCGGGGTCGGGCACCGGATAGATCAGGTGATTGATCTGCGGGCGCAGCGCCGGGTTGACTTGATAATATTCGCCCCGGAAGGGGATAATGCGGAAATCGGTGTCCAGCCCCGCCATCCGCGCCAGACGGTCGGCCTGTGCGCCGCCGCAGACCACCAGACGCCGCGTCTCGATCTGCTCTGCGTCCAGCCCGACGGTCACGCCGTCCGGCGTCTCGCGGATGGTCGTGACGCGGTCGTTCAGCCTGATCTCGCCGCCGCGCGAGGTGATGCGCTCGGCCATGCGGCGGGTGACGAGGCCTTAGTCGACGATGGCGCTTTCGGGAAAGAACAGCGCCTCCTTGCCGCTGATCAGCGGTTCGCGCCGTCTCAACTCGGCTTCCGGCACATCTTCGAAAGGGATGTCGTTGGCGATGGCGCGCGCGCAAGCCTTGCAGCCGGTCGACCTCAACCGCGTCGGTCGCGACGATCAGCTTGCCGCATTCCTCGAACGGGATGTCGGTCTCGCGGCAGAAGGCCTTGATCATGGCGCCGCCCTTGCGGCAGAGCCGCGCCTTCAGCGATCCCGGGGCATAATAGACGCCGGCATGGATCACGCCCGAATTGTTGCCGGTCTGATGCCGGGCAAGGCCCGCCTCCTTTTCCAGCACCAGGATCCGGGCTTCGGGCCGGCGGTCCTGATAGGTGAGGGCGGTCCCAATCCCGACGATCCCGCCGCCGATCACCACAAGATCATATGTCATTCGCGGCCCCCGTGATGTGTCCGACATAAATGTCGACAGTTTCGTCGATAACTAATGCCGGGCGTGGAGAGATAAATGTAACAGGTTTGTTGACGAAATTCCGGGCGCAATGCTTAGGTCATGTTGACAAAAGAGGGATTCCCTTGACCATCGTCGTGTGATTCAAGCTCATCTCTACGTGGGAGAAGAGC
>JBDHSO010000131.1:0-11193 GCA_039808125.1 Rhodobacter sp. | reverse complement strand
AGCCGGTCCTGTCGCCCTCGGCTGCTTCGGGCGCGCGAAGCTCGTCGTCGAGGGCGGCACCGAGCGCCTGTTCATAGCCCGGCTCGACCTCGATCCGGTCGAGGATCTGCGCGCCGCCCTGCGCTTCGCGTTCGACAAGCCGCGCCAGAGCCGCGACCTCGGCCGTCAGCGTCCTGGCCTCGCCCTCGGCCGCCGACCGGGTGGCGCGTGCCTCGGCCTCCCGCGACTGCGCCGCGCTCCGCGCGGCCTCGGCGACATCAAGGCCGGTCTCCGCGGTCTCGGCAGCTTCGGCGGCGGCCTCGCGCGCCTCTTCGGCGCTGGCGAAGATCTCCGCGGCATTCTCGACGGCCGCTGCCGCCTCGGCCGCGGCGTCGCGCGCGCGCCGCGCGCCGGCCTCGGCCGCGTCGAGCGCATCGCGGCTTTCGGCCAGCAGCCGGGCGGCCGACTGGTGGCGGGCCGCCAGCCGGGCGGCATCCTCGGTCGCCTCGGAAAGCAGCGTCTCGCGCTCCGACAGGATGACCGAGGCCTCCCGCGCGGCCTCGGCGGCCTCGGCCAGACGGTCGTCGTAGCCATCATGCGCGCGCAGGATCTGGGCGATTTCCCAGTCGAGCCGGGCAATGGTTTCACCCGCATCGCGGTTGAGACCCGATTCGCGCTCCAGATCGGCGGAAAGCTGGGCGATGCGGCTGCGCAGCGTCTCGATCAGGGCGCGGGCGCGGGCATCCTGATCGCCGAGCGCCTCGCGCTGCAGGGTCAGCCGTTGCAGGATGGCGCCGGCCACGGCCTCCTCCTCGCGCAGGGGCGGCAGCGCGGCCTCGGCCGCATCGCGCGCCGTCGCCGCGGCGCGGGCGGCGGTTTCGCAGCGGGCGGCCTCGACCAGCCGCTCGCGCAACACCGCCTCGGCCGTCCGGCGGGCCTCGTCGGCCTCGCGCCAGCGGCGGTAGAGGAGCGTGCCCTCGGTGCGGCGCAGCTCTTCGGAGATCTCGCGGTAGCGTGCGGCCTGTTTCGCCTGCCGTGTCAGCACCGAAAGCTGCTGGGCCAGTTGCTCCAGAACATCGTCGACGCGGGTCAGGTTCTGGTCGGTGCCGGAGAGTTTCAACTCCGCCTCGTGCCGGCGGGCATAGAGGCCCGAGATGCCCGCCGCTTCCTCCAGCACCCGGCGCCGCGCCTTGGGCTTGGCATTGATCAGTTCGGCGATCTGCCCCTGCCGCACCAGGGCCGGGCTATGCGCCCCGGTCGAGGCATCGGCGAACAGCATCTGCACGTCGCGCGCCCGGATGTCGCGGGAATTCGCCCGGTAGGCGGAACCCGCGTCGCGGGTGATGCGGCGGACGATCTCGATCGTGTCGCTGTCGTTGAACCCCGAGGGGGCGAGGCGGTCGGCATTGTCGAGAACCAGCGCCACCTCGGCGAAATTGCGCGCGGTGCGGGTGGCCGCGCCGTTGAAGATCACATCTTCCATGCCGCCGCCGCGCATCGCCGTCGGCCGGTTCTCTCCCATGACCCAGCGCAGGGCTTCGAGCAGATTCGACTTGCCGCAGCCATTCGGGCCGACGACGCCGGTCAGCCCCTCATGGATCACCAGATCCGTGGGGTCGACAAAGCTCTTGAAGCCGTTGAGACGCAGTTTCGTGAACCGCACGCCGCGCTATCTCCGAGTCGTTGGCCGGGCATGATTGTGCGGGCGGGCAGGGGTGTCAATCGGCGCACCCCGGATATGGCGGATGCCCGGCGCTTATCCCCAAGATATTGCGGATATCCCGCGGCCATTGGATTCGTGCCCACGGTCGGTGCCTCCGGCGGGGGTATTTCGGTCAAGAGGAAGCGGCAGGTTCAGCCGGGTTTGCGCAGCCGGGCGAGGAAGAAGCCGTCCATGCCGCCGCGTCCGGCCCAGAGGTCGGGGCGCAGGCGCAGGCCCCGGGTCGCGGTCCGGGCCTCTTCGGGCAGGCCGGGCAGGTCGGCGGGTTCGGCGCGAAGGCCTGGGTGGCGGTCGAGGGCCGCGGCAAGCTGGGCCTCGCCCTCGTCGGGGAGGAGCGAGCAGGTGGCGAAGACGAGGCGGCCGCCGGGTTTCAGCCAGCCGAGCGCGCGGTCGATGAGCAGGGCCTGCAGCGCGACCAGCGGCGCGACTTCGCTGCCGTCCCGGACGAAGGGCAGGTCGGGGTGGCGGCGGATGGTGCCGGTGGCCGAACAGGGCGCGTCGAGCAGGATGGCGTCGAAGGTGGCGGGCGGCGTCCAGGCGAGCGCATCGGCGGTGATCAGCGTGGCGGAAAGGCCGGTGCGGGCGAGGTTTTCCCGCAGCCGTGCCATGCGCGGACCCGAGATGTCGAGTGCGGTCACCTCGGCGCCGGCGGCGGCCAGTTGCATCGTCTTGCCGCCGGGGGCGGCGCAGAGGTCGAGGATGCGTTCGCCCGGGCGGGGGGCGAGCAGGCGCGCGGGCAGGGCAGCGGCGGCATCCTGCACCCACCAGCCGCCTTCGGCATAGCCGGGCAGGGCCGAGATCTGGCCGGGATGCATCAGTCGCAGGCTGTCGGTGGGCAGGATCTCGCCCTCGGGCGCCGGGGCGCCGGAGCGCAGGGTCAGGTCGAGCGGCGGTGCCGTCGACTGGACGGTCTCGATCGCGGCAACGGTCTCGCGCCCGAAGGCATGGACCATCGGCTGGCGCAGCCAGCGGGGAAGTTTCTGCACCGGCTGCGCGGCCAGCGCCGCGGGGTCGATCCGGCGCAGGACGGCATTGGCAAGGCCGGCGAGGCGGCCGGTCGTCCGGCCGGACTGCCGCACCACCGCCACGGCCGCATTCACGGCGCCATGCGGTGCGGCGCCGAGGGCCATCTCGACCACGGCGAGCCGCAGCGCGTTCAGCACCGGCAGCGGCGGCGGCTTGCGCAGATGCGCGCCGAGCACGCGGTCGGCCGGTTCGATCCGGCGCAGCACCTCTTCGGCCAGCCGCAGCGCCCTTCCGCGGTCTGGCGGCGCGAGGTCGGGTTCGGGCAGGTCCGACAGCATCTGCCGTTCGCCCAGGACCGCGTTCAGCATGGAAACCGCCGCGGCCCGTGCTGCCACACCCGCCGCCATACCCGTCGCCATGCCCTGCTCCTTTGCGCTTGCCGTCTGCCGGGCCTATATCTGGCGGAAAGGCGGCACGAGGAACAGAGCCATGTCGGATGAGAAGCGCGATCTGCCCACCGAAGCGCGCCGCGCCCTGGCCGAGGCCGAGGAGCGGCGCCGGGCGGCGGGCGAGGCCGTGGCGAAGCCGAAGGAATACGGCGGCCCGCGCGGCCCCGAGCCCGTGCGCTATGGCGACTGGGAGAAGAAGGGGCTTGCCGTCGACTTCTGACGGCCGGGCCCCGGAAGCGGCGTGACCGGAGGGACGGGCGCCCTCAGAGGCCGAGGACGTCCATCATGTCGTATTCGCCCGGTTTCCGGCCCTGCCCCCAGAGGGCGGCCCGCAGGGCGCCGCGGGCAAAGATCGCGCGGTCGGTCGCGATATGGCGCAGCAACACCCGCTCGCCATCGGTGGCGAAGATCACGTCATGTTCGCCCACCAGATCGCCGCCACGGATGGCCGAGAAGCCGATGGTGCCGCGTTCGCGTGCGCCGGTGACGCCATCGCGGCCGCTGACGCGGGCCGCGTCCAGCGCCAGGCCGCGGCCGCGCGCTGCCGCCTCGCCCAGCATCAGCGCGGTGCCGGAGGGCGCGTCGACCTTCATCCGGTGATGCGCCTCGACGATTTCCACGTCCCAGTCGGCGTCGAGCGCCTGCGCCACCTTCTGCGTCAGCCGGACCAGGAGGTTCACGCCGAGGCTCATGTTGCCGGCGCGTACGATGACGGCATGGCGGGCCGCCGCGGCGATCCGCGACAGATCGTCCGGCTCCAGCCCGGTGGTGCCGATCACATGCACCGCGCGGGCCTGCGCCGCGAGGGCGGCGAATTCCACCGTGGCCGCGGGGGTGGTGAAGTCGATCACGCCCTGCGCCCGGGCGAAGGCCACGACCGGATCGTCCGTGACCGGAACGCCAAGGGCCGGGCCGCCCAGGCATTCGCCCAGGTCGCGGCCGACCCAGGGATGGCCCTCGCGCTCGATCCCGGCGACGAGGCGGGCCTTGCCGCTTTCGCCCACGGTCCTGACCAGCATCCGGCCCATCCGGCCCGACACGCCCGTGATCACCAGCCCCGGCAACTCGTCCATCCGCCTCTCCTTGTCCCTTCGCCCCGGTCTAGCGTCTTGGCGCCGGCTGTGAAACCCTGCCGTTGCGGGCCGCGCCGATTCCGCTTAGATGCGGGGCATGGCCAGACGCACCCCTTCCGGACAGGGCCCGTCGCAGCGGCAGCTGCGTGTGGGCGAACTGATCCGCCGCACCCTTTCCGATGTTCTCAACCGGGGCGAGATCCACGACCCGGAACTGAATGCCATGCCGATCACGGTCGGCGAGGTGTCCTGTTCGCCCGATCTGAAGGTAGCGACGGTCTATGTCATGCCGCTGCTGGGAACGGCGCCGGTCGAGAAGGCCGTGGCCCTGCTGGCGCGGCACAAGGGCGAATTGCGCCACCGCATCGCCGAGGGGATGACGCTGAAATACGCCCCCGACCTGCGCTTTCGCCCCGACGAGACTTATGACCGGCTGGACGAGACCAGGCGACTGTTTTCCGACCCGACCGTGCAGCGCGACATCGCGGGCGGCGGTGACGATGACGGCGACGCGGACAGCGGGACGGATGGCGACGAGGGCGCGCGGTGAGGGCAAGGCGGGCCCTGGCTTTCCTCCTGGCGCTGCTGCTGCCGCAGGCGGCGGGGGCGGTCGCCTGCCGCAATGACAGTTTCGAGGGCGCGGCCTTCACCCTGTGCGAGGTGGAGGCGGGCGAGGATCTGCGGCTGTTTCTGCGCGGCAGCGACGGGCCCTATGGCAGCTTTGCCGCCGTGAACCAGGCGCTGGCGGCCGAGGGCGGAACGCTGGCCTTCGCGATGAACGCGGGGATGTATCACCGCGACCTGTCGCCCGTCGGCCTGTTCGTCGACGAGGGGCGCGAGATCGCCCCCCTTGTTACCCGCGAGGGGCCGGGAAACTTCGGCCTGCTGCCGAACGGGGTGTTCTGCTGGGGCGACGGCCGGTTCCGCATCGTCGAGAGCCGCGCCTTCCGCGCCGCGGCGCCCGACTGCCGCTTTGCCACGCAATCCGGCCCGATGCTGGTGATCGCGGGCGCGCTGCATCCCCGCTTTCTGCCCGACAGCGATTCGCTGCATATCCGCAACGGCGTGGGCGTCAGCCGCGACGGCCGGCACGCCGTCTTCGTCATTTCCGGCGATGCGGTCAATTTCCACCGCTTCGGCCGCTATTTCCGCGACCGTCTCGGCCTGCCGGAGGCGCTTTATCTCGACGGCAGCATCTCGCGGCTTTATGCGCCGGCATTGGGGCGCAATGACATCGGTTTTCCCATGGGACCGATCGTCGGCGTCGTCGTTCCGAAAGGCTGATCCATGGCAAGAACACGCAAGGGGCGCCCGGTCGATGGCTGGGTGATCGTCGACAAGCCGGCCGGGCTTGGCTCGACCGATGTGGTGAACAAGGTCCGCTGGGCGTTCCAGGCGCAGAAGGCGGGGCATGCCGGCACACTCGACCCCGATGCGACCGGGGTGCTGGCCGTCGCGCTGGGCGAGGCGACGAAATGTGTGCCGGTGATTGCCGATGCGCTGAAATGCTACCGTTTCGGCGTGACGTTCGGCGCCGCCACCGCCAGCGACGATGCCGCGGGGGCGGTGATCGCCACCTCCGCCCTGCGGCCCGACGATGCCGTGATCGAGGCCGCGCTCGGCGCGTTTCGGGGCCGGATCGAACAGGTGCCGCCGCAGGTCTCCGCCGTGAAGGTCGAGGGCGAGCGCGCCTATGACCTGGCCCGCGAGGGGGTGGAGATGGATCTCGCGCCGCGCCCGCTCTGGGTCGAACGTCTGGAGATGCTGGCGCGGCCCGATGCCGATCATGCCGAATTCGAGATGGTCTGCGGCAAGGGCGGCTATGTCCGTGCCATCGCCCGCGACCTCGGGCGGGCGCTTGGCTGTCTGGGCCATGTCGCATGGCTGCGCCGGGAATGGTCGGGGCCGTTCGATGCGGATCGCGGCGTGCAGATGGCCGAGATCGAGGCGCTGGCCCGCACGGAGGAGATCGACCGGCTGCTGCTGCCGCTGGAACTGGGCCTTGCCGATCTGCCCGAACTGAAGGCGACGCCCGAAGGTGCCGTGCGGCTGCGCAACGGCAATCCGGGGCAGGTGCTGGGCCATCTGCCCTATGGCGAAGAGGCCTGGGCAAGCCTGAACGGCCGCGCCATCGCGCTGGGCCGCTATATGGGCGGGGAACTGCACCCCTCGCGCGTGTTCAACCGATAGCGCGCACTCCGGGGGCCGGGCGGCATCCGGCGCCGGACCCCGCCATGCGGCGCCCGGCTGCCCTTCGCCCGGGGGTCATGCCGTGCGGTCGTCAGACCGTCATGTAATGCAGCCCCTGGAATTTCGCCCGCAGGGCGGCGGTGCGCGGTGCCACGGTTTCCGGCGCGTTCGAGCGCAGCCCCTCGGCGATCAGCGCGGCCAGGGCCGGGGCATCGGCCGGCGTCACCCCGCGGCGGACGAGTTCCGGCGTGCCGATCCGCAGGCCGTTCATGTCGCCCGCCACCTCGGCGATGGGCAGGCCGATGCCGCAGGCCAGAAAACCGGCCTTGCGCAGCGTCTTCGACGCGGCCTGACCGCCACCGAAGGCCGCCGCCTCGATGGCGAACTGGTGCGAGCGGGTGATGCCGCGGTCGGCCGCAAAGACCGGCAGGCCCTCGGCCAGCAGCGCCGCGGCCAGCGCCTGCGACAGATCGACCATCGCCTGCGCATAGGCCCGGCCCTGATCACGCCAGTCGAGCAGCGTCAGCGCCAGCGCCGCCGATTTCGCCGCATCGAAATTCGCCGTCAGGCCCGGAAACGCGATGTGGTCCAGCCGTTCGGCAATCGCCGCGTCATCGGTCACGATCAGCCCGCCGGCGGGACCGCCCAGCGATTTGTAGGTGCTCATCGTCATCAGATGCGCGCCCTCGCGCAGCGGATTGGTCCAGGCGCCGCCGGCGATGATCCCGCATTGATGCGCGGCGTCGAACAGGACATGCGCGCCCACCTCGTCGGCAATCGCCCGAATTTCCCTCACCGGATGGGGGAACAGGTTCAGGCTGCCGCCGATGGTGATGATCCGCGGCCTTACCGCAAGCGCCAGCGTGCGCAGGGCCGGCAGATCGACGGTATATCCGTCGGCGTCGACCGGGGCGGAATGCGTCACCAGCCCGTACAATCCCGCACATCCCGCGGCATGATGGGTGACATGACCGCCCATCGCCGGCGGCGGCGCGATGATGGCATCGCCCGGTTTCGCCAGCGCCATGAAGCCGTAAAGGTTGGCCAGCGCACCCGATCCGACCCGGATCTCGGCATATTGCGCTGCGAAGACCTCGGCGGCCAGTTCGGCGGCGATGACCTCGATCTCCTCGATCGCCTCGAGCCCCATCTCGTACTTGTCGCCCGGATAGCCCAGCGACGGGCGCGAGCCGAGGCCGCGGGCCAGCGCCGCCTCGGCGCGCGGGTTCATCACATTGGTTGCAGGGTTCAGGTTGAAGCATTCCCGGTCGTGGATCGCCGCATTCCTTTCGATCAGCGTCTCGATCCGGGCGGCAACCTGGGTCGACGGGGCGGCGGTTTCCGCGGCAAGGCGCTGGATCAGCGTCTCGCAGGCGGCGGGAACCCAGGCGCGGCGCGAAAGATGGGTCATGGCATGTCTCCTTTGCGGCCAGCCTGCCCGATGCGGGGGCTTGCGCGCAAATCAGTTCTGCAAAATATTAGGCTTAGGAAAACTGAGCCACCTTCATCATGCCCGTCGCACCGCCGCCGCCGAAATCCCTGCCGCTGACGGCCCTGCGCGCCTTCGAGGCTGCGGCACGGCTGGGCGGATTCACCGCGGCGGCGGCGGAGCTTGGCGTCACGCCGGGGGCGGTCACAGCCCATGTCAAGGCACTGGAGGCCGATCTCGGCGCCGCCCTGTTCGAGCGCCATCCCCGCGGCGTGCGGCTGACGGCGCTCGGCGCCTCGTCCCTGCCGGGGCTGACGGCGGCCTTCGATGCGCTGGCCCAGGCCTCGGCCGGACTCTGCCGCCGCTCGGCTCCGGCGGTGGTGCATGTTGCGGCGCTGCCGGCCATCGCCCAGCTCTGGCTGTCGCCCCGGCTGCCGGCGCTGCGGGCGGCGGCACCCGAGATCGCGGTTTCCATCACCGCGCTGGAGGCGCCGCCGAACCTCAAGCGCGCGCCCTATGATCTGAGCCTGTTCCCGGCGGCCCGCGGCGGGCGGCTGGTGGCGGCGGACGAGATCTTCCCCGTCTGTGCCCCGGCCCTGGCCGCGCAGTTGCATCGCCCCGAGGATCTGGCCGGATTCCCCTGCCTGTCCGATGCAAGCTGGCCGGGCGACTGGTCGATGTGGCTGGCGGCGGCAGCGTCGAAGGTCGCGGTGCGCGGCCCGGTCTTTTCGCTGTACGCGCTGGCGGTGGAGGAGGCGGCGAACGGGGCCGGCGTGCTGATCGGCCACGGGCCGTTGGTCGCCCACCATCTGGCGCAGGGTCGGCTTGTCGCGCCCTTCGGGCTGCGGGTGCCGCTGGCTCAGGGGCTGCGGCTGTGGGCGGCCCGGACGCCGACGCCGGGCTGCGCCGTCGCCCGTGTCGCGGCATTTCTTGCCGGCGAGGGCGCGGTGGCCTGACCGCCATGGCCCCGCCGCGACGATTTCCGCCGCACCGCCTCTGGACCGCCGCGGCCGCCCCGCCTATAACCGCCGCCATGCCCTATCGCCCTGCGATCCTTGCCCGCGGCCCGGGCCGAATTACCGGCCCGGCGCGCTGAGCCTTCAGCCCGCCGGGTGATTTCGCATGGCCGGGGCCCGGTGCCCCATTTTTCCAGCACCTTCTCCCAGGGACCGCATCCGATGTGCGCCGATACGCCTGAAACCACCGTCGACTACCGCGACACCGTCTTCCTGCCCGAAACCGGCTTTCCCATGCGCGGCGACCTGCCGAACCGCGAGCCCGAATGGCTGGCGCGCTGGGACCGGATCGGCATCTACGACCGGCTGCGCGAAAAGGCCGGCCGGCCGCTGTTCGTGCTGCACGATGGCCCGCCCTATGCCAACGGCCATCTGCACATCGGCCATGCGCTGAACAAGACGATCAAGGACATCATCGTCCGCAGCCATCAGATGATGGGCTGCGACAGCCGCTATGTCCCGGGCTGGGACTGCCACGGCCTGCCGATCGAATGGAAGATCGAGGAACAGTACCGCGCCAAGGGGCTGAACAAGGACGACGTTGACGTTGTTGCATTTCGTCAGGAATGCCGGCGATTTGCCGAAGGCTGGGTCGACATCCAGCGTGAAGAGTTCAAGCGGCTGGGCGTGATCGGCAACTGGGACGACCCCTATCTGACGATGGACTTCCACGCCGAGGCGGTCATCGCCGACGAATTCATGAAGCTGCTGATGGACGGCAGCCTCTATCAGGGCTCGAAGCCGGTCATGTGGAGCCCGGTCGAAAAGACCGCGCTGGCCGAGGCCGAGGTCGAATACCACGATCACACCAGCCATACGATCTGGGTGCGCTTTCCGGTCGCCTCGGTCGCCTTTTTCCCCGAGCTTGACAGTTGTATGGACACCCGGCTTCTGCAAGCCTCGGTGGTGATCTGGACCACAACGCCCTGGACCATCCCGCAGAACCGGGCTGTCGCCTATAACCCGGCGATCGCCTACGGGCTTTACAGCGTCGATGCCGTCGATGAGAAATCGACCGCCCGCGTCGGCGAGATGCTGGTGCTGGCCGACCGGTTGGCCGAAAGCGTGAAGACCGCCGCGAAGATCGAGGGCTGGACCCGCCTGCGCGACGTTTCCGCCGCCGAATTCGAGGGCACGATCCTGCGTCACCCCTATGCCGGTGCCGAGGATGCAGAAGGTGAATGGGACTATGACGTGCCCATGCTGCCGGGCGATCATGTCACCGACGACGCCGGCACCGGCTTTGTCCATACAGCGCCCAGCCATGGCGACGACGACTATCAGCTTGGCATCCGCTACAAGCTGCCGATGACCTACAACGTCATGGAGGACGGCAGCTACCGCGCCGATCTGCCGATCTTCGGCGGGCAGGCGATCCTGGACCAAAACGGCAAGGAGGGCCCTGCCAACGTCTCGAACATCAGGCAGCTTGCCTATGCCGGCGCGCTGCTGGCCAAAGGCAAGCTCAAGCACAGCTACCCGCATTCCTGGCGGTCGAAGGCGCCGCTGATCTTCCGCAACACGCCGCAATGGTTCGCGGCCATCGACGTGGCGCTGGCCGATGACATGAACCGCTACGGCCGCACGATTCGCGAACGCGCGCTGACCTCGATCCGCGAACTGGTGAAGTTCACCCCGCCCTCGGGCCGGAACCGCCTGCATGCCATGATCGAGAACCGGCCGGACTGGGTGCTGTCGCGCCAGCGCGCCTGGGGCGTGCCGCTGACCTGCTTTGTCAGGAGAGGGGCGAAGCCGACCGACGACGGCTTCCTGCTGCGCGATCCGCGGGTTAACGACCGTATCGTCGCCGCCTTCGAGGCGGAAGGCGCCGATGTCTGGTATGTGCAAGGATTCAAGGAGCGGGTGCTTTCCGGCATCGTCGATCCGCAGGATTATGAACAGATCTTCGATGTGCTCGACGTCTGGTTCGACTCCGGCTCGACCCATGCCTTCGTGCTGCGCGACCGCCCCGACGGCACGCCCGACGGCATCGCCGATGTCTATATGGAAGGCACCGACCAGCATCGCGGCTGGTTCCATTCCTCGCTGCTGCAGGGCTGCGCGACCAAGGGCCGCGCGCCCTATCGCAATGTGGTGACGCATGGCTTCACCCTGGACGAGAAGGGCATGAAGATGTCCAAATCGCTGGGCAATACCATCGTTCCGGCCGAGATCATCAAGCAATACGGCGCCGACATCCTGCGTCTTTGGGTGGCGCAGACCGACTATACCGCCGACCAGCGCATCGGCCCCGAGATCCTGAAGGGCACCGCCGACAGCTATCGCCGGCTGCGCAATACCCTGCGCTTTGTCCTTGGCAACCTTGCGGGCTTTGACGAGGCCGAGCGCATCGGCAGTGCCGAGATGCCGG
>JBDHSO010000130.1:0-11255 GCA_039808125.1 Rhodobacter sp. | reverse complement strand
CGGCTGCGGTGCCGGCGCGGCGGGTGCAGGGGCAGGCGCGGGCTGCGGCACATAGGCGGCCTGCGCCCCGGTCTGGGCCGGGTTCTGCGGTGGAGAGGAGAAGGGATCGCTCATCGGGATATCCTCTCTGAGCTACATCTGACCCAGCAGGATCACGCCGATCGTGAGCCAGGCCAGTGCAATTGATTGATGCAGGTTTGCGTCGAAAGCGTTGATCCGCTGGGTCAGGCTCAGCTTTACGCCGCCGCCAGCGCCCTGGCGGGTCCACCTTTGCTTGTTCAGCCGGAAGATGATGTAGTTCTTGACCAGCGCCCCGGCGATCTGCCCGAAGTAGAGGATCGGCGGATGCGTGATCGGAAACCAGGTGCCCCGGAACAACGAGATCGCCACGCAGAAGATGTAGCGCGTGACCATCACCCAGGCGATGTACAGCGGCACGATCGTCCAGGTCGAGAAGATGGCGGTCAGCACCACGGCCAGCGGGCCGACCAGCGTCGTCCACATCGACACCCGCTGGTCGAGGATCGACCACCAGGTGAAGCGCCCGATCACCCGCGGCGACAGTTTCAACGCACGGCCGTTGGTGCGCATCATGTTGCCGAACCAGCGCGTCATCAGGACCTGCGCGCTTTCAAGGAAGGTCTCGCGCGGCTGCGTCTCCATCGACCAGGACCGCACGTCCGGCAGATAGGCCATTTCATAGCCGTTCCGCAGCAGCCAGTACCAGGTCGACTTGTCGTCGCCGGTCAGGAACTTCACCCGGCCAAGGCGCCAGTGGTCGAGATAGTCGTACCAGATTTCGTTGATGAAGCCGGGCTGCACCGCAACGCTGCCGCGAAAGACCGACATCCGCCCCGTCAGCGTCAGGACGTGGTTTGCCAGACCCATCGAGGACATCATGACCTGGCGCTGATCGAAGCGCAGGATGAACCAGTCGCGGAACAGGTTCTTCTTTTCGATCAGCACGCCCTCGTCGGTGGTCAGCGCGCCCAGCTTCGGATTGGTGAACATCGGCGCCGATTGCTCGACGATGTCGAGCGGCACGCAGGTGTCGCCGTCGACGAAGACCACGATGTCGTGCTGCGTCGGGTTCTGCTTGGCGATGATGCGCAGGCCGCGCGCCAGCGCGTCGCGCTTGCCGTCCGACTTGATGCGGTCGATGATCAGATGCACGCGGCGCATGTCATGGCCGCAGGTCTCGAAAAGGCTGCGGATCAGGCGTTCGTCCGCACCGTCGACGACCGAGACGACGATGGTCGCCCCGTCACGGGCGCGGGCTGCCGCCGCGTAAAGGGCGCGGTAGCAGGCCAGCGTGCTTTCGGTATCGACCATGTAGGTCGTCACCAGGAAATAGGCATGCGAGACGATGCCGCGTTCGCGGAACCGCCGGATCGCCTTGGCCTTGCGCCGGGGATAGACCACGCGGGCGTAGATCACCGCCCGCGTGAAGTTCGTTACCGCCCATGTATAGCGCCAGGTCCCCAGGACGCCGAGGATGAAGATCGACCCCGCGGCCGTTTCAGCATGCATGACCTGATGGATCGGCACCATCATCACCAGCAGGGCGACGATGCCGAAATAGGTCGCATGCGAAAAGATCTGCGTAATGTGACGCAACATGGGAACTTACCAGCAGATGCCCTGATAATGCCCTTCGGACACCATCTTGCGGTTCAGACGGGTCAGGTCGACGACCGGGCGGCCTTCGGCGGCGCGGGTCAGCGGCTCGACGGTTTCCTTGTAGAAGTTGCCGACAAGGATGGCGTCCGAACGGTCGATCAGCCGGCCCAGATCGCCTTCCATGCGCGAGGGCAGGTCGGGGATCACGTCATTGCCGCGGCCCGCGGTCGAGTTGCGGCTGGCATAGGCCTCGAAGACATAGGGGTCATAGATGTCGACCTCGACGCCCTTCTTGATCAGCCGGGCGGCCAGTTCGGCCAGGGGGCTTTCACGCAGATCGTCGGTGCCGGGCTTGAAGCTGATGCCGACGAAGCCGACGCTCTTGGCGCCCGAATCGATCACCATCGCTTCGGCACGGGCGATCTGCGCCTCGTTTGCGTCGATGACCGCGTTCAGCAGATGCGGCGTCACGCCGGTCGATCCCGCGAGGTGACGCAGGGCGCGCACGTCCTTGGGCAGGCAGGAGCCGCCGAAGGCAAAGCCCGGACGCATGAAGTATTTCGACATCGCGACCGTGGTGTCCGAGCACAGGATCTCCATCACGGTCTGTCCGTCGAGGCCCGAGGCCTTGGCGATGTTGCCGATCTCGTTGGCGAACGTCACCTTCACGGCGCGCCAAGTGTTCGAGGTGTATTTCACCATTTCGGCGGTGCGGATGTCGACGGCGTGGATCCTGCAACCCAGACCCTCGTTCAGGGCGGTCAGAAATTGCCGGGTGGGCATGTCCATCGCGCCGAAGACGATCAGTCCGGGCGCGTCGTAGTCCTCGATCGCGGTCGATTCGCGCAGGAATTCGGGGTAGTACCCGACGCCGAAATCCTTGCCCGCAATCTTGCCCGAGGCGCCTTCCAGCGCCGGGATGCAGGTCTTCTCGGTCGAGCCGGGGACAATGGTCGAGCGGATCACGACCGAATGGAAGGCCGCCTTGTTGCGCAGCGCCGCGCCGATGTTGCGGCAGACCGCCTCGACATAGGACAGTCCGACCGATCCGTCCGGTGCCGAGGGCGTGCCCACGGCGACGAAGCTGGCCTCGGTTGCGTCGATCGCAGCCTGCACGTCGTCGGTGGCGGTCAGCCGGCCAGCCGCCACGACCTTCTGAATGAGTTCCGGAAGCCCGTTCTCGACGATGGGCGAGCGGCCCGCGTTGATCGCAGCGATCTTGCCCGGGTCGACATCGACCGCGATGACCTGGTGGCCGTCCCGCGCCAGACACGCTGCCGCGACCACCCCGACATACCCGATGCCGAAGACACTGATTTTTGCCATGTTCTGCCTCATCTGCCAAGCTGTTGCCTGGCTTTTTTCTTTTTAAAATAGGGCGTTGATATGTTGTTTCAAAGTTTAAAAACAGGCCGTTTCGTGTTTGGGAACAGTCGTGATCGAGCCGCCACAGTCGTTTCCGACCATCGCGCATGTTGTGCGCACAGCCCCCTGACCGACCGAGATATGGGGGGCAAAGAACGTGTGCCCCACAAGATTGCGCAACCATAAGTTGATGTAGTGCTGCAAGGCTTGACCGATACCCCCTGAGCGCCAATAACCGGCACGGGCTGTTAACGTTGATCCGGACGAGACAGTCCACAATGTCGCCACAATTACGGAGGTGCTGCGATGGGCGGAATTTCAAACCGAATGCTGTCGGGGCTGGCACTGGCTGCGGGACTCGGCGCTTGTGGCACAAGCATCACGATCAGCCTGCCCGAGGGCGGCGGATTGGGCGGAACCTCGCGGCCACCCTCGGGCTTCAGCCTGCTCTACAGTCCGACGGACTGGGCCTTCACCCGCGTCACGGCCCCCGATCCGGTCCGGCGCGGCAAGGACAGCGAACGGTTTGAATTGCGCAATGGCGATTGCGGCGGCAGCGACTGCGCCAACCCCCGTGCGCGCGCGCAGATCGTTCAGGACCGCGGCGCCTCGAAGGCGCGGGTGAATCGCGACTATTGGGCGGGCTGGAGCTTCTACAATGCCAATATCGGGCCGGTGACGGACAAGACATCGCTGGGCACCGTCGTGGGCGAGTGGAAGCTGCAGGGCGAGGATCCGGCATTGTTCCGCTTCATCCAGCTGCCGGTTTCGACGCGCGACTGGCGCGGCTGCGCCTCGAACGTCTGTACCTCCTCCGGCCCGGCCAATGCCGATGTGGTGGTCGAACTCGACGCGGTGGCCGGTGCCGGCAACTGGGGCGCGGCGCAGAACCGCGGCCGGGTCTGCCGGCTGTTCAACATGGCGGAGGCCAAGGGCCGCTGGACCGATATCGTGGTGAACACGAATTTCGGCAGCGACGGGTTCGGCTATCTGCGCGTCTGGGTCAACGGCGCGCTGCGCTGCGACTACAAGGGCCAGATCGCCCTGTCGAACGGCGTGCCGACCCATCGCCGCGGCATCTTTGAAAGCAACACCAGCCGCTGGGCGCAGAATAACGCCGGTGCACCGAAACCGACACTGATCGTCTATTATGACGAATTCCTTGAGGGCGTCTCGCGGGCCGATGTCGATACCGCCGCCCGCGAAAAGGCCGGTCTGCCGGCGGCAAACTGAGGGCAGATCATGGAAATGAAGGGCTCCGCACCCCTACGGAACCCTTCATCCACCCCACATGCCCCCTGGCGGCATGTGTTCTGAAAAGGTCCGGCGGTTCTGCCCTGACAAGCTGGTGATACATCCCGCCTCGCCGCGGCGCAAAGCCGAAGCGCGGGGGATTTGAGTCGATTTGCGGGCAACCCGGGTCAGTGCCGCGCGTCGGGCAGGAAGAAGGCGGCAAGGCCGAGCGCCGGCAGAAAGGCGCAGATCCGATAGACCGCGACGATGCCGATATGGTCGGCAAGCACGCCCAGGGCGGCCGCCCCCACCGCCGCGATGCCGAAGGCCAGCCCGAACAGCAGCCCCGCCACCATGCCGGTGCGCTGCGGCATCAGATCCTGGGCATAGACCACCATCGCAGGAAAGGCCGAGGCGAGGATCATCCCCGCCAGGGCCGCCACCACCACCGTGGGCCACAGCGGCAGCCAGGGCAGGGCCAGCGTCAGCGGCAGGATGCCGACAATGGACCACAGGATCACCCGCCGCCGCCCGATCCGGTCGCCGATCGGGCCCCCGACGATGGTGCCGGCCGCCACCGCGGCCAGAAAGACGAAGAGCGCGTTCAGGGCCTGATTCTCGGTCAGCCCGAAATGCTCGATCAGGTAGAAGGTGTAGTAGCTGGAGAAACTTGCGGTGTAGAGGAACTTGGAAAAGATCAGCAGGATCAGGAGAGCCATGCCGCGGCGCACCGTGGCCGGCGCATAGCCCTGACCCGACCGCGCCCTTGCCCGCCGTGCCTGCGCCCGCGCCGCTCCGTGCAGCACATACCAGCGTCCGACGGCGGCCAGAAGCAGCATGCCCAGCATGGCGGCGGCGGCGAACCATTCGATGGAAAGCTGACCCCGCCGCAGCACGATCCACCCCGCGGCGAGCGGCCCCATGGCCGCGCCTGCATTGCCGCCGACCTGAAAGACCGACTGGGCAAAACCCGGCCGCATGCCCGCAGCAAGCCGCGCGATGCGCGACGCCTCGGGGTGAAAGATCGAGGAGCCAAGGCCGATCAGCGCCACCGACACCAGAACGGACGCGAAGCTTGCGGCATGGGCCAGAAGCACAAGTCCGACGCCGGTCGAAGCCATGCCGGCAGCCAGCGCATAGGGCATGGGCCTGCGGTCGGCATAAAGCCCGACCAGAGGTTGCAGGATCGAGGCCGTGCCCTGAAAGACCAGGGTGATCACCCCGATCTGGGTAAAGCTCAGCGCCAGATTGGTTTTCAGCAGGGGATAGGAGGCCGGGATCAGCGACTGCATCAGATCGTTCAGGAAATGGCCTGCCGATATGGCAAGGATTACCGGAATGATCGTGGCTTCGGGCGGCGCTGGCTGGGCTGTGGCGGACATCTGGACCTCGGGCTTCGAGACGCGGCGACCATCGCGCGCCCGGCCGGAAATGTCCATGTCCGCCGCAGGTATTTCACCGGATGTCCGGAATCAGGCGTAGACGGCTTCTTTTCCGAACTGCTTGACGAGCAGATAGTAGAAGACGGCGCGGTACTTGTTGCGCTCCGACCGGCCATAGGTCTCGACGGCGGCGTCGATGCCCGCCATCAGCGCCGGGCTGTCGGCAAGCCCCAGCTTCTTCATCAGGAAATTGGTCTTGATCCGCTCCAGCTCTTCCTTGTCGCTGGCGGCGACGGTCTGGGCGTCGTTGTCATAGATCGACGGGCCGCAGCCGATCGTGACCTTGCGCAGCAGATCCATGTCGGGTGTGACACCACATTTCGCCTTCAGGTCCTCGGCGTATTTCGCGATCAGTTCGTCCCGCTTGCCCATCTCGTCCTCTCCTTGGTTTGTTCGATCCCTCTGCCGGGGCATCGGAGGCCCCGGCAGGACGCAGGGGAGTTTAGGACCACGAGGCCAAACGGCAATGGGGAAAAATCCGGGGGCCGGCTCATCCCGGCCCCCCTTCCTCCTGCGCGCGCCCGTGCCGTCAGAACCGGATCTCGCCGCCGATATAGGCGGTGCGGCCCGGCGCATTCTCGCTGAGCGACAGCCACGGCACATAGGTCTTGTCGAACAGGTTCTCGATGCGGGCGTTGATGATGAAGTTGTCCGACACGTTGTAGCTGGCGAAAAGATCAATCAGGTCATAGCTCTGATCGGTGCTGTAGGTCGCGGGATCGTAGAGCTGCGAATAGAGCCCGCCCGAAACATAGTTGTACTGCCCGCCGACCGTCAGCCGGTCATCGAGGAAGTGACCGGCGACCGTCAGCGAGATGGTGGCGTCGGGCAGATATTGCCCCGCGCCCAGACCCGGGATCTGCGACGGCATGTCCGACATGTTGCGGGTATAGGCCAGCGTGAAGTCATAGGCGCCGATGCCATAGGCGACCTCGACCTCGAAGCCGCTGGTCTCGGCGGTGCCGGGCAGGTTGACGAATGCGATGCCGGTATCGCCGAAGACGTTGGTGAAACTGCCCGGATAGGAGGCGGTGACGTAGTTCTTCACATCCATCCGGTAAAAGTTCACCCGGCCCTGCAACCGATCCTCGCCGGTGAAGACGCCGGTACGGTCAAGATTGAAGCCCAGTTCAAAGCCGGTGGATTGTTCGGGCAGCAGTTCGGGGTTGGCGATCATGCCGATACCGCCGCCGGGATGGGTGCCCCCCAGCATGGTTTCCTGTAGTGTCGGCGAGCGGGTCGCGCGCGAGACGGTGGCATAGGGCTGGAACCAGTCGTTCACGCGATAGGCGACCGTCAGTTTCGGGTCGAGCGAATCATAGGTCTTGTCGATCGCGCCGCGTGCCGCCGCCCCCTCGACCCGGTAGGAATTCGCCCGCAGCCCGAAGGTCAGTTCCCACGGCCCCGAGGTGAAGACATTTTCGGTGAAAAGCGCCGAGCGCCGGGTCTTGCCGGCGGTCGGGTTCACACCACCCCGGGTGCCCCCCAGCCTGTCCTGCGAATGGTCGATGCCGTTCACGCTGACCAGCGTCCAGTTTCCAAGCTCGAACTCGGAAATGTTGGTCACATTGATGCCGGTGGTGGTGGTCGACATGATCCGCCCCACGGCAGAGCCGCTTCCCGCGACCCATTCGGTTTCGGTCTCGCCGCGGTAGAGGTTCACGCTGAGGTTCACGATTCCGTCGCCCGGGTTCAGCGTATAGCCCAGCGTATAGATCGTGTTGGACAGATCCTGCGTATAGCCGGTTGCCACGAAATCGGCATCATAGCGCATGGCCGAGAAGGTCACGCGCTGGGTGTCGCCGATGTTGTAGCCCAGTTTCAGCAGGCCCGAGCCATTGTCCGTCCAGCTGTTGGCGACGGGATTGCCGTCGCCGTCGCTGTAGTCGTCGGCACGGTTGCGGCTTACGGCAAGGAGCGCATCGAAACGGTCGTCCAGATAGCCGATGGCCAGCATGCCGGCTTCGGGATGTGCGTTATCACCATAGCTGAGCCGGACAAGGCCGCCGGCTCCATGGCCGTCAAGCACCACATCCTCGGCCGAAAGGGTGCGGAAATCGACCGACCCGGCAATGCCGCTGCCGCCCGCGGTGATGACGGCGCCGCGGGTGATGTCGATGGTGGCCAGAAGGTTCGGATCGACATAGGCCGAGCTTTGCGCGACATGGCCGGTCAGGCGAAAGTTCTGCGGCACCCCGTCGACGGCGACCGCCACCCGGCCCGAGCCTTCAAAGCCGCGGATGTTCACGGCGACCCCGGGGTTGCCGATATCCTGCTGGGTGAAGACGGAGGTCTGTTCGCGCAGGACCGTGTCCAGCGCCGCCGCGCCGCCGGTTCGCGTCAGATCTTCGGTGTCGAGGGATGTCGTGTTCTCGCCGGCGTAGATCGGCGTGCCGTCCCGGGTGTAGCCGACGATCACCTCGCCCAGATAGATGCCGTCATCGGTCGTCTGCGCCGCTGCGGGCAGCGCGGTCGCGGCCAGTCCCAGCGCAATGGTGGTGGTGGTGGCCAGTTTCAAGCGGGTCTGCATGTCTTCCCAATCCCCTCTGGGGCACGGGATGCCCGTGCCAGTGTCCTGATGGATCGGTCGGGTAGCGAACGGGGGGCGGAAGCCTGCCGCGCTCCGGCCCCTTCCGCCTTGCGCGACAGGGCACCGATCCGGCTTGCGCGCCCCTGTCCGACGAGGGTGCGGACAGGGGTTGCTGGCTTCCGGCCCTCTCCTGCCGGGTTTCCCGAAAATGGTCAATCTTTTTTGTCGGGAATTTAGCGGGCGCCGCCGTGACTGTGCTTTTGCGGTGCGGTGGTGCGGCAGAAATGACGAAGGCGCCCCGAAGGGCGCCTTTTCAAGCCGGATTTCAGCATCCGGTCAGTAACGGTAATGGTCCGCCTTGAAGGGGCCGTCGACCTTGACGCCGATATAGGCGGCCTGGTCCGGCTTCAATTCGGTCAGTTTCACGCCGATCTTCTTAAGGTGCAGCCGGGCGACCTTTTCGTCCAGCGCCTTGGGCAGGATATAGACGCCGGGCGCATAATCCTTGCCCTTGGTCCAGAGCTCGATCTGCGCCAGGGTCTGGTTGGTGAAGGATGCCGACATCACGAAGGACGGGTGGCCGGTGGCATTGCCGAGGTTCAAGAGCCGGCCTTCGGACAAGAGGATGATCCGGCTGCCCGAGGGCATCTCGATCATGTCCACCTGGTCCTTGATGTTGGTCCACTTGTGGTTGCGCAGGGCGGCGACCTGGATTTCGTTGTCGAAATGGCCGATGTTGCCGACGATGGCCATGTCCTTCATCTCGCGCATGTGCTCGATGCGGATCACGTCCTTGTTGCCTGTGGTGGTGATGAAGATATCGGCGCTGCCGACCTCATCCTCGAGAAGCGTGACCTCATAGCCGTCCATCGCGGCCTGCAATGCGCAGATCGGATCGACCTCCGTGACCTTCACCCGGGCGCCGGCGCCGCGAAGCGAGGCGGCCGAACCCTTGCCAACATCGCCATAGCCGCAGACGACGGCGACCTTGCCGGCCATCATCGTGTCGGTGGCGCGACGGATGCCGTCCACGAGCGATTCCTTGCAACCGTACTTGTTGTCGAATTTCGACTTGGTGACGCTGTCGTTCACGTTGATGGCCGGGAAGGGCAGCAGGCCCTTCTTGTGCAGTTCATACAGGCGGTGGACGCCGGTCGTGGTTTCCTCGGACACGCCCTTGATCGCGTCGCGCTGCCTGGTGAACCAGCCGGGGCTGGCGGCAAGGCGCTTCCTGATCTGGTTGTACAGGCAGACCTCTTCATCCGAGGTCGGCACGGCGATCAGGTCGGTCTCGCCGGCCTCGACGCGGGCGCCAAGCAGGATGTAGAGTGTTGCGTCCCCGCCGTCGTCGAGGATCATGTTGCAGGTGCCACCTTCCCCGCCGAACTGGAAGATGCGGTCGGTGTAATCCCAGTACTGCTCCAGAGACTCGCCCTTGACGGCGAAGACCGGCGTGCCGGCGGCGGCAATCGCCGCGGCGGCATGATCCTGGGTCGAGAAGATGTTGCACGACGCCCAGCGGACATCGGCGCCCAGCGCCTTCAGCGTCTCGATCAGCACGCCGGTCTGGATGGTCATGTGCAGGGATCCGGCGATCTTCGCGCCCTTCAGCGGCTGGGACGGGCCGTATTCCTCGCGGCAGGCCATCAGGCCCGGCATTTCGGTTTCCGCAATGGTCAGTTCCTTGCGGCCGAAATCCGCAAGCTTGATGTCCTTGACGATATAGTCGGCCATGTCCGGCAGCGCCTCGCTGGTTCTCGATCCCGTGCCCCTTAGCATCGAAGCGAGGCAAGGGCAACGAACGAGGCCGGGCGCCGGCAGAAGGCGTCAGCTGGCAAGATCGGCGCTGGCAAAGACCTGATCGGGCGCAGCATCGGCGGCCCAGCCGATGCCGGAGGTCACGATGCAGGACACGCCATCGGTGCCCTTGTGCAGGATTGTCCAGGTGCCCATCACCTCGGACCCCCAAAGCTCCATCACCAGACCATCGTCCGAAACGCGGGTTTCCACCCGTTTCTCGGCGAAATCGTGGTTCAGGTTTTCGGCCATGGCGGCATGCATCATGCAATGCGCCTCATCGTAGGGCTGATCATCCGCCGCCAGCATGTCCATGTCGTAGACGGACGGATTGGGGCTGGCCTCGTATGCGACGATTCCAGGCTCGGACAGGACCGCGAACTGTTCTTCCAGCCGGTCGGTGGCGACGGCATAGCCCGATGCGACGGTGGCAAGGGCAAGGAAGGGCAGGGGGTTCATGTCACATCCTCCGAAGGTTTCGGTTCGCAGGGACAACGCCGCCAAAGGGAAATTGGTTCCGGCCTGCGTGCTTTACAGCCGAAGCCCCGGAGCGCTATCGGCAGACAGCGGGACCGGCGGAGGCGCAGATGGCACGGCAGGCACGGGCATGGCAGCGGATGCTTTCGGGCCGCAGGCTTGACCTTCTGGACCCGACCCCGGTCGATATCGAGATCGAGGATATCGCCCATGGTCTGGCCTTCGTGGCGCGCTGGAACGGCCAGACCCGCGGCGACTGGGCCTATTCGGTGGCGGAGCATTCCCTGCTGGTCGAGGATCTGTTCGCGCGGATGAATCCCGGGATTTCGTCGCACTGGCGGCTTGCCGCGCTGCTGCATGATGCCCCGGAATATGTGATCGGCGACATGATCACGCCGGTCAAATCGGCCATCGGCCCGGCCTATCGCGAGCTTGACACCCGGCTGACGGCGGCGGTGCATCTGCGTTTTGGCCTGCCGATGGCATTGCCGTCCGAAATCAAGCGCAAGATCAAGGCCGCAGACAGGATTTCGGCCTGGATCGAGGCGGTGCAGATCGCGGGCTTTGCCGAGGCCGAGGCCGACCATTTCTTCGGCCGGCCCCCGGCCGAGATCATGGCGGGGCTGCGGATCGACCCGCGCCCGCCTTCGGAGGTGCGCATTGCCTATCTGGCGCGGCATGCGGCATTGCTGGCCGTTCCGCGCGGCACGTCCTGAGCTAGGTCATGTTGACAAAAGAGGGATTCCCTTGACCATAGTCGTGTGATTCAAGCTCATCTCTACGTGGGAGAA
>JBDHSO010000129.1:0-11329 GCA_039808125.1 Rhodobacter sp. | reverse complement strand
CGGCGGCGGTGGCCGAGGGGCGCCTTGCGCTGTCGGAATTCGCCCGGCGCTGGGGGCTGATGCGGCAGGCCCTCACCGGCCGCTGGTGAGGCCGGGCGGGAACCGGGCATGGCAGACGGACGGGCGCGGCTGGACGGGGCCGGCATCGCGGGTGGTTGCGCGGTGCGGGCGACCGCCGGTTCAGGCCGGCAGCCGCTCCTTCAGGAACTGCAGCGCGGCGCCCAGCCCGTCGGGCGCGATTCCATGGCCGGTCCCCTTCATCACATGGGCATAGGTCTCGAACCCCGCCTCGACCAGTGCCGTCCCGGCCAGACCCATGTCGGCGAAGGGCACGACCGGATCCTCGTCGCCATGCACCAGCAGCACCGGCGGTTTCACCCGCGCCTCGGCCGCCAGCCGCTCGGGCGCCAGCAGGCGGCCGGAAATCGCCACCACGCCGGCGATTTCGGCCTCGCGCCGTGGGGCGACCTGCAACGCCATCATCGCACCCTGCGAAAAGCCGACCAGCGCCAGCGCGGCAGGGGCCAGCCCCTCGTCGGCCAGGCGCGCGTCGAGAAAGGCGTTCAGATCGGCCGCCGCGGCCCGCAGCCCCTGTTCGGCCGCCGCCTCGGCCGATCCGTCCAGCCAGGGAATCGGGAACCACTGCCGGCCATAGGGCGCCCCGGTGCAGGGTTCGGGCGCATCGGGCGCCAGAAAGGCCACGCCGGGCAGATGCGGCCCCAGAACATCCGCCAGCCCCAGAAGATCGGCCCCATCGGCGCCATAGCCATGGAGGAAGACGACCAGCGCCTTCGCCTTGCCCTGCGCCGCGCCCTTGCGGCCGAATTTCAACTCGCGCGTCATCGAATTCCCTCGCGGCCCTTGTCGACACGGTAGTAGGCCCAGAGCAGCCGCGCCGCAACCGCCCGCCAAGGCTGCCATTGCTCGGCCATAGCCCGCAATGCCTTTTCCGCCGGCCGCTCCGGCAGGCCGTAGAGCACGCGCGCCGCCTCTTGCAACGCCAGATCGCCCGGCGCGAAGACATCGGCGCGGCCCAGGGCGAACATGGCATAGATCTCGGCCGTCCAGCGGCCGATGCCGGGCAGCGCCACAAGGGTGGCGATCACCTCCTCGCTCGGCGCGGCGCGGAGCGCGGCATAGTCGAGCCTTGCTTCCGCCAGGGCGCGGGCATAGCGGATCTTCTGCCGCGACAGGCCGGCGCCGCGCAGCGCGTCCTCGCCGGCCGCGAGGATGGCATCCTCGCCGAACAGCCCCGCGGCCTCCATCCGCGCGCGGATGGCCCGGGCCGAGGCGGTGGAGACCTGCTGGCCCAGAATCGCGTCCAGCAGTGCGGGAAAGCCGTCGGCATGGCGCCGCAGCGGCAGGGGGCCGGTCTCGGCCAGCGCGCGGGCCAGCACGGGATGGCGCGCGGCCAGCCAGTCGGCGCCTTCGGCCACGCAGGCCGCGGTTTCGATCAGGCGTTCGTTCGCGGGGGCGCCAACAGGCGCTTCGGGCGGGGCGTTCGGGCGTCGGTTCATGGCACCGACAGGGCCATGCCGCGCCGGTGCTGGCAAGCCCCCTGGTTGTCCCTGCCGCGCCACCCCCGGGCGGAATAGGCAGGATCCGGGCTTGCGCCTGCCGGCAAGGGGAGTCTTCTGGCTGCATGACAGCGACTCAGCCCTCCCCCGCCTCCGACGCCATCGCCAGGCGCAACGTGATCGTGCTTGTCATCGCGCAGGCCGTGCTCGGCGCGCAGATGTCGGTCATCTTTACCGTGGGCGGGCTGGCCGGGCAGATGATCACGCCCAACCCGTGCTGGGCGACGCTGCCGCTGTCGATGATCGTGCTCGGGTCGGTGCTGACCGCCCGGCCGCTGGCCGCGCTGATGCAGAACCGCGGGCGGCGGGCGGGTTTCCTGGTCGGCACGGCGGGCGGCGGGATCGGTGCCCTGCTGGTGGCGCGCGCGATCCAGACCGATTCCTTCGCGCTGATGCTGTTCGGCTCGCTGTTCACCGGCATCTACATGTCCGCGCAGGGCTTCTACCGCTTTGCCGCAACCGACACCGCCTCGGCCGAATACCAGCCCAAGGCGATTTCCTGGGTGATGGCGGGCGGGCTGTTCGCGGCGATCCTGGGGCCGCAAGTGGTGACGCTGACGGCGGACTGGTTTCCTGTCCCCTTCCTTGGCACCTATCTGGCGGTGGCGGCGCTGAACCTTGTCGGCCCCGTGCTCTTTGCCTTCCTGCATATTCCGGTGCCGCCGCGGCCGGCGAAAGGCAGCTACTCGGGCCGCAGCGCCCGGCAGATGCTTCGCGACCCGGTGATCGCCGTCGCGATGATCTGCGGCATGGTCTCCTATGCGCTGATGAACCTGGTGATGACCTCGACGCCGCTTGCCGTGGTCGGCTGCGGCTTTGCCACCGCCGATGCCGCGCATATCGTTTCGGCCCATGTCCTGGCGATGTACATCCCCTCGTTCTTCACCGGCCATCTGATCGCCCGCTTCGGGCGCGAGACCATCGTGGCGGCAGGGCTGGTGATCCTCGCGCTGTCGGGCATGGTGGCGATGACCGGCGTCGAGATCGAGAAATTCTACATCGCGCTGATGCTGCTGGGACTGGGCTGGAACTTCGGCTTCATCGGCGCGACGGCGATGCTGACCGCGGCCCACAGCCCCGAGGAGCGCGGGCGGATCCAGGGCATCAACGATTTCGTGGTCTTCGGCGGGGTGTTCCTGGCCTCGCTGTCCTCGGGCGGGCTGATGAACTGCTCGGGCACCTCGACGGTCGCCGGCTGGCAGGCGGTCAACCTGGCCATGCTGCCGTTCCTGGTGCTGGCGGGCGGCGCGCTGATCTGGCTCTGGCTGCGCCCCAAGGCCGTCTGACGGGGCGCGGGGCGCAGGGGCGGGGCCCGCCTCAGCCCGCGGCGTCGAGCCAGGCGGCGCAGCCGGTCAGCGCGGCATAATCGTCCTCGACCACCGCGACCGAAAAGCCGGTCTGCAACAGATCGACGCGCCGCGGCTCGCGGAAGGCGGCGGTCAGCCCGAAACGGGCGAAATGCGGCGTCATGGCGCGGGACATGCCGCCGATCAGGAAGATGCCGCCCCAGGGCAGGTGAATCAGCGCCAGATCGGCCAGAACCTGCGCCAGGATGCGGGTGTAGAGCCGGGCGGCATGGATGGCGGCAGGATCCTCCGCTTCCAGCGCCCGCAGCACCTCGGCCGAGTCGAGATGCGCCCCGGCGCCCGCCTCGGCCGAGGCGAAGGCGTAGAGATTGGTCAGCCCGCGGCCGGCCAGCACCTCCTCGGTGCCGCAATGCGCCACCTCGCCCCGCGTCGCAAGCAGCCGCTCGACGAAGCGCATCAGCGCGAGATCCTCCTCGCCGCGGACCGGCATGTTGACATGGCCGCATTCCGAGGCCGGCACCATGCGCGCCGCGCCATGGCCGTGAACCGGCGCGGCATTGACCCCGGTGCCAAGACCCACGACCAGCATCGGCCCGCCGGCGGCGACCGGCCCCTCGATCACCGGACGCAGCCGGTCGGCCGGGATATGGCCCAGCGCATGGCCCTGCGCCTGCAGGTCGTTCAGGATCGCCACCCGGGTGGCGCCGGTGGCCGCGCGCAGCTTTTCGGCATCCATCACCCAGGCCAGATTGGTCATCGTGGCCACACCCTCCTGCACCGGCCCCGCCGCCGCGACGCAGACGCCGGTCACGACGGCGCCCGTCTCGCGCAGGTAATCGCGCAGGACCTGGGCGATATCCTGCCCGCGCGCCTTGTATTCGGCATTGGGATAGCGGCGGATCGTGTCGGTCAGCACCCGCCGCCCCTCGGCCAGGGCGACCCGGGTGTTGGTGCCGCCGATATCGGCAAGGATCGAAAGGCCCATGGTTCCCCCCTCAGCGGTTGCGGGCCAGCGCCCGGGCCAGCGCGTGATATGAGGATTTGGGGGTGCGCTTCAAGCTGGCATAATCGACATGCACCAGGCCGAACCGCCGCTCGTAGCCCAGCGCCCATTCGTAATTGTCGAGCAGCGACCAGTAGAAGAAGCCCCGCACATTGGCCCCCGCCGCCAGCGCCTCGCGCACGGCGGCCAGATGGCGGAAGATGAAATCCTCGCGCACGGGGTCGTCGACCGCGCCGCCTTCGGCGTGATCGTCGTTCGCCATGCCGTTTTCGGTGATGTAGATCGGCAGGTCGCCCACATGGTCGCGCGCCAGCCGGATCAGGAAGTCACTCAGGCCCTCGGGGTAGATTTCCCAGCCCATCTGGGTTTTCGGCAGCGGCCCCGCGATCTCGCGCGTGGCGGGCCAGGGGGTGCCCGGGGCATCGGCATAGATGTGGCGGGTGTAGTAGTTCACCCCGAGCCAGTCCAGCCGCTGGCCGATCAGCGGCATGTCGGCCTGCCAGCCGGCGGGCAGATGCGGGGCCAGCCCCTCCATCACCTCGGCCGGATAGGATTGCAGGGTGATGCCCTCGATGAACCAGCGGTTGAAGATCGCATCCTGCACCGCCGCCGCCCGCAGGTCGCCTGGCGCATCGCTGGCGGATGCGGCATGGTCGAAGTTCAGCACGATCCCGAGCGGCGCCGTGACCCCGGTCGCACGCATGCGGTCCACGGCCAGGCCATGGGCCACGAGCACATGATGCATGGCGCGGGCGGCGGCGCGGATGTCGCGCAGGCCCGGGGCATGGGCGCCGATGAAATGCGACAGCCAGGCCACGCACCAGGGCTCGTTGATCGTGGCGATCGTCGCCATCCGGTCGCCGATGCGGCGGGCCACGACCTCGGCGTAATCGGCAAAGCGCTGGCAGGTGTCGCGGTTGGCCCAGCCGCCGTGATCGGCCAGCGCCGAGGGCAGGTCCCAGTGATAGAGCGTGAGGAAGGGCTTCAGCCCCCGTTCGACCATGCCGTCGACCAGCCGGTCGTAGAAATCCAGCCCCGCGGGGTTCACCGTCACGCCATCGGGCATCACCCGCGCCCAGTTGGTCGAGAACCGCCAGGCATCCATATGGGCATGCGCGGCCAGATCCAGATCGGCCGGCCAGCGGTGATAATGGTCGCAGGCCACCGCCCCGGTCTCGGCGCGCAGGACGTTGCCGGGCGTGGCGGCGAAGGTGTCCCAGTGGCAGGGGCCGCAGCCGCCGAAGGACGTGCCCTCGATCTGATAGGCGGCGGTGGCGGCGCCGAAGATGAACCCGGGCGGAAAATCGAAACGGCTGAGTGTCATGCGGCGGCTTTCGGGTCAGGCATGGGGGAGGGGGCCGGTGGACTGGCCGATGATCAGCTCGGCCTCCAGAAGCCGTGTCGGTGCGGGGTCTTTGGCATTGGCGATCAGGCCCAGAAGCAGTTCGGCCGCGATCCGCCCGGCCTGCCGGACCGAGGACCGCGTGGCGGTGAAGATCGGCACGTCCTCGCCGTTCTTCATATAGCTGAGATCGTCGTCATGGATCACCACCGAGATGTCGCGGCCAAGTTTCATCCCGCGATCCTCGACCGCGCGACGCACGCCCAGGCCGAGGATCATCGACGAGGCCAGAAAGGCGGTCGGCGGATCGGGAAGCGCCAGCATCCGGCGGGCGGCGCGGTGGCCGGATACCTCGGTCATCTCGTCGCTGGCCATCAGCGCGGCATCGGCGGCCAGCCCGCGGGCGGCCAGCGCGTCGAGATAGCCGCGGCGCCGGCGCACGGCGAAATCCATGAACTCCAGCCCGTTGACCAGCCCGATCCGGCGGTGGCCAAGGTCGAGCAGGAATTCCGTCGCCCGGCGAAAGGCGCGGCGGTTGTTCACATCGACCCAGGCATAGGGCGCGGCGATCTCGCTGGCCCGGCCATGGACGACGAAGGGCATCCCGATCTCGCGCAGTAGCGCGATGCGCGGATCGGCCAGGGTCGGGCCGTGGACGATGACGCCATCGACATTGCCCTTCGATTTCAGGGCGCGATAGGCGTCGTGCTCGTCCTCGTCGGGGACGACCGACAGCAGCAGGTCGTGGTCGTGGCGGCTGTAGATCTCGCCCGCGCCGGCGATGAAATCGGCGAAGATCGGATTGACGATCTCATGCCGGCTGGCGATCGGGATCACATGGCCCACGGCCATGGCGCGGCCGGTGGCCAGCCGGATCGCCCGGGCGTTCGGCCGGTAGTTGTAGCGCCGCGCCGCCGCCATCACCCGCTCGCGCGTGGCCTCGTTCACCTCGGGATAGCCGTTCAGCGCCCGGCTCACCGTGGTGGGAGACAGCCCCAGTCGGGTGGCGAGTTCCTTGAGGTTCATGGCGGGCGCGCGGTCAAAGCGGTTTCAATCGGGCGAACTGTAACGGTTGATGCGCCGGAGTCAAAGCCATTCCTCCGGCGCCATATGCCGCAGGCACCTCGCTTTCTGCCAGTGCAAAGCGCTTTGGATTTGACTCGCGCAAAGCGATAGGTGACTGTGCAGCATCCAAAACGGTTTGGGCGAATCTGAAGATCTGGGCGCTTTCGGCGCAGGGACGGCGGCGCGCCCGGCGGGGGCAATCGGGAGGACTACGGATGAAGCACATTCTGATGACCGGCGCGGCGGCGCTGGCGCTCATGTCGGGCATGGCGTCGGCGCAGGATCTGAAATTCCCCGTCGGCGAGGGCAAGTTCAACTGGGACAGCTACAAGGCCTTCGACGAGGCCTACAACCTCGAGGGGCAGACGCTGACCATCTTCGGGCCATGGCGCGGCGAGGATCAGGTGCTGGTCGAATCGATGCTGGCCTATTTCATCGCGGCCACCGGCCTGACGGTGAACTATTCCTCGTCGGAAAACTACGAACAGCAGATCGTCATCGACACCCAGGCCGGCAGCCCGCCCGATATCGCCATCCTGCCGCAGCCCGGCCTGATCGCCGATCTGGTGAAGAAGGGCTATGTCACGCCGCTGGGCCAGGAAACCCAGGACTGGCTGCAAAGCCATTATGCCGCGGGCGACAGCTGGGTCTCGCTCGGCTCCTTCGTCGGGCCGGACGGCACCCGGGCGCTTTATGCCTTTCCCTACAAGATCGACGTGAAGTCTCTGGTCTGGTACGTGCCCGAGAACTTCGAGGATGCGGGCTATGAGGTGCCGCAGACCATGGAGGAGCTGAAGGCGCTGACCGAGCAGATCGTCGCCGATGGCGGCACGCCCTGGTGCATCGGCCTCGGCTCGGGCGGGGCGACCGGCTGGCCGGCGACCGACTGGGTCGAGGATCTGATGCTGCGCAACCAGCCGGCGGATGTCTACGACAAATGGGTCACGCACGAGATCCCGTTCAACGATCCCGCCGTCATCGGCGCGGTCGAGGATTTCGGCTGGTTCGCAAAGAACGACGCCTTCGTGGCCGGCGGCAGCGCCGCCGTGGCCTCGACCGATTTCCGCGACAGCCCCAAGGGCCTCTTCTCCTCGCCGCCGCAATGCTACCTGCACCATCAGGCAAGCTTCATCCCCTCGTTCTTCCCCGAAGGCACGGTGGTCGGCCAGGACGCCGATTTCTTCTATTTCCCCGCCTATGCCGGCAAGGATCTGGGCAAGCCGGTGCTGGGCGCGGGGACGCTGGCCTTCATCACCAAGGACACCGAGGCGAGCCGCGCCTTCATCGAATGGCTGAAGACCCCCATCGCGCATGAGGTCTGGATGGCGCAGTCGGGCTTCCTGACGCCCAGCCTCGACGTCAACCCCGAGACCTATGGCTCCGAGGTCACGCGCAAGATGGGCGACATCCTGCTGAATGCGACGACCTTCCGCTTCGACGGATCGGATCTGATGCCGGGCGCCGTCGGCGCCGGCAGCTTCTGGACCGGCATGGTCGATTTCGTCGGCGGCAAGTCGGCGGAAGAGGTGACGGGCGCCATCGACGCAAGCTGGCCGAAGTGACCTGAGTTTGGCAGGGGGCGGCCGCGACACCGCCCTCTTTCCGGTCGCGGCCGCGCGCCGCGCGTTCCTCGGGAGGGAAAGATGCAGCAGGCCATGATGGCCCTCGGGGTGATCCTCGCGGGGGTCGGGGGATGTGTCCTTTATTTCTGGGCATCGAATCTGGTGCTGGACAAGGTGGTCTTTCCGGCCAGGGGGCCGCAGGCCGGCCGGAACATCAACCGCGCCAATGCGGTGCGCCCCTGGCTTTTCCTTTTTCCCGCCGTGGCGTTCCTGACGATCTATCTGGCCTATCCGGTCTTTGCGACGCTCTGGCTGTCGCTGCTGGGCCGGGATGGCGGCTTCGTCGGCGCGGCGAATTACGCCAATATGCTGGCCGAGCCGAAATTCGCCGAATCGCTCAGGAACAACATGCTCTGGCTGGTCGTGGTGCCCGCCGCCGCGACCGGCTTCGGGTTGCTGGCCGCACAGCTTACCGACCGGATCAGATGGGGCAATCTGGCGAAATCGCTGATCTTCATGCCGATGGCGATCTCCTTCGTCGGCGCCTCGGTGATCTGGAAGCTGATCTACGACACCCGGGCCGCCGACCTGCCGCAGATCGGCCTGCTGAATGCGCTGTGGATGCGCTTTGACGGCGGGGTGGGCTCGTTCCTGCTGCTGCGGCTGCTGCCCGGGCTGTTCCTGCTCGCCGTGCCGGCGGCGGCGGTGGCCGGGGGCGTGGCGCTGGTGCGGCCGCTGCGCGGGGGGCAGGGCGGATCGGGCTGGGCCCGGGCCGGCCGGGTGCTGGGCGGGATTGTCGCGCTGGCGCTGGCGCTGGTGCTGCTGGGCCTGCTCGACGGCGTCTTCGCCGGCGCTCTGCCCTATGGCCAGCCGCAGGTCTGGTTGCAACTGCCGTTCTGGAACAATTTCTTCCTGATGGCGGTGCTGATCTGGATCCAGACCGGATTCGCCATGGTGATCCTGTCGGCGGCCTTGCGCGGCGTGCCCGAGGAAACCGTCGAGGCCGCCATCCTCGACGGCGCCAACCCGTTCCAGATCTTCTTCAAGATCAAGGTGCCGCAGATCATCGGCACCATCGTCGTGGTCTGGACCACCATCACCATCGTCGTGCTCAAGGTCTTCGACATCGTTCTGGCGATGACCAACGGCCAGTGGGAGACGCAGGTCCTGGCCAATTACATGTATGACAAGCTGTTCCGCGCCTTCGACACCGGAATGGGTTCGGCCGCCGCCATGGTGATCATGGTCCTGGTGACGCCGATCCTGGTCTGGAACGTCTGGAACGCGCGGCGCGAGATGCGCTGAAGGGGGCAGGGCCATGGACAATATCGCCGGCAAGAAACCCGCCCTGCTCTGGGCCGTCCACCTCTCGGTCGCGGCGCTGGTGCTGATGTGGGTGATCCCGACCTTCGGCCTTCTGGTCTCCTCCTTCCGGACCGGGGACCAGATCGCCTCATCGGGCTGGTGGCGGGCGCTGTCGACGCAGGAAAGCCAGCAGCCCGCCATCCGCATCTCGGGCGCCGAGGTGGAGAAGGACGGGCTTTATGTCATCGACGGCAATCTCTTCGGCGCCGGCAAGGCCAACCTGTCGAAATGGGGCACCTCCTCGCGCGAGCCGGAGGCCTATGCCGCCGGCGACACCGCCGATCTGGGCGACGGGCAGACCCTGACGGTGCAGGCCGATGGCAGCTTCGTCCTGTCCTCGCCGGCCTCGACCGCGGGCGGGCGCCTGCCGCGGGTCTTTGCCACCGCCTCGACCCCGCCGGAATTCACCTTGCAGAACTACCGCACGGTCCTGTTCTCGCCCATGGCGGGGCAGTCGGTCGGGCAGGCCTTCCTGAACACTCTGACCGTGGCGATTCCCGCGACGATCATCCCGATCCTCGTCGCCGCCTTCGCCGCCTATGCCCTGGCCTGGATGGAGTTTCCCGGCCGCGCGCTGCTGATCGCCGCCATCGTCGGCCTGCTGGTCGTGCCGCTGCAACTGGCGCTGATCCCGCTGTTGCAGTTCCACAACGCCATCGGCATCGGCAAGGGCTATCTCGGCATCTGGCTGGCGCATACCGGATTCGGCCTGCCGATGGCGATCTATCTCTTGCGCAACTACATGGTCGGCCTGCCGCGCGACATCATCGAGAATGCCAAGGTCGACGGCGCGACCGACTTCCAGATCTTCGTGAAGATCATCCTGCCGCTGTCCTTTCCCGCCCTGGCCTCCTTTGCCATCTTCCAGTTCCTCTGGACCTGGAACGACCTGCTTGTCGCGCTGGTGTTCCTTGGCACCGGCAACGACCAGCAGGTGCTGACCGGCAACCTGGTGAACCTGATGGGATCGCGCGGCGGCGACTGGGAAATCCTTTCCGCATCGGCCTTCGTGTCGATCGTGGTGCCGCTGATCGTGTTCTTCTCGATGCAGCGGTTTCTCGTCCGCGGCCTTCTGGCCGGCTCGGTAAAGTGAGTATCCGATGAAACTGACCAAAAACCCCGACTGGTGGCGCGGTGCGGTGATCTACCAGATCTATCCCCGCAGCTTTCAGGACACCAATGGCGACGGCATCGGCGATCTGGCCGGCATCGCCGACCGTCTGGCACATATCGCCCGGCTGGGCGCCGACGCAATCTGGATCAGCCCGTTCTTCACCAGCCCGATGAAGGACTTCGGCTATGATGTCAGCGATTACCGCGATGTCGATCCGATGTTCGGCACGCTGGCCGATTTCGACCGCGTGGTGGCCGTGGCGCATGATCTGGGCCTGCGGGTGATGATCGACCTCGTGCTGTCGCACAGTTCGGACCGGCATCCCTGGTTCCGGGAAAGCCGCCAGAGCCGGTCGAACCCGCGCGCGGACTGGTATGTCTGGTCCGATCCCAGGCCGGACGGCACGCCGCCCAACAACTGGCTGTCGATCTTCGGCGGCAGCGCCTGGCAATGGGACGGCCGGCGCGAGCAATATTACATGCACAACTTCCTCGCGTCGCAGCCCGACCTGAACTTTCACAACATGGAGGTGCAGGCGGCCCTGCTGGAGGTGGCGGAGTTCTGGCTCGAGCGCGGGGTCGACGGATTCCGGCTCGACACGATCAACTTCTACGTCCACGACCGCCACCTGCGCGACAACCCGCCCCTGCCGGAGGACGAGCGCAGCGACGCCACCGCGCCCAAGGTGAACCCCTACAATCACCAGATGCATCTGTTCGACAAGAGCCGGCCCGAGAACCTGGCCTTCCTGCGCCGGTTCCGCGCCGTGCTGAATCCCTATGGCGCGGCCGCCGTCGGCGAGGTCGGCGACAGCGAACGCGGGCTGGAGGTGATGGCCGAATACACCTCGGGCGGCGACAAGGTGCAGATGTGCTATCCGTTCGAGCTGCTGCAGCCACGCCGGCTGACGGCGGAGGGCCTTGCCGATATCTTCGCGCGGATGCTGGCCGCGGCCCCCGATGCCTGGCCCTGCTGGTCCTATTCCAACCATGAC
>JBDHSO010000128.1:0-11477 GCA_039808125.1 Rhodobacter sp. | reverse complement strand
GCGTAATCGGTCATGACGATATGGCCCGACTGCTCGCCACCCAGGTTCCAGCCGCCGCGGCGCATCGCCTCGACCACATAGCGATCGCCCACGGCCGTGCGCTCCAGCCGCAGGCCGCGCCCCAGAAGGAACCGCTCGAGCCCGAGGTTCGACATCACCGTCGCCACCAGCGTGTCGCCGCGAAGCCGGCCCTCTTCAGCCCATCGCGCGGCAAGAAGCGCCATGATCTGATCGCCGTCCGCCACATGGCCCGATTCGTCCAGGATCATCACCCGGTCGGCATCGCCGTCCAGCGCGATGCCGACATGGGCCTGATGGGCCACCACCGCCTCGGCCGCGGTCTGGGTATAGGTCGAGCCGCACATCTGGTTGATGTTGGTGCCGTTCGGCGACACGCCGACCGAGATCACCTCGGCGCCCAGTTCCCAGAGTACCTCGGGCGCCGCACGATAGGCCGCGCCATTGGCGCAATCGATCACCACCTTCAGCCCGTCCAGCCGCAGGCCGGCCGGAAAGCTGGTCTTGACATATTCCTGATAGCGCCCTCGCCCGTCGTCGATCCGCTTGGCCCGACCGATGTTCACCGCCTGCGCGAGCTGGATCTCGGTATCGAGCAGCGCCTCGATCTCCATCTCGGCGGCATCGGACAGCTTGAACCCGTCGGGGCCGAAGAACTTGATGCCGTTGTCCTCATGCGGGTTGTGGCTGGCCGAGATCATCACCCCCAGATCGGCCCGCATCGAACGGGTCAGGAACCCCACGGCCGGTGTCGGCACCGGGCCGAGAAGGAAGACGCTCATCCCCGTCGATGTCAGGCCCGCCGTCAGGGCGCTTTCCAGCATATAGCACGACAGCCGGGTGTCCTTGCCGATCACCACCCGGTGCGCGCCGCCGCCCACCGGGCGAAAGTAGCGTCCCGCCGCCGCGCCAAGGCGCAACGCCAGTTCCGCCGTCATCGGAAACCTGTTCGCCTGCCCCCGGACGCCATCGGTCCCGAATAGCTTTCGCGTCATTCCTCAACTCCTTGAACGGCCTGCCACAGCCGCAGCGCCTGCCGCGTCTCGGCCGCGTCGTGAACCCGCAGCATCTGCACCCCCTGCGCCACGCCGGCCAGCGCCACGGCAACCGATCCGGGCATCCGTGCCGCCGCATCGCCGGCGCCGCCGATGGTGCCGATGAACCGCTTGCGGCTGGCACCGAGCAGGATCGGCAGGCCGAGGCCGTGAAACAGCGACAGGCCGCGGATCAGCGCCAGATTATGTGCCTGGGTCTTGCCGAATCCGATCCCCGGGTCGATCGCGATGCACGCGCGGTCGATCCCCGCCGCCTCGGCCGCGCGCACCCGCAGCGCAAGCCAGTCGTAGACGTCGAGAAGAACATCGTCGTAGCGCGGATCCTGCTGCATCGTCTCGGGGCTGCCAAGATGATGCATCAGGATCACCGGCACGCGCCGCCCCGCCACAAGCGGGGCCAGCGCGGGATCGAAGGTCAGCGCCGCCACATCGTTCACCACGCCGGCGCCGGCATCCAGCGCCGCCGCCGCGACCGCGGCCTTGCGGGTGTCGATCGAGACCGGCAGGTCGAGCCCGCCGGCCCGCAACGTCGCGATCAGCGGCGCGGTACGGGCGATTTCCTCGGCCTCGGGCACCGGGCGGGCGCCGGGGCGGGTGCTTTCGCCGCCGATGTCCAGAAGATCGGCCGCCTCCGCAAGGGCCGAGGCCTGCGCCAGCGCTGCCTCGGGCGCGAGAAAGCGCCCGCCATCGGAAAAGCTGTCGGGGGTGACATTCAGGATTGCCATGATCCGCGGCCGGCCCATCGAAAGCCCGGCAAAATCGGCACGCGGCGCGGTCAGCGCCGCAAGCGCCGCCCCCGCCCGGGCCGCGGGCAGAATCTCCGGCGGGGCGCCGCGCCGCAGCCGTTCGACATGGGTGAACCACAACGGCCCGCCGGCCAGCGACAGCGCATCGCCGGGCCGCGCGGGGCCCGATTGCACGAGGGGGCGCAGATATTCCATCGCGGCGGGCATGGCGCAACCCCCGATCCTTGGCAAGGGGCGGCGTCAGGCGCGCAGGAAGGGCACGCGGCTTCCTGCCGGGGCTGCAACATCGGCGTGAAGTTCCAGCCGCAGGGCCGCCATCTCCTCGGCCAGCCACAGCGCCAGCGCCACGGGATCGCTGCCCTTCGGCCCGTCGACCGCATCGAGCACGATCTTCGAGGGCGCCCAGACGACCGACCGGCCCCGGCGGATCGCCCAGTCGATCTCTGTCCGGCTGGCGACCACCACGCAGCGCGGATCGCGCGCGGCCAGCGCCCAGGCATTCTGTTCGATGGCCAGCAGGTCGATGCGGCGCTGCGTCGGGCGGTGGCCGGTCACGGGGCGCGGCAGATCGGGCAGGCCGACGCAAAGGATCGCCGGCACGCCGCCGGCAAGGATCCGGTCGATGCGCGACGGCAGGTCGGCCGCGGCGATCTCGGCATTGCCGAGAAAGGCCACCACCGGATGCACCGCCGCCCCGGTTTCCGCCTGAACCGGCACTTCCGCCCGGCTGCGCACGATCTCCACCCCCAGCGCATAGGGGCCGACATCCAGCTTCTCGATCCGGATGAAGGCGCGCATCGCCTGCGGTTCGGCCAGAATCCGCTCCGCCAGCTTCTCGGCCAGGGTTTCGAGCAGATTCACCCGCTCCTCGGCCAGAAGATCGGCGATGGTCTCGGTGATGCGGTCATAGGAAAGGATACGGTCGACGTCGTCTTCCAGCGGCGCAGGCCCTGCGCGCACCTCGACCACCACGTTGAAGCGCAGGCGCTGCTTGGTGCCGCGCTCTTTCTGGAAGGCGCCGATATCGGCCCCGACCACATGGTCGCGCAGGGAAATGCGGTCGCGCGGATCCGTCCCGGCCGAGGCTTCGGCGCGCTCTTCGGGATGGGCGAAGGCAAGGCTGGTGTCGCTGGTCATGGCGTCCTCCCGGTGCGGGACGTGCGGCGCAGCCTGCCATGCCGCGCGCGCCCTGCCCTTGCCCTATCGCGGCACGCCGCGCAAGGGCCGCGACATTGGCAATGTCAGATGCCGGGCTGGCGGTAGAACAGATGCGCCCCGATGGCGGCCGTGCGGGCAAAGCGCTTCGACCAGCCGGGCTTGACGCCGCGGGTGTGGAAATGGGTGGCACCGGCAGTCAGCGCCCGCGGCGCGCCATCCAGCATCAGCCGCGCGATCCGCTGCGCGACCGCCCGGGCGCCGGGTTCGCGCATCTTGTCGGAATAGCCGTCGCAGACATAGGAAAACTGGCAGCCGCCGCCGCCCCTCTGCCGCACCACCGAGCAGACGGTCGACGGGTAAAGCCCGCTGTCGCGCCGGTTGAGGATCACCTCGGCCACGGCGAACTGGCCTTTCAGCGTCTCGCCCCGCGCCTCGAAATAGATCGCCTCGGACAGGCACTGCCAGTCGGCATTACCCGAAGGCGCGGGCTGGGCCATCAGCCAGGCGGTATCATACTCCACCGTCACGGCGAAATTCGGCGTCATCGGCTGCGGATCGGCCTCGGGCATCGCCACGGCCTTCCGGACCACCTTCGCCGGTGCAGCTGGCGCCGGCGCAGATGCGGCCGGCCCCGTGGCGATGGTGTCGAGCGCGGCACCCGACAGCGCCCGGAGGCGGGTTTTCTCGTTGCCCAGAAGGGCGATCATCTGGTCGCCGATCGCGACCTTCGGGTCGTTGCTGTCGCCGCGCGTCACATCGGCCTGAGCCGCTTGGGACAAGGCAAGGGCCGCGAGGCTGGCCGCGGCCAAAGTCTTCCCTAGGCGTTTCATGTTCGGCTTTCCGGTTGTTGCCCCCAGAACGCGACGAAACTCGTCACGCATCACTGAAAACCGCCGATAGACGATGGCCGCCTGCCCGGTCTATCGGCGTTGCGGATTTGCCACAGATTTCCTGCCGCTATCGGCGGAAAGCTGCCGAAAAAGCTGATACATTACTTCAAGAGTGAGTCACAACCACATGATATAGTAGGTGGATTTCATTCTTCCACACGATCCTTCAGTGCCAGATGCGCCGCCGCCAGCCGTGCCATGGGCACCCGGTAGGGGCTGCAGGAGACATAGTCGAACCCCGCCTTGCGGCAGAAGGCGATTGATTCGGGGTTGCCGCCATGTTCGCCGCAGATGCTGAGCGTCAGGTCCGGGCGGGTGGCGCGGCCGCGTCCGGCGCCGGTCAGCAGCAGCTCTCCCACGCCGTCCACATCCAGGATATGGAAGGGATCTTCGGGAAAGACGCCCTGCTGGACATAGGTGTTCATGAACCGTCCGGCATCGTCGCGGCTGAGGCCATAGGTCATCTGCGTCAGGTCGTTGGTGCCGAAGGACAGGAAGGCCGCGTGCTGGGCGATATCACCCGCGCGCAGGGCGGCGCGCGGGGTTTCCACCATCACGCCCAGCCTGTAGTCGAAATCCGCCTTGGCCCGGTTCCGCACCATGGCCGCAACGGCATCGATCCGGGCCTTGACCAGTTCAACCTCGCGCCGGGCGGAGACCAGCGGGATCATCACCTCTGGCACCACCGGCGCGCCGCGGCGGGCGCTTTCCAGCGCCGCCTCGAAGATCGCCTGGGCCTGCATGTCGTAGATTTCCGGCAGGACCACGCCCAGCCGCACCCCGCGCATGCCCAGCATCGGATTGACCTCGCGCAGCGCCTCGGCCCGGCGCGTGACCTCCGACAGCGGCCGGTCCAGCGCCTCAGCCAGTTCGCGCAGGCCTTCGCGGCTTGACGGCAGGAATTCGTGCAGCGGCGGGTCGAACAGCCGGATGCAGACCGGCAGGCCCTGCATGATCTCGAAAAGCTGCACGAGGCCCGCGCGCTGCATGGGAAGCAACCGCACCAGCGCCGCGGCCCGGTCGCCCGGCGTATCGGCAAAGATCATCTCGCGCATGACGACGAGGCGATCCTCTTCGAAGAACATGTGTTCGGTGCGGCACAGGCCGATGCCCTGCGCCTCGAACCTGCGCGCGGTGACGGCATCGGCGGGGGTGTCGGCATTGGCGCGCACGCCGATGTCGCGGAACTGGTCGGCCCAGGACAGAAGCTGCCGGAAACTTTCGTCCAGCGCCGGCGGCAGCATGTCGGCCGCCCCTGCTAGCGCCTCGCCCTTCGATCCGTCCAGCGTGACGATATCACCTTCGCGGAAGATGCGGCCGTCCGAGGCCGTCAGCTTGCGATCGCGCGCATCGAGCCGCAGTTCCGAGGCGCCGACCACGGCCGGCAGGCCAAGGCCGCGGGCAATCACCGCGGCATGGCTGGTCATGCCGCCGCGTTCGGTCAGCACGGCGGCGGCGGAATGCATGCCGCGAATATCTTCGGGGGCCGTTTCGCGACGTACGAGAATGCAGGCCTCGCCCCGTGCCGCGCCGGCCTGAGCGGCCTCGGCGCTGAAGACCAGCCGCCCCACCGCCGCCCCGGGGGAGGCGGCGATGCCGCGGGCGAAGACATCGCGCGGCAGGCGGGGGTCGACCTGATGGTGCAAGAGTTCCGACAGAGCGCGCGGCTCCACCCGCAGCACCGCCTCGTCCTTGCCGATCACCCCGTCTTCGGCCAGCGCCACCGCGATGCGCAGCGCCGCGCGGGCCGAGCGCTGCACCCGGACCGCATCGAGCACCGAGAGCTGGCCATCCTCGACGGTGAATTCGATCTGCATCTCTTCGCGCAGGCGTTCGCGGCAGGCCGCGCCATGGCGCAGAAGTTCGGCGAAGATCCCGGGCGCCGCCTCTTCGAGCGAGGGGCCGCGCGGGTCGCGGGTCAGATAGAGGGATTCCCGTGCTGCAAGCGCATCACGGCCCTGGCTTTGTGCGAGATAGCGGCCGGTGATACGGTGGCCGCCGGTCACGCTGTCGACGAACTGGATGACGCCGGAGCCGGAAATCCCCTGCCCGATGCCCTGCGCCATGGATTGCACCACGAGGCCCAGCGCCGCATCGGCCGGCGCCCCCTTGGCCTGACGCAGTAGCCGCGCCGAGGTGCCCTCCCAGGCGCGGGCCATCGAGCGCAGGACGCCGGCCAGCTGGCGGGCGGGATCCTCGGGGAAGGGCTCGTCGGTCTCGATCTGGTAGAGCCGCAGGACTTCGGCCAGGGCGCCGCGGCCGGGCTTAACGTTTTCGAACAAATCGGGGTCAAGCCGGGCGACGTTGATCGCATAGCCTTGCACAAATCGAACATATATCGCATCGGCGGCATCTTCGCCGTGGGTCTGGCACAGCCGCGCGTGGCGCGCCGCGTTCAGACCGATGTTCAGGATCGTCGCCGGCCCGCCCCATTGCGGTTCGGCCGGCGAGGCGCGGACCGAGACCAGCGGATCGGGGCCGAAACCGGCCAGGATCGAGGCGGCATCGACCGGGTTCCCGGTCGCGATGGCGCGCACCGTGGCGGTCGGCAGCGCCACCGACTGCGGTACCGGCAGGTCGAGCCGGAGCAGGCGCTGGAGGCATTTCGCCTTCCAGCCATGGTCGGTCGTGGTGATGGCCGCCGCGGACGTGATCTGGACGAAGTCTGGAATCGGCTCGAATTTCTGCACTGCAGCACTCCTTGCGGCAGGCAGGATAGCCGGGATCCCGCGCAGCGCAAGCGGAAGCATCGGTGCGGATTTCCGGGGGCGGGCGGGGGCTGTCCGCCCCCGGTTTCCCGGCGCTGGCGCGCCGGAAAACTCCCCCGAGGGTATTTGGATCAAGAGGAAGGCAGCCCGCCCTCGATCCGGGTCAGATCGGCCACGCCCGAGCAGGTCGCCCGGATGCGGTGGATGAGGTTCAGCCGGTTGCGCCGCACGATCGGATTGTCGCTGTTCACCTGTACGGCGGTGAAGAAGGCATCGATCGGCGCGCGCAGGGCGGCCATGGCCTGCATGGCGGCGGCGAAATCGGCGGCCGCCAGGGCCGGCGCGATCTTCGCCTCGGCCGCGTCGAGGGCGGCGAGAAGCCTGCGTTCCTCTGGCGTTTCGAAGAATTTCTCATCGGCGCCGAAGCTGTATTCGACGCCATCCTTCGCTTCGGCCTGGGTCAGGATGTTGTTGGCGCGCCGGAAGCCCTGGATCAGGTTGATGCCGTCGTCGCTGTCAAGCATCGCCTGGAGGGCGGTGGCGCGGCCGGTCAGGAGCATCAGGTCGTCATTGCCGGGCATGGCGAGGCAGGCGTCTATGACATCGTGCCGGATGCCGAGATCCTTGAGATGGACCTTCAGCCGATCGTGGAGGAAGGCCAGGAGGTCGGCGGCGGTTTCGTCGCGGTTCCCCGTCGCCGGCACCGGGAAACGATCCGCATGGGCGCGGAGGATCCCGCCCAAACCGATCCGCGCGCCGTTCGCCAGCACCAGCCGGATCACCCCGAGCGCGGCGCGGCGCAGGGCGAAGGGATCCTTCGAGCCGGTCGGCTTTTCATCGATCGCCCAGAAGCCGGTCAGCGTGTCGATCCGGTCGGCCAGCGCCACGGCGACGGAGACGGGCGCTGTCGGGACCGAATCGCCCTCGCCCCGGGGACGCCAATGGTCGCGCGCGGCATCGGCCACGGCCGGGCTGCGGCCGGCCTCCAGCGCGTAGTAGCGGCCCATGACGCCCTGCAATTCGGGAAACTCGCCGACCATGGCGGAGCGGAGGTCCAGTTTCGCCACCCGCGCGGCCTCGGCCGCTTCTGCCGGACCCGCGCCGACAGGGGCGGCGATCTCGCCGGCGAGCACCGCGATGCGGTCGATGCGGTCGGCCTGGCTGCCGAGCCGGTTGTGGAAGGTGACGGATTTCAGCCCCTCTGCCCAGTCGCCCATGCCGGCGCGGGCCACGCGCAGATCGTTTTCCCAGAAGAAGCGGGCATCCGAAAGCCGGGCCGCCAGGACCTTCAGGTTGCCCTTCAGGATCGTCGCGCCATGATCCGCGGTCTCGATATTGGCGACGGTGACGAAGCCCTCGATCCGGTCCGTCCGGGGATTGCGGGCGGAGAAGAACTTCTGATGTTCCTTCATCGAGGTTTGCAGCACCTCGGGCGGAAGCGCGAGAAAGGCCTCGGGGATGCGGCCCAGAAGCGGCACCGGCCATTCGACAAGGCCGGCGACCTCGGCCTGAAGCGCCGCATCCGCGACGATCCCCAGCCCGGCGGCGAAGGCAAGATTGTCGGCGCCCTGCACGATGGCCGCCTCGTGTTCGGCCGGGTCGAGCATGACCTTCGCGCGGCGCAGCTTCGCGGCATAATCGTCGAAGGAGGCGACGGAGAACCGCCCCTCGCCCATGAAGCGGTGGCCTTCGGTGGTATTGCCGGCGGCGATGCCCTCGACCGCCATCGGCACGACCTCGGCCCCGGCCTCGGTCACGAGAAGGCAGAGGATGGAGTGCAGCGGCCGCACCCAGCGCAGCGAGGTCGATCCCCAGCGCATCGACTTCGGCCAAGGGAAGCTGCGGATGACGGTTTCCAGCACCTCGGCCACGATCTCGGGCGCGTCGCGGCCGGGTCTTTCGATCACGGCGAAGAAGACTTCGCCCTTCTTGTCGGCGCGGCGCTCCAGCCGGTCGAGCGTCAGGCCGGTGGCGCGCAGAAAGCCCTCGATGGCGGCGGGGGGCGCGGCGGTATTCGGGCCCTTGCGCTCCTCGCGCTGGGGGCGGCTTTCGGCGGTCAGCCCCTCGACCGCCAGCACCAGGCGGCGCGGAGTCGAGAAGGCGCCGGCCGAGGCATAGGTCAGGCCCGCCCCGACCAGGCCGTCCGTCACCAGCTTCTTCAGCGCCGCGCGCGCGGCAGGTTGCATGCGCGCGGGGATTTCCTCGGAAAAAAGTTCGATCAGCAGGTCGGGCATCGGGTCATTCCGCTTGACGCGCGGGGGCCGGGCTGGCCCCCCGGAGCTTGCGCCCTTCGCATAAAGGAGCCTCCTGCCCCGCGCAAGCCGGGCAGACGCATTTGCGGACAGGGGTTTTGCGGGGTCCGGAAAACTGGCAGGGTCGCGCGAAACAGGAGGACTGGATGGACAGCGCGTTCTTCATCAAGGCGTTCGGCGGCATCTTCGCGATCATGAACCCGTTTCTTGCCCTGCCGGTGTTCCTGAGCCTGACCGACGGGCAGGATCCGGCCACCCGGCGGCGCACCGCGCTTGCCGTGACCGGCTATGCGACGGCGCTGAGCTTTCTGGTCGCCATTGCCGGGGCGCGGCTGCTGTCGGTCTTCGGCGTCGGCGTGCAGGAGTTCCGCGTGGCCGGGGGTATCGTCGTCATGCTGATCGGGTTGCAGATGCTGAACGGGACGAACAGCGTCCATGCCGGAACGCCGGCGGAACAGGCCCAGCATGTCCAGCGCGATCAGGTGGCCTTCTATCCGATGGCTTTTCCGATGATCGTCGGCCCGGGGACCATCGCCACCATCGTACTCTTCGCGGGGCAGGCGAAGGGGCTGGCCGATCAGGCGGCGATGGCCGTCGCACTGGCGCTGGTGCTGGTGATGACCGGCACGCTGCTGTGGTTCGCAGGCGATATCGGCCGGGTGATGTCGCAGACGCTGCGGACCATCGTCACCCGGCTGATGGGGATGATCCTGGTCGCGATTGCCGTCACCATGCTGGCTGACGGATTGAAGACGATCCTGCCCGGGCTGGCCTGAGGCGGCGACGCGCATCCGGCCGGGGCGCATGCGCGCGGCGTCGGCGCGGGCATGCGTGAAAAGAACCTCATTGCACGGTCCGGGCGCCGGACTAAACATGGCGGCATGGCAAAGAGCATCCTCCATGTCGTCACCAACACCGGCCATTATGCCGGCACCTCGCAGCCGACCGGCCTCTGGCTGTCGGAACTGACGCATGCATGGGATGTCTTTGCCGAGGCTGGCTTCGCGCAGGAGATCGTCAGCCCGTTCGGCGGGGTTTCGCCCCTGGAGCCGCGGGCGCTGAAATGGCCGCTTGCCGACCGTTCGGCCAGGGCCTGGCGCGCCTCGCCCGAACGGATGGTGCTCCTGTCGCAGACGCTTGCTCCCGGGCAGATCGACCCCGGTCGCCATGACGCGATCTTCTTCACCGGCGGCCATGGCGTGATGTGGGATTTTCCCGACAGTGCTGGCCTGCAAGCCATCGCGCGCGAGATCTGGGAACGCGGCGGAATCGTCTCGGCGGTCTGTCACGGCTATTGCGGCCTGCTGAACCTGCGCCTGTCGGATGGCGGGCTGCTGGTGGCGGGAAAGCGGATCACGGGCTTTTCCTGGCGGGAAGAGGTGCTGGCCGGCGTGGCGGCAAAGATGCCCTATGATGCCGAGGCGGAAATGCGCCGCCGTGGCGCGCAATACAGCCGGGGCCTGCTGCCGTTCGCGCCCCATGTGGTGGCCGACGGGCGCCTGATCACCGGACAGAACCCGGCATCGGCCAAGGCGACGGCCAGACGCATCGCCCGGCATCTGGCTGGTTGAGGCCGGCCCGCCGAGGCCGAAAGGCCGCTCTTGCACGCCGCGCCCCCCGGGGGGGGGGCGGGGTCAGTCCTCCACCTCGCCGTTCAACTGGTGCCAGGCATAGGCCTGGCCATCGGGGAAGACGGCGACCACCCGGTCGACGCCGGGATGGATGTCATGGACCGACAGGAAGGCCAGCGCCTCGCCGGTTTCGAGCGCCGCGTCGATCCGACCGGCATCGTAGCAGGAAAACCAGCCCGGCCCGACCAGCGGCGTCGGCGTGGCGTACATCTCATAGGTCTCGGTCAGCATCGCCTGGCTCAGCGGCGTGGTGAAACAGGCGCGAAAGCGCAGCGGGCTGGAGCCGGCATCCACCCCTTCGATATTGTCGGCCACGATCACCTCGGGCGCGCCGCCGCCCAGCGGCGTCAGCGCGATTTCCGCCCCGGGGGTGAAGGCCGCCGGCGCGTAATAGGCATAGGTTTGCAGCCACCATATCGCGGCCCCCGCTGCAATACCGCTCAGCACCAGTGCCCCCGCCGCGATCTTGCCTGCATTCACGCCGCCACCCCGGCGTCGGCGCCCGCCTCGGTCTGGCGGAAAGCATCGGCGCATTTCTTCGCCAGCGCGCGGACGCGGCCGATATAGGCCTGGCGCTCGGTGACGGAGATCACGCCCCGCGCATCCAGCAGGTTGAACAGGTGGCTCGCCTTGATGCACTGGTCATAGGCCGGATGCGCCATGACGATTCGCTTGCCGGTCTTCGGATCCTCGGGCGGGAAGTCCAGCAGGCGCTGGCATTCCGCCTCGGCATCGTCGAAATGGCGAAACAGCATCTCGGTCGTGGCGCCGTCGAAATTGTGCCGGCTGTATTCCTCTTCGGTCTGGCGGAAGATATCGCCGTAGGTCAGGGGGATCGGCGCCCGGGGATCGTTGAAGGGCATGTCCATCACATGATCGACACCCATCACATACATCGCCAGCCGCTCCAGCCCATAGGTCAGCTCGCCCGAGACCGGACGGCAGTCATGCCCGCCGACCTGCTGGAAATAGGTGAACTGGCTGACCTCCATCCCGTCGCACCAGACCTCCCAGCCCAG
>JBDHSO010000127.1:0-11479 GCA_039808125.1 Rhodobacter sp. | reverse complement strand
GACGCCTGCGGCCGTCACCGGCGATGCCGCGCCGGCCGCACCAACCCCGGTTGCGCCGGTTGCCGTGGTCCCTGCCCCGGCCGCACCGGCCCCGGCGGCTCCCTCCTGCATCGTGCCGCTGGTGGGCGGCGTCTGCCCGGCGAACTGAGACCGGGTGTCCCGCAACAGCGAAAGGCCGCCCGGCGCCGAAACGCCGGGCGGCCTTTTCGCATTCCGCAGATGCGCCCGGCCCTCAGGCGCTCGCGGCCCGCCGGGCGCCCTGCCTGACATCGCGCTGGCGCATGTCGTGATGGCCGGCGGCCCAGTCGGCGCAGGCACGGCCAAAGGCCTCGAACAGCGGACGCGACACCGGATCCTCGGCCGCGCGCCATTCGGGATGCCATTGCACCGACAGCGTGAAGCCCGGTGCGCCGGCGACATAGACCGCCTCGGGCGTGCCGTCCGGTGCGCGGCCGTCGACCACGATCCGAGCGCCGGGGCGGCAGATTCCCTGCCCGTGCAGCGTGTTGGTCAACACCTCCTGCGCGCCCATCAGCCGGTGGAACACCCCGCCCTCGGTGAACCGCACCCGGTGACGCGGCGCGAACTTCTCTTCCAGCGTGCCATCGGGCGGCATCCGGTGATTCATCCGGCCGGGGATTTCGCGGATCTCGGGGTGAAGCGAGCCGCCCATCGCGACGTTGACCTCCTGAAAGCCGCGGCAGATGCCGAGGAACGGCTGCCCCCTGTCGACGCAGGACCGCACCAGGGGCAGCGTGATCGCATCGCGCCCGCGGTCGAAGGCGCCATGGGCCGGGGTCTCGGCCTCGCCATATTCGCTGGGATGGACGTTCGGCCGCCCCCCGGTCAAGAGAAAGCCGTCGCAGATTTCGGTCAGTTCCTCGACGCTCACATAGCTGGGATCGGCAGGAATGATGAGCGGCAGACAGCCTGAAACCTGCGCCACGGCCTCGGTATTCATCTGGCCACCGGAATGGACCGGGTAGCGCCCTTCCACTTCGTGCCAATTGCCGATGATGCCCACGACGGGGCGGCGCATAACTGACATGGACAACCTTCCACAACGTTTCGGGTCAACCGAGCGTAAGCGCTCTGCGCCGGCATTTGAAGGCCGCCTGGCGCACAGTTGGCGGCACCCTGCGCACAGAACCGCCTGCGGCGCCGGCCCCTGCGCGGCGGCGCGGCCCTACTGGACCAGCGGCGTCTCGACCGCGGCGACGGTCTCGGCCTGGCCGATGCGCAGCGCCTCGTCGCGCAGGATGCGGGCGATCTGGTCCGCATCCCCGGGCGAGAAGGTCAGCGGCAGGCGCAGGTCGATCAGCCCGGCCAGGATAAGGTCGGTCGCCGGGCAGCTTTGCGCCCCGGCATAGCGCCAGTGCGGGTAGCGGCTGGTGAAGGCCTGCGGCTCTTCGGCGCCGAACCATTTCAACTCCACGCCGCGGCCCACGGCGCCGGCCAGAAAGGCGCGGATCCGCGCAGGCTCCCAGTCGGGCAGCAGGAACTGGAAGGAGGACCCCATAAAGGCCTCGCTTTCCGGGCGCGGGATCAGCGCCAGGCCGGGCACGCCCGCAAGGCCCGCCTCCAGCCGGCGATACAGGGCGGCCCAGCGGGCACGGCGGTCGGCAAGCAGCGCGATCTGCGGCCGCAGCACCGCCGCGCGCAGATTGTCCATCCGGCCCGAAACATTGGGAATGTCGAGCCGCAGTCGGCGGAACACCTCTTCCCCCGGGGCTGCCGGGTGGCGGGCGTAAAGCATGTAACTGCCCGACAGCAGGATCATCCGCGCCGCCAGTTCCTCGTCATCGGTGACGGTCAGCCCGCCCTCGCCCGAGTTCATGTGCTTGTAGGTCTGGGTCGAATAGCAGCCGATGGCGCCATGGCGGCCGGAGGGCACGCCGTTCCATGTCGCCCCCATCGTATGGGCGCAATCCTCGATCACCCGCAGGCCCAGATCGCCACACAGCGCCATCAGCGCCTCCATGTCGCAGACATGGCCGCGCATGTGGCTGAGCATCAGCAGACGCGCGCCGGTGGCCCGCGCCTTCGCGGCAAGATCGTCGAAGTCGAGCGTCAGGTCGCGGCCGATCTCGACGAAGACCGGCCGTCCGCCCGCCGCCGCGATGGCACCCGGCACCGGCGCGAGGGTGAAGGCATTGGTCAGCACGGGGTCGCCCGCCGCCAGCCCGCAGGCACGCAGCGCGCACCCCAGCGCATAGCCGCCCGAGGCGACGGCCAGGCAGAACCGCGCGCCGGTGAAGGCCGCGAACTCGGCCTCCAGCGCGGCGGCCTCGGCAATCTCGCCGGCCAGCGTATTGTAGCGGTGCAGCCTGCCATGCCGCATCACCGCCACCGCGGCCGCGATCGCCTCTTCGGGAATCGGCTCCTGCTGGGTGAAAGAGCCGTTGAACACTTCAGGTGTCATGCTGACGCTCCTCATGCCGGGTCAGCACGATATACATCACCAGAGCGACCAGAAGGCAAACCGCCGCCACCAGGAACGCCACCGAGGGCGAGCGCCACTCCCGCCCCTCGGCCATGAAATGCCCGAAGATCTGGGAAAACGTCACCGTTCCCGCCAGCATGGCGATATTGGTGATGGCCGAGATCCCGCCCTGCAATTCGCCCTGCGCATTCTCGGGCACCTTGCGCGTCAGCATGGCCGTGATCAGCGGATGGACAAAGCCCTCGGGGCCATGGACCACCATCAGCGCGATCACCGCGACCAGCCCGCCGACCACACCATAACCCGCACAGGCGAGGCAGGCGCAGACCAGACCGATCAGCACCGTGCGCCGCTCGCCGAAGCGGGCGGTGAAATAGCCGGTCAGCCCGCCCTGGAACCCCGCCATGACGATCCCGAAGAAGGCCAGCGTCAGCCCCACCATCGCCTCGGACCAGCCAAAGCGCGCCATGCCCCAGAACGCCCAGACGGCCGGATAGACCGAACTGGCGAAGAAGAACACCGCCAGCACCGAACAGAGTGGCAGCACCCCCCGATAGGTGGAAAACACCCGGAAGGCGCCGAAGGGATTGGCGCGCGCCGGATCGAAGGGCCGGCGCATCGCCGGCGGCAGGGATTCGGGCAGGACGAACCAGCCATAGGCGAAGTTCAGCAGCGAGACGGCGGCGGCGACATAGAAGGGCACCCGGGCGCCAAGCTCTCCGAGCAGGCCGCCGACCGCTGGCCCGATCACGAAGCCCAGCCCGAAGGCCGCCCCCATCCGGGCAAAGGCGCGGCCGCGCTCGTCCGGCGGGGTGATATCGGCGATATAGGCATTGGCGATCACCCAGCTTGACCCGCAGACCCCGGCCAGGATGCGCCCGACGAACAGCCAGAACAGCGTGGGCGCCACGGCGGACAGCAGGAAGTCGAGGCCGAGGCCGAAGATCGCCAGCAGCAGCAGCGGGCGGCGCCCGAAGCGGTCCGAAAGGTTGCCGGCCAGGGGCGCGCAAAGGAATTGCGCCACCGAGAAGGCGGCGAACATCCAGCCGCCAATGATCGAGGCGCGGTCCAGCCCGACGGATCCCACATCCTCGATCAGGCGGGGCAGCACCGGCATGATGATGCCGAAGCCCACCATGTCGAGCAGAACGGTCAGCAGGACGAAATTCACCGCATGACGCGACGGGCGCGACGGGACGTCCAGCGGGGCGGTGGAGGACATGCGGATCACCTGGCGCGCAGAGGGATCGCGCAGCACTATCTGTCCGCAGCGCCGCTGTCAAACTACCGCAAGTGACGGGATTTTTCACGGGCCAGCCGGGCAGGATCGCGCTACACAGAGGGTATCGACGGTCCGGAAACCCCGGCATGACCGGCCCCCGCGCGCCCCGCCCCGACCGCCGGCCCGACGATCGGGCCGCAGCGGAAAAAGGCAAACGGGGGGCCGCGGCCATCCGGACCGGCGTGCCGACCAGATATTGAACCGGAGATCTTCATGTTCCGCCGCACCCTGACCGCCGCCGCCACCGTTCTTGCCCTGTCTTTCGGGGCCAGCCTGCCCGCCAGGGCCGACCTTGTGATCCAGGGGCGCGCCGCGCAGGCGCTGCATTGCGCGGCCCTGCTCTACATGGTCGCCGAGGAGTTGTATAAGGGAGGCTATATCAACGGTGCCGATTATCATTGGGCGCAGGGCGCGGCGGTGCAGATGCTGGCCTATGTGCCGGGCACCGAGGCGCAGAAGGTCCAGGCCATGGGGCAGCGGTTCGAGAAGATCTTCGCCTCGCGCAGCCCGATGCAATTGCTGAACGAATTCGACAAGACGGCACCCTGGTGCCAGCAGAACTTTCTCTGACCGGCCAGGGATCCGGGCCGGGCGCGCGGCCCCTGGCCCCGCCCGGGCCTGCGTCCGGGCGAGGCAGGGCCTGCCTCAGTCCTCCAGCGCCAGCGAGATGCGGCGGTTCTGGCGGCCCTTCTTTTCCACCTTGTCGATCACCACGCGGCCGATCTCGGCCGTGCGGGCGACATGGGTGCCGCCACAGGGTTGCAGATCGACCTGACCCGCGCCCTCGCCGATGCGGATCAGCCGCACCCGGCCCTGGCCGGCGGGCGGGCGGACCGACATGGTTTTCACCAGCCCGGGATTCGCGGCCAGTTCGGCATCGGTGATCCAGACCTCGCCGACCTTCAGGTCGCGCGCGATCAGCGCGTTCAGCGCCGCCTCCAGCGCGGCGACATCGCCCGGCGGATCGGGCATGTCGAAATCCAGCCGTCCGCGCTCGGCCCCGATCTGGCCGCCCGTCACCGGCAGCGGAACCACCACCGACAGAAGGTGCAGCGCGGTGTGCATCCGCATGTGGCGATAGCGCCGGCCCCAGTCGAGAACCTGGCGTATGTCCGTGCCCGGCGACGGCAGGGCCATCGGCTCGGCCGGCACCAGCGCGACGCCGCCCTCCGGCGTCTTCACCGCGGTCGCGACCGGCAGCCGGCCGCCGTCCCAGATCAGCCAGCCCGAATCGCCGGGCTGGCCGCCGCCGGTCGGGTAGAACAGCGTCCGGTCAAGAACGATGCCGCCCTCGCCGGTCTGGGCGATGACGCGGGCCGGGCTTTCCTGCAGATAGGCGTCCTCGCGAAACAGCAGTTCGTTCATCGCGCCCCTCCCCGTCCGCTATCGGCATCCTTGCCGTCGTCGGCATCGACACCGGCATCATCATCGTCGTCCTGATCGGTGTTGCGCGCCAGCCGCTCGTCCTCATCCTCGGGCCACCAGCCCGGCGGATGGCGCGGCTCGGCGTCCTCGGGCGCCGGTCCAAGGGCGGCCGGGCGCAGCGCCGCCGCACCCTCCTGCACCTGCAACTGGGCCAGCGCCTGGGCGATCTCTCCGGGGTTGCGCAGGGTGATTTCCGACTGCGCGAAGGGAATTTCGATTCCCTCTTCGGCGAACCGCTTCACGATCATGTGGTTGATGTCCGACCGCACCTGCCCCGAGAAATTGACATCGCGCAGCACGATGCGGATCTCGAAATTCATCGCATCGGCGCCGAAGCCCTGAAACATCACCATCGGCGGCGGGTTCAGGATGGCCAGCGGCTGCGCCTCGGCAATCTCGCGCAGCACCTTTTCCACCTTGCGGGTATCGGTGCCGAAGGCCACGCCGACCGGCACGATCACCCGCCCGGCCAGGCCGAAGCGCGTCCAGTTCGTCACCCGCTGCGAGACGAGATCGCCGTTCGGCACGATGACCATGGTCCGGTCGAAGGTCTGGATCCGGGTCGAGCGGACCGAGATCGCCCGGACCGTGCCCTGCACGCCGCCGACCTCGATCCAGTCGCCCTCGCTGACCGGGCGCTCCAGTAGCAGGATGATTCCCGAGACGAAGTTCTGCACGATGTTCTGCAGGCCAAAGCCGATGCCGACCGACAGCGCGCCGGCAACGATGGCCAGGCTCGACAGGTCGATCCCGGTGGCGTTGATCGCGACCAGGGCCGCGAGGAAGATGCCGACATAGCCCGACCCCGAGACGATGGCCGTCTGTGCGCCGTGGTCCAGCTTGGTGCGCGGCAGGATCGTGTTCTTCAGCGCGCCCTGAAACAGCCGCGTCACCATGTAGCCCAGTGCGAAGATCAGCGCGAACCACAGGAAATCGGTGGGCGAGATCGTGGTCTCGCCCATCTGGAAGCCTTCGCGAAAGCGGGTCCAGAGTTCGGTCAGATCGGCCACCCGCGCGCCCCAGATCAGCGCGAACAGCGGCAGGGACAGCAGGACGAGGCAGAACCCCGCCAGGACTGGCACCAGGCCGCCGGCATCCTCGGCATCGTCGGCCGGCGACAGGACAGCCCATATGTCAGAGATCAGCCGCTGCACGACCAGCAGCACCGTGACCAGCCCCAGCGACACGATCGCCGGAAAGATCATCGCCTTGGCGGCCGCGACATAGCCGAACAGCGCCAGCAGCGGGGCCGCGACGCTGATGAAGCCCAGGCCGCGCGAAATCAGCGACAGGATGGTCAGCGTATAGCTCTTGCCGTCGACATCGCGCGACAGGCGCAGGATGCGGCCGGTCCGCCACAGCAGGAAGGCGCCGGTCAGGATGATCGGCAGCGAGGCGACCGCGGTCACGGCATCGGAATAGGCCTGCGGCCCCATCGTCACTTCGCGCAGTTCCTCGGCGGCGACGACAAGGCCCATCATCGTCGACAGGAACCGCCCCTCGACCCGCCGCTCGGCCGGCAGCGGCAGCGCCGCCGTCTCGCCCTGTTCGCGCGGAAAGGCGCGGGCGCCAAGCCAGATCGCGCCGAAGATCGTCAGGCCAAGGACCGGCAGCGCCACCGCGATGGCATGCGTCAGATCCCCGGTCAGCCCGGTCGCCAGCAGCGCGATGGACAGGGCCGTCATGCCGATGACCGGAAAGACCACCTGCCCCAGCGAGGCGACCAGCCCGTAGATCCGCCGCTTGGCATCGGAATCGCCGGTTTGCAACCGGTCGGCAAAGGCCTCGATCCAGCGCCTGGCGAAGATGATCGTCGCCATGGCCACGAACAGAAGGACGACGATCAGCGGGATATTGTCGAAGAATTCCTTGCGCGAATTGCGGTTCTGCCAGTTCAGCGTCACCTCGTCCCACAGCCGCAGCAGGGTGTCCGAGATGCCGATGGCGGCCTCGGGCCAGTTCGCCGGGTTCGCCGGCGACGGCCAGAGTTGCAAAAGCTGGTCGGCCTGGCGTTCGCGCAGCACGCGGTCGATCTCGCGGATCAGACCGTCGGCGCGGCGATAGGCCTCTTCGGCGGCGATGCCGGGGGCCTGCAACGTGACGAGAAGCCCGGCCAGATCGGTCCGCCGCTGGGCGATCTCGGGCGCTTCGGTGCTGCCCTCCTCGGGTGCCGGGCCAAGGGCGGCGATCTGCTCCTTCACCGTGGCGATGCGCGCGGAATTTGCGGTCTGTGCCGTCGAGAAGGCCGCCCGCCATTGCGCAAGCTGGTCGCGCAACTCGTTCAGCCGGTCGTCGGTGATCGAGCGCCGCTCCATCTCCTTTTCGGCCCTGTCGGCCGTGGCTTCCCAGTCGGCATAGTCGACGGCGGTCTGCTCGTTGGCCTGCTGCGCCCAGCCCGCCGGCGCAAGGGCGGCAAGCTGCACCATAAGCCCCAGCGCGAGCGCAACCGCCGCGAGAAGGCGAAACCGGACCGGGCGCAAAGGGTCAGACATCCTCGATCACGGAGGGCAGCGCCCGCGGCGCGCGCGCCAGCCATTCCGGTACCGGCAGGCCCTTTTCCCGCAGGAAGGCGGGGTTGTAGAGCTTGGACTGATAGCGCGTGCCATAGTCGCAGAGCACGGTGACGATGGTGTGGCCCGGCCCCATCTCGCGCGCCATGCGGATGGCGCCGGCGATGTTCACCCCGCTCGACCCGCCAAGGCACAGCCCCTCTTCCTGCGCCAGATCGAACAGGACCGGCAGCGCCTCGGAATCCGGGATGCGCCAGGCGAAATCCGGCACCAGCCCGTCAAGATTGGCGGTGATCCGGCCCTGGCCGATGCCCTCGGTGATCGACGATCCCGGGGCATCGAAGGCCCCGGTGGTGTAGAAGCTGTAAAGCGCCGCGCCCTCGGGGTCGGCCAGGCCGATCTTCACCCCTTTGGGTTGCAGCGCCTGGGCGACGCCCGCCAGCGTCCCGCCAGAGCCGACCGCGCAGACGAAGCCGTCGACGCCGCCGCCGGTCTGCGCAAAGATCTCGGGGCCGGTCGTCTCGAGATGGGCCTGCCGGTTCGCGGTATTGTCGAACTGGTTGGCCCAGACCGCGCCGTTCGGTTCGGTCTGGGCCAGCGCCTCGGCCAGCCGGCCGGAATAGCGCACATAGTTGTTGGGGTTGCGGTAGGGCGCGGCCGGCACCTGCACCAGTTCGGCGCCAGCCAGCCGGATCATGTCCTTCTTTTCCTGGCTCTGCGTCTCGGGAATGACGATGACGGTCTTGAACCCCATCGAGGCGCCGACCAGCGCCAGCCCGATTCCGGTATTGCCCGCCGTGCCCTCGACAATGGTGCCGCCCGGGCGCAGGGCGTGCCGCTTTACCGCATCGCGGATGATGTAAAGCGCGGCCCGGTCCTTGATCGACTGGCCGGGGTTCATGAACTCGCATTTGCCGAGAATGGTGCAGCCGGTCGCCTCGGAGGCCCGGCGCAGCCTGACAAGGGGCGTGTTGCCGATGAGAGAGGCCAGATCGTCGTGGATGGTCATGCGCGGGCTCCCGGGAACGTTTTGTCCGAGTCTTAGGGACAATGCCGGTCGACCTCAAGCCGGACGCCGGTCCGGCCGGTATTCGCGCGCGCGGACGGCTGCCCCGGGGGCAGGCCCCGCCCACCCACCCCGCCGGCGCCGGGCGGTGTGGCGGAACCCGCCCGCCATCTCGGGACCGGCGGCGGACGGGTCAAGGACCAGCCCGGGCACCGATCCATCGAGACGCCGCAGCCGGTGACATGAGCGAAGGCAAGGAGCGGGGCGCGGGAAGACCGCACCCTTCGCAAGATCGGCGGCGGCACAACAGGCGGGCCGAACCCGCGCCCCGCAGCCAGCCCCGGGAAACCCGGAAAAAGCATGGCCGGCAATGCCTCCCGACCATCGACTCGCCGCCAGATGAATTCCGCCGCCATTTCCGCGCCGCCGCCCCCCGGGGCCGGCGGGGTGGGTGGGCGGGAGCCGGCCCCGGGGGGTGGCCTCCCGCCGGATTCACTGCGCGGCTGCAGCGACCAGCAGGCCGTCGTCTTTCAGCCCGGCGTAGCATTCGTCCAGCGATTTCCGCGCCCGCCCGATCAGCACGTCGATTTCGGCCGGCGTGATCACCAGCGGCGGCGAGATGATCATCCGGTCGCCGACATGGCGCATCACCAGATCGTTGGCAAAGCAGCGCTCGCGGCAGCGATAGCCGACCGTCCCCGCCTCGCTGGCGAATTTCGCCCGCGCGGCCTTGTCGGGCGTCAGCGCGATCGAACCCATGAGGCCCACCAGCTTCGCCTCGCCCACCAGCGGGTGATCGGCCAGCGCCGCCCATCTTTCGGCAAGATAGGGCGTGGCGACATCGCGCACATGCTCGACGATGCCCTCATCCTCCATGATCCGCAGGTTTTCCAGCGCCACGGCGGCGGCGACCGGATGGCCGGAATAGGTATAGCCATGGGCGAATTCGCCGCCCGATCCCACGACCTCCGCCACCTCGTCGGTCATGACCGAGCCGCCGATCGGCGCATAGCCCGAGGACAGGCCCTTGGCGATCGTCATGATGTCGGGCTCGATGCCGAAGGTCTGGCTGCCGAACCAGTTTCCCGTGCGCCCAAAGCCGGTGATGACCTCGTCCGCGATCAGCAGGATGCCGTATTTGCGGCAGATGCGCTGGATTTCCGGCCAGTAGGTGCGGGGCGGCACGATCACGCCGCCGGCGCCCTGGACCGGCTCGCCGATGAAGGCCGCCACCTTGTCGGCCCCGATCTCGAGAATCCTGGCCTCGAGTTCCTGCGCCCGCGCGAGGCCGAAGGCCTCCTCGTCCATGTCGCCGCCCTCGCCCCACCAATAGGGCTGGTTGATATGGGCAACGCCGTCGATCATGCCGCCATGGGCATGGATGCCCTTCATCCCGCCGAGCGATCCGCCGCCCAGGGTCGAGCCGTGATAGCCGTTCCAGCGCGCGATGATGACACGGCGCTCGGGCTGGCCCTTGACCTGCCAGTAGCGGCGGACCACGCGTATGTTGGTGTCGTTCGCCTCGGAGCCGGAGGCGGCAAAGAAGACATGGTTCAGGCTGCCCGGCGCAAGCTCGGCGATCTTCGCGGCCAGCGCGATCGCGGGGACATGGGTGGTCTGGAAGAAGGTGTTGTAATAGGGCAGTTCCATCATCTGGCGCGCACCGGCATCGGCCAGTTCGCGCCGGCCGTAGCCGAGGTTCACGCACCAGAGCCCGGCCATGCCGTCGAGAATGCGATGGCCCTCGCTGTCGGTCAGCCAGACGCCTTCGCCCCGCAGGATCACCCGCGCGCCCTTGGCATCGAGCGCGGCCTTGTCGGTGAAAGGATGGAAGTGATGCGCCGCATCCAGACGCTGCAATTCGCGGGTGGGCGTATTGTTGGTGATCATGTTCATGGCGCGGACCTTTCATCTGATCGGCGGAATCGGCCGGGCCCCCGGCCCGTCGCCGGCAGGATATGATCATATGCCGCTGGGTTCAAGGAATTTGATCAAATTCGGCAGCAAAGGGTCGCTGCCCCGCCCCCGCCGGGGCGGTGGTCCGGGTCCGGCGGGATTGGAGTGTGGTTTCGGTTGCACCGGGATTGTGCGGGGTCTGCGGGGTGTCGGGGTTTGGCTTTTCGGCCTTGATCGTGGTGGTGACGCCGGTTGGGGTGATCTCGTGCCGGACGCCGGTGTCGGACCGGAGGCGGGCGGCACCGGGGCGGAGGCCGATGGCGGGGATGCGGCCCCCGGCGGCGATGGCGGGGTGCCCGGCATGGTGATGGCGGGGCGGTCGCTGGCCCGCGCGCGATCTCGCGGGAGGCTGGGCTTGCGATGCCTGCCGGCATCGTCATCGTCGGACGGAGCACCTGTGGGCTGCGCCGGCGCACCGCCGGCGAATTGCGGGCCCCGGTCTTGTGGCTGTGGCTGTGGCGGAGCGTCCTGACCGGCGCGCCGTCGCCCAGCGTCGAGGCCACCACCCGGGCCAGCCCCTTCAAGCGCCCGCTCGGCGGCCGAGGCCGTCACCTGGCACTCGGCGGCAAGTGCCGTGATCAGTTCCGCTTTCGTCATGATGTCCCTCCTTGGGGGTTGATAAGTGCTGCATTCCGCTCGGCGCCACGGTCGGCGATGTCGCTACGATGCGCCGTAAATCCTGACGCTGATGATGATTGCGATCGTGCCGGCGGTAACGCTTGCTGCGGCGGTCATCAGCATGAGCCGGTAGGTACTTCTGTCAGCCACTGCGAAGGCGGTCCCGTTCATGGCGCACCGCCGCTCGCCGGCACCGAGGCCGGGATCAGCCGCCGGCCCCTCGCGCTCAGGGGTGCGAT
>JBDHSO010000126.1:0-11698 GCA_039808125.1 Rhodobacter sp. | reverse complement strand
CGCGCGTTGGCCGCGGTCTGCGCCGTATGGATCCGCGCGAAGACCCGGAATGTCGCCCGGTCGATGGCCACGAAGAGGTCGCGGCGGCGGTTCTCGTCGGCCATCTGCGGCAGGTATTTCACGTCGATGCGCAGAGAGCCGGGCTCGCGGGCCTTGAAAGCGCCATGCGCGGGCTTCGGCTCCCGGGGCTTCAGGGTCCGCAGATTGCCCACCCCATGCCGCCGCAGGCAGCGGTCGAGGCCCGAGCGGGAGACATGCGGGTTCAGGAACTCGCGCACTACGGCGAGCAGATCGTCGACCGGCAGCAGAAGCGCCTTGCGCAGCGCCACCGCAACCACAACCGCCTCCTGGGCGGGCGTCAGCGTCGTCTGCAAGCGGTGCGGCGTGTGGCTGCGGTCGTGAACGTCGTCGCGGCTCCGCCACGTCCACACCGTCTGTTCGGAAATGCCGAAGCGATCCGCCACCCGCCAGACCGGTGCGCTGCTCGCCTGCATCGCGGCCCGGGCCTTCGGCGTGGTCGTCGCCTGCTTGCGCAAGGAAATCAGCATGCTCCCGCCCCTCCCGAACCTCGCGCAGGAGCGACCTTGCCATGAGAAAGGCAAAGCGGCGAGGGTCTATGCGATCATCCGGGATGGAACAGATAGGGGAATGCGCGCGGCAAAGCGTTTGTAGAATGGTGTTTTCATCATAGCTGCCGTCAGTTGGTCGCCTTGGAACAACGAACATGACGCCCAACGGCAGACGTCTGCGCCATTGCGAACGGGCCTGCCCTGTGCCGCATATGATGCGAAACAGTCCTCGGCAACTGCGACGGTGTCCAAGAAGCGCCAAACGTCGCTGAGTTCTGCCTCCGTCGAACCAGAAAGCGGGCAGTTTTTAGGAATATTTTCTTTAAAAATCAATTTAGTGTCCGCTTTCTTATGTCGCCCTTCAACGATGTGGCAGAAGAATGCGTTGCAGAAAGGAAAACTTGAAAGGGTCTGAGAGACGCTTCAGATGCTCTGATCGAACCACCAAGGTCGAAGACCGCGCCGAATCTTTCGCCAAATATCGATCGTGATCGCTTGGGTCGCGATGTTAGCCCCGCGTTAGCCTGACCCAAAAAAGCAAAAGGACCGCCCAAGCGGTCCAATGCTGAGCCTACAAAAAGGCTCGCCCAAACTGGAGCGGGCGATGAGATTCGAACTCACGACCCTAACCTTGGCAAGGTTATGCTCTACCCCTGAGCTACGCCCGCGCCCCTTTCGGTGGAGCGGGATTTAGGCGATGGCTGCGGGCGCCGCAAGAGGAAAATGCTGGTGACGTGCGGAAATTCCCCACCTGCCCGCCTGCGGCCCGACCCCGGTGACATTACCGGCCGAAAAGATGCGCCGAAGGATGGGCAGGTCCCTGCCCTGCCGGTTCGCCGCTGCGGATGGCATGGGGATGATGGGGGCGGCCCGGCCGGTTTCGCGCGCCGTGCGATGGCCGCACGGGGTGCGGAACCCCGACCGCGGCGGCGCGCAACGGGCGTTCCCACCGATGCCGGGGACCTCGGGCACCCCCCCCCTTGCGGCCGATCGGGGCCGCGGGGCAGTCAGGCCGCCTATTCCAGTTCGACCAGCAGGTCCTTGGCTTCGATCTGGCTGCCGGCATGGACATGGATCGCCTTCACCGTGGCCTCGCGGTCGGCATGGAGGCCGGTTTCCATCTTCATCGCCTCGATGGTCAGCAGAAGATCGCCCGCCCGCACCTTCGCGCCCTCCTGCACCGCAACAGAAGCCACCGCCCCCGGCATCGGCGCGCCGATGTGCAGCGGGTTGCCCTCAGCCGCCTTCGGGCGCGCGGCGGTGCGGGCCTTGACGGCGCGGTTCGGCACCCGGATCACCCGGGGCTGGCCGTTCAGTTCGAAGAACACCCGGACCTCGCCATCCTCGCCGGTGTCGCCCACTGCCTGCAGGCGCACCTCCAGCGTCTTGCCGGGGTCGATCTCGGCGGTGATCTCCTCGCCCGGGTCCATGCCGTAGAAGAAGGTGCGCGTCGGCAGGGTACGCACCGGCCCGTATTGGCGATGCCGGCCCATGTAGTCGAGGAAGACCTTGGAATACATCAGATAGCCGTTCAGATCCTCGTCATCGACCCGGAACCCGTCGAGATCGGCGGAAAGCCTGGTGCGCACCGCCTCCAGATCGACGGGCGGCAGGCTCTGGCCTGGGCGTTCGGTCAGCGCGGCCTCGCCCTTCAGCACCTTGCGCATGATTCCCTCCGGCCAGCCGCCATAGGGCTGGCCGAGATTGCCCTTCATCATGTCCACGACCGAATCGGGAAAGGCCACGTCTACGTCCGGATCCTCGACCTGCGCCCGCGTCAGGCCCTGCGCCACCATCATCAGCGCCATGTCGCCCACCACCTTGGACGAGGGCGTGACCTTCACGATGTCGCCGAACATCCGGTTGGCATCGGCATAGGCCTGCGCCACCTCGGGCCACCGCTCCTCAAGCCCGAGACTGCGCGCCTGCGCCTTGAGGTTTGTGAACTGGCCGCCGGGCATCTCATGCAGGTAGACCTCGGACGCCGGCGCGGGAATGCCGGATTCGAAGGCTGCATACTGCGCGCGCACATGTTCCCAGTAGTTCGAGATCTCGCGGATCGCCCCGATGTCGAGGCCGGTGTCGCGGTCGGTGTGGCGCAGCGCCTCGACGATGGCGCCGAGGCAGGGCTGCGAGGTACCGCCGGAAAACGCATCCATCGCCGCATCCACCGCATCCGCCCCGGCATCGCAGGCGGCGAGGATCGTCGCTGCCGCCGCGCCGGAGGTATCGTGGGTGTGGAAATGGATCGGCAGCCCCACCTCCTGCTTCAGCGTCCTGACCAGAACCCGGGCCGAGGCCGGCTTCAAGAGCCCCGCCATGTCCTTGAGCCCCAGGATATGGGCGCCGGCGGCCTTCAGCTCTCCCGCCCGGGCGACATAATATTTCAGGTCGTATTTGGAGCGCGCCGGATCGAGAAGGTCGCCGGTATAGCAGACCGTCCCCTCGCAGACCTTTCCCGCCTCGACCACGGCATCCATGGCCACGCGCATGTTCTCGACCCAGTTCAGGCTGTCGAAGACGCGGAAGACGTCGACGCCGGTGATGGCGGCCTGTTTCACGAAGGACCGCACCACATTGTCGGGATAATTGGTGTAGCCGACGCCGTTCGCGCCGCGCAGCAGCATCTGCGTCATCAGATTCGGCATCCGCGCCCGCAGGTCGCGCAGGCGCTGCCATGGGCATTCCTGAAGGAAGCGATAGGCCACGTCGAAGGTGGCCCCGCCCCAGCATTCGACCGAGAACAGGCCCGGCAGGTTGGCCGCATAGGCGGGCGCCACCGCGATCATGTCTATCGAGCGCATTCGCGTGGCCAGCAGCGACTGGTGGCCATCGCGCATGGTGGTGTCGGTGATCAGCACCCGGGTCTGCGCGCGCAGCCAGTCGGCCACCGCCTGCGGACCCTTCTGTTCCAGGAGGTTGCGGGTGCCGGTCGCGGGGTGCCCGGTGCGCGGCAGCGGCACCTTCGGCGCCCTCGCCTCTGCCGCCGGCCGGGGGCGGCCCGCCGTCTCGGGATGGCCGTTCACGGTAATGTCGGCGATATAGGTCAGTATCTTCGTCGCCCGGTCGCGCCGCTTCTTGAAGTGGAAGAGATCGGGCGTCGTGTCGATGAACTTGGTGGTATAGGTGTTATCCAGAAAGGTCGGGTGTTTCAGCAGGTTGATGACGAATTCGATGTTCGTCGCCACGCCGCGGATGCGGAATTCGCGCAGCGCCCGGTCCATCCGCGCGATGGCCTTTTCCGGCGTCTGGGCATGGGCCGTGACCTTGACCAGCAGGCTGTCGTAATAGCGCGTGATCACACCGCCGGCATAGGCCGTGCCGCCGTCAAGCCGGATGCCGTTGCCGGTGGCGCTGCGATAGGCGGTCAGCCGGCCGTAATCGGGGATGAAGTTGTTCAGCGGATCCTCGGTCGTCACCCGGCATTGCAGGGCATGGCCGTTCAGCGGCACCGCGTCCTGGCTGGCAACGCCGGTCGCCTCGGGCAGCGACTTGCCCTCCTCAATCAGGATCTGGGCCTGAACGATGTCGATGCCGGTGATTTCCTCGGTGACGGTATGCTCCACCTGAACCCGGGGATTCACCTCGATGAAGTAGAACTTGCCCGTGTCCATATCCATCAGGAACTCGACCGTGCCCGCGCATTCGTAGTTCACGAAGGCGCAGATACGCTTGGCCATGGCGCAGACGTCCTCGCGCTGGCCTTGCGTGAGATAGGGCGCGGGCGCGCGTTCGACGACCTTCTGGTTGCGGCGCTGGACGGTACAGTCGCGTTCCCACAGATGCCAGACATTGCCCTGCTTGTCGCCCAGGATCTGCACCTCGACATGGCGGGCGCGGGTGATCATCTTTTCCAGATAGCCCTCGCCATTGCCGAAGGCGGCCTCGGCCTCGCGCCGGCCCTCGCGCACCTTGGCCTCCAGCTCGTCCTCCGAGAGGATCGGCCGCATGCCCCGGCCGCCGCCGCCCCAGCTTGCCTTCAGCATCAGGGGATAGCCGACCTCCTTCGCCTGGCGTTTGATCAGCGCCATGTCGTCGCCCAGCACATCGGTGGCCGGGATGACCGGCACCCCGGCCTCGACCGCCACCTTGCGGGCCGAGGCCTTGTCGCCCAATGCGCGCATCGTCACCGCCTCGGGGCCGATGAAGGTGATCCCGGCCTGGTCGCAGGCATCAACGAAATCGGGGTTCTCCGACAGCAGCCCATAGCCGGGATGGATCGCATCGGCCCCCGACATCCGCGCCACCCGGATGATTTCCGGGATCGACAGATAGGCGCCGACCGGCGACAGCCCCTCGCCGATCAGATAGGCCTCGTCCGCCTTGAAGCGGTGCAGCGACAGCTTGTCTTCCTCGGCATAGACGGCGACCGTCTTCTTGCCCATCTCGTTTGCCGCGCGCAGGACACGGATGGCGATCTCGCCCCGGTTCGCAACAAGGATTTTCTTGAATTCGGGCATCGGAACCGTCCCTTCGCAGCCAGTCTTCCCTGCCGGCACTCTAGGGGTGCTGCGGTGCAGCGCAAGGGCACGATGGGACGGTGCTGCAAAGATTTGCGAAATATTCAGCCCGGAGTTTGCAATCTGCGAAGTCGCCGCCGGCGGCGGGCTATTCCGACACGGCAGGTGGCACGCGATGCGCCAGCGGCACCTCGCGCAGCATCAGCGCGCAGAGAATGCCCGCCAGCCCCAGGGCCGCGGTGGCCCAGAACACCGGGCTGATGGCCTGAACGGCAAGGCTTGCCACCTCGGCCCGCAGTTCGGGCGCAAGGCCGGCCAGGGCTTGCGGACCGATCTCGCCGGCCAGCCCTTCCGGCACCGCATCGCCCAGACCGGCGGCCAGCCGCGCGGAGAAGACGGCGCCGAAGGCCGCCACGGCCAGCGATCCGCCGACCTGGCGGAACATCACGCCCGAGGCGGTGGCCGTGCCAAGCTGGGCGCGCGGCACGGCGTTCTGCACCGCCGTGGTGACGACGGGAAAGGTGAAGCCCATCCCCAGCCCGAAGACGGCGATGACAAGGCAGAAGACCGTGACCGAACTGGTCTCGTCCAGCATGGCGAGCCCCAGCCCGCCCAGAAGGACAAAGCCCATTCCCAGTATCGGCAGGATACGGTAACGCCCGGTCCGCCCCATGAACCGCCCCGACGCGGTTGATGAGGCGGTGATTCCGACCGTCATCGGGATCATCATCAGGCCCGAGACGGTGGGCGAAAGTCCCTTGGCGATCTGGAGATAGATCGGCACGAAGGTCAGCCCGCCCAGCATGGCCGCGCCCGAAACGAAGGACAGAAGGCTGCAGACGGTGAAGACATTCAGCCGGAACAGCGACAGCGGAAGGATCGGTTCGGCGGCGCGCGACTCGATCCAGACGAAGGCCAGGCCCGCAACCAGCGCCAGCGCGATCAGCAACCAGACTTCCGGCCGGTCCCAGCCGAAGGTGCTGCCGCCAAGCGAGGTGACAAGCGTCAGCGATCCCAGCGACAGCGCGAGCGTCGCCGCCCCCGCCCAGTCGATCCGATGCTTCTGCCGCGCCGGATGCGCCCCGAAGGAGGCGGCAAAGACCGCGATGGCGATCAGCCCCAGCGGCAGGTTGATGTAGAAGATCCAGTGCCAGCTTGCCACCTCGACAAACCAGCCGCCCAGCAGCGGACCCGCGACGGACGAGGTGGAAAAGACCACCGCGAAGACGCCCTGCACCTTGCCGCGCTCGCGCGGGGGGATGACATCGCCGATCACCGACAGCGCCAGAACGAACAGGCCGCCCCCGCCCAGACCCTGCAACGTGCGCGCCGCGATCAGAAAGCCCATCGACGTGGCCATGCCGCACAGCGCCGAGCCAAGCAGGAACAGCCCGACCGAGATGAAGACCATCCGCCGCCGGCCGTAAAGATCGCCGAGCTTGCCGTAGATCGGCGCGACCAGGGTCGAGGACAGGATATAGGCGGTGACGACCCAGCTCAGATGCTCGATCCCGCCCAGATCGGCGACGATGGTCGGCAGTGCGGTCGAGACGATGGTCTGGTCCAGCGCCGCCAGCAGCAGCAGGAGCGCAACCGATGCGATCACCGGACGGATCGAACCCGAAGGCCCGGGCTGCGCCGGGAGGGGCTGGGACATGACAGACCTCATGAGGGGCGGTTCGGGCGCGTTCCGCGGCGGCAGTTGCGGTGTCGGCCGGGTTGTGGCTTGATCTATGTCGGGCAAATATATATGTCAATGTCATATGATTGCCACCTGCACCGGCCTTACCAGCCGATCCATCCACGGTTGACGCCGCCATGACCGCGAAATCCGCATCCGGGAACGATCTTTTCGCCGAACGCCTTGCCGCCCTCGGCTTCGGCCCGGCGGCGCGCCAGGCATTGCTCGCGCTGGAGGAGGAGATGTTCCATTTCGTGCGGCGGGTGAAGAAGGGCGAGGTGCCGGCCCGGCTGATGCAGGAACTGGATGCCGGGCTGGAGCCGGTGCAGTTTCAGGCGCTAGGCGCCGTCATCCGCATCGGCTCGGGCCATGGCCGCGCGGCGCCGGACGAGGCGACGGTTGGCCTGCTGGCCGAAGAGATGATGGTCGATCCTTCGCGCGCCAGCCGCCTTGCCGCCGATCTGGTCGAGCGCGGCCTCGTCGCGCGCGCCGTCAGCCAGGCCGACGGCCGCCGCTCGGTCCTGCGCCCGACCGAAACCGGGCGGGCACTTTTCGCAGGGTTCCAGCGGGTGAAATGGCAGCACACGGCCAGCCTGTTCCGGGACTGGACCGAGGCGGAGATCGTCGCCTTTGCCGATCTTTTCGGACGCTATGCCGAAGGGATGCATCAGGAATACGCCCCCCGCCCCGCGGGGCGGCCCGAATGAGGGGAGCCGACCCATGACCACCGGACGGATCGGTATACCGCTCGGCATTCTGGGCGGCACGGGCTGGCTGGGGCAGGCGCTCGGGCTGGCGCTGCTGCGCGGCGGCATCCTCGCGCCGGGCGAACTGGTGATCCTGAACCGCTCGGGCATGGCGCCGGGCTATGCCGATTTCCCCGGCGTCACGCTTGTCCGCGACATGGCGGCCTTGCAGGCGCAGGCCGGACCCCTGGTGCTGTCGGTCCGCCCCGAGGATTTCCCGGTCCCGGGCTTTGCCCCCGGGGCGCGGTTGCTGATCTCCTTCATGGCGGCTGTTCCGATGGACCGGCTGCGGGCGCTGGCCCCCGATGCGCGGATCGTGCGCGCCATGCCGAACGGCGGCGCATCGACCGGCAGTTCCTATTCCCCCTGGTTCGCCGGCGACCTGCCGGCGGAAGATATCGCGCTGACCCGCCGCCTTCTGGCCGCGATCGGCACGGAGGACCGGGTGGAGAGCGAGGACCAGCTCGACATCCTGTCGGCGCTGTCGGGCTCCGGCCCGGGTTATCCCGCGCTGATGGCGCAGGCGCTTCATGCCAAGGCGCTGGCCCTCGGCCTGCCGCCCGTGATTGCCGAACGCGCGGTCGAGGCGGTGGTCGCGGGTTCCGCAGCCGGCCTGGCCGGCCGGGTGCCGGCCGCAGGCGAGATCGTCGCCGCGCTGTGCTCCTATCGCGGCATCACGGCGGCCGGTCTTGACGCCGCCGAGGCGGCCGGCTTCTCTCGCGCCCTCGATGCCGCGCTCGACGCCGCCGTCGCGGCGGCCCGCCGCCTTGGCCGCGAAGGCTGACGCGCCGGTTGCGCCCCGCATGGCTAGGCCGTAAACGGGGGGCACCGCCGGAGCCCTGCCATGCTGAAAACCCGCCTGATCCCCTGCCTCGACGTGGCCGACGGCCGCGTGGTCAAGGGGGTGAATTTCGTTAACCTGGTGGATGCGGGCGATCCGGTCGAGGCCGCCAAGGCCTATGACCGCGCCGGCGCGGACGAGATCTGCTTTCTCGACATCCATGCCACCCATGAAAACCGCGTCACGATGTTCGATCTGGTGACGCGCACGGCGGAGCAAATCTATGTGCCGCTGACCGTGGGCGGGGGCGTGCGCTCGCATCTGGACGTGCGCGCGCTGCTGCTGGCGGGGGCCGACAAGGTCAGTTTCAACTCGGCCGCGGTGGCCGACCCCGATGTGGTGGCCGCAGCCGCCGACCGCTTCGGCAGCCAGTGCATCGTCTGCGCCATCGACGCCAAGACCGTGGCGCCGGGACGCTGGGAAATCTTCACCCATGGCGGCCGGAAACAGACCGGCATCGATGCGGTGGAATTCGCCCTCACCGTGGCCGCGAAAGGCGCGGGCGAGATCCTGCTGACCTCGATGGACCGCGACGGGACCCGGGGGGGGTACAACCTGCCGCTGACGCGCGCCATCGCCGATGCGGTCGATATCCCGGTGATCGCCTCGGGCGGGGTCGGGACGCTCGACCATCTGGTCGAGGGGATCGTGCAGGGCCATGCCTCGGCCGTCCTCGCCGCCTCGATCTTTCATTTCGGCACCTATTCCATCGGCGAGGCCAAGGCCCATATGGCCGCGGCCGGCATCCCCGTGAGGCTGACATGACCGCATTCGACCGCCTGGCCGCCACGATTGCCCTGCGCAAGGGGAGCGATCCCGAAACCTCCTGGACGGCGAGGCTGCTGGCCAAGGGCCCCGAGAAATGCGCCGAAAAGTTCGGCGAGGAAGCGGTCGAGGCGATCATCGAGGCCGTGAAGGGTGACCGCGCGCGCCTGACTGCCGAGGCGGCGGATGTGCTTTACCACCTGCTCGTGATGCTTGCCGCCCGCGACGTGGCGTTGTCGGATGTCCTGGCCGAGCTGGAGCGGCGCGAGGGAACCTCGGGCATCGCGGAAAAGGCGGCACGGCGCTAAAGCGCCGTCCGGCTGCGCCGGATGCCTCCGGCGGGGATATTTCGGCAGAGAAGAAGCGGCGGGCCGCGGGCCGGCCGGGTCAGAGCCCGAGGCGCGGGATTTCGATGGCGGGGCAGCGGTTCATCACCACGGCGAGCCCGGCGGCCCGCGCCCGCTCGGCCGCGGCGGGGTCGATGACGCCAAGCTGCATCCAGACCGCCTTGGCCCCCGCCGCGATCGCGGCATCGACGACGGCGCCCGCCTCTTCGCTGCGGCGGAAGATGTCGACCATGTCGACGGGGCCATCCTTCTCGACCACCTCCGCCAGCGAGGCGCGGACCGTGGCGCCGAGTGCCTGCTCGCCGGCCTGGCCCGGGTTGACCGGAATGACGTGATAGCCCCGGCCGGCCAGATAGGCCGCCACCCCGTGGCTGGCCCGGTCCGGCCGGGGCGACCAGCCCACCACGGCAATCGTGCGGGCGGTGGTCAGGATCGCGCGGATCGTGGTCTCATCGCTCATCTCGATCTCCGGCGGCGGCGGGCAGGAAAAAGGCGCCCGGGCCGGGGGCCGGGGCGCCAAGGTGCGGAACGAGGGACAGTGCAAAGGGGACGGGGGTTCCAGTTCCCGGCCTCATGACTGTTACATGGAAAGCCTAATCGCGGATTAAAAGCCTGATCGCGCATTCGTGATCACCTTTGGCTGGCGGCATAGAGGGCCACCGCCGCCGCATTCGAGACGTTGAGGCTGCCGAACGCCGCCGCTGCCGGGATTCGCGCGATCCGGTCGCAGGTCTCGCGGGTCTTCTCGCGCAGGCCGGGCCCTTCGGCGCCCATCACCAGCCCCAGGGGCCGGCCGCCCGCGCCCGCCACCGCCTCGGCCAGCGTGACGGGCGCCTCGCCATCGAGGCCGATCAGCACATAGCCGGCCGCCTGCAACTCTGCCATCGCCTCGGCCAGGTTTGTCACCCGCAGATAGGGCTGGCGCTCCAGCGCGCCGGAGGCGGTTTTCGCCAGTGCCCCGGTTTCGGGCGCCGAATGGTGCCGCGGCGCGATCACGGCACGGGCGCCGAAGACCTCGGCCGAGCGCAGGACGGCGCCGACATTATGCGGATCCGTCACCCGATCAAGCAGCACGACCAGCGGCGCCGCCGCGCCCGAGACCGCCACATCGGCCAGGCTGCCCCAGTTCAGCGGCCGCACCTCAAGCGCGGCCCCCTGATGGACCGAACCCGGATCGAGCGGCGCGGTGAAACGGCGTGGGTCGACCACTTCGGGGACCATCCCGGCGGCGGCAACGGCCGCATCCAGCCGGTCGAGCGCGTTCTTCGTGACGATGAGCCGCAATTTTTCGCGCCGCGGATTCTCCAGCGCGTCGCGCACGGCATGCAGGCCGAAAAGCCAGACCGTCTCTTTCGCCTCGGCCCGCTCGCGGCGTTCCTTGTCGACCACCCAGCTAGGCTTGCGGGATCCGGGCTTCATGGCATGCTGTCCTTTCCTGACCGCCTCCGTCATGGCGGTGATCGCCCCGCGCCGCAAGCCCCGGAATCGAACCCCGAAATCAAGCCGCGGAATCCTGCGCCAATCCCCTTGACGCCCCGCCGCCCCTTGGCTATTCCCCGCCCTCAGTGGGCGATATGCTACAAGGTGTGGCAGCGGACTGTAACTCCGCCGAGGCGACTCATGCCTGGTTCGATTCCAGGATCGCCCACCATTCCCAAATTTCATCCAGTAAGATCAATGCCTGCGGGGCGGTTTCGTAAAACCTTGGGTCAGGTTTTACACTTTATGTTCGCGCTTCCTTCCTATCCAGCGCGGCGACGGCCTGTTCGGCCAGATGGAGTCGGTTCGCCGCGACGGTGTAGCGGGTCACCTCCTCAAGCGTCTGGTGGCCGCTGATCGCCATGATTTCGTGCGGGCCGCACCCGGCTTCCGCGAGTCGGCGGCACGTCGCCTTGCGTAGCCCGTGCGGCGACAGATCATCCGGCAAGAGCCGCTTGCCTTCGTCATCCATCACGGCCTTGACCTGCTTGAGGAACCAGTTGGTGAAACTCTCAGGGGTCATCGGTCCCCTGCGTTCCGACATGATGAATGTCAGGTTGTCGCGCGGCAGGGCGTCCAGAGTAGCCTTCAACTCGGGGTGCAGGGGAATGGTCACTTCCTGCCCGGTCTTCTGTTGCACAATCGACAGGACGCCGTTGCGCACATGCTGACGCCCCATGTGCACCACGTCGCTGCCCGGTGTAAAGCAACAGCGACAGGGCCAGATGCGCGCGGGTGGTCTCCGCCTTCATCGCCACCGCCTTCGCCCGGGACACGGCCGGGGCCGCCGGCACCCGGTGGAGGACCGGC